>NZ_DATMIO010000193.1:0-7570 GCF_035554235.1 Microbacterium sp. | reverse complement strand
AGGAGCGTACCGCCCTCGAAGAACACGACTATGTCGCCTTGTTCGAGATGGGCGCGCACATCTTCCTCACGCTCACCATCTACATCGCGATGTACGACGAGGACTACGCGCGCGAGGGCGGCCCGCTCTCCTTCCAGCGTGCGTACGCGGCGAACCTGGCGCATTGGATCGGCAAACCCTATCCGTCCGTCGAAGTCTGATCACGAGGACACGGAATGGAGAAGAAGACAATGGTGTCGAACCCCGGGGTCTACGACGTCGTCGTGGTCGGATACGGTCCGGTGGGCCGGTTGCTCGCCCTCCGACTCGGGCGGCGCGGCCACAACGTACTGGTGGTGGAGAAGCAGCGAAGCATGTACTTCCTGCCCCGCGCCGTCCACATCGACGATGAGGCCTGTCGCATCCTGCAAGCGGTCGGCGCCGGCCCGGCCGATGCGCCTGCGGCCATCGCCCCCTATGACGACTTCTACGAATGGCGCAACGCTCGGCACGACACGATTCTCCGTCTCGACTGGCGGGGGCGCGGGCCCTCGGGGTGGAACGTTTCGAACTTCATCAATCAGCCGATGCTGGAACGCCACTTGCACGCGCTGGTCGAGAGCGAGCCGACGGTTCGCGTCGTCTACGGTGAAACCGTGGTCAGCGTCCAGGATCACGGGGAATGGGTGGAACTAGCTGTACAGGACGGCGAGGGGGCGGAGCGCACCGTCAGGGCTTCGTACGTCGTAGGCGCCGATGGTGCGCGCAGTCTCGTGCGCGGATGGATCGGCGGGACCAGCACCGATCTTGGGTACTTTCACGACTGGCTCGTGGTCGATCTCGTCATGAAGACCGACGACATCGAGTTCACTCCACCGGCATGGCAATTGTGCGACCCGAAACGGCCGACGACCCTGGTCCCCGGCGGCCCGGGACGCCGACGCTTCGAATTCATGCGCCTGCCGAACGAGACAGCGGAGGAACTCAGCACGGAGGCGGCCGCCTGGCGGCTGCTCGAGCCTTGGGGCGTCGGGCCCACTGAGGCGACACTCGAACGCAACACCGTCTACACCTTCCAAGCAAGCTGGGCAGACGACTGGAGTCGGGGGCGGGTGTTCATCGCCGGTGACGCCGCCCACCTGATGCCCCCTTTCGCCGGCCAAGGCATGTGCGCCGGTTTGCGCGATGTCATGAACTTGGAGTGGAAGCTGAGCCTCGTCCTGCGCGGCTTGGCGAGCGCGGAACTGCTGCACACGTATGGCCCGGAGCGCAAAGAGCATGTGCGACACTTCATCGCCAGTTCGATGGCGCTCGGCGAGGTCATCTGCATCACGGACGAGAATGCCGCTGCCGATCGAGACGCGGCGATGCGCTCCGACTATCTCGCCGGCGTCGAACAGCCCGCCCGACCGCTTCCACGGCTCGGTGCCGGTGCTTCGGATCAGAGCGCAGCGGCCGGGCTGTTGAGCATCCAGACTCCCGTCACCTACGACGGGCGAACCGGTCTGTTCGACACGATCGTGCACCATGACGGCGTCCTTCTGATCAGCGGCGTGAACGACGCGGTGGACATCGGCGACGCTCAGAGGGATGCGCTGCGCGAGCGTGGAATTCGCATCGTCACCGTCGGCGCCTCGGGGAGCGCCGTCGACGTCATCGACATCGACGGGAACTTGCAGGCGTGGATGGCAGACCTCGACGCGGTTGCGGTATTGGTACGACCGGACTTCTACGTCTACGGCGGAGCACGCACGAAAGATGAGATCGGCGAATTGGTCGATCGCTTCCTCGCCACGTGCGGCGCGAGCGTCGCTGCGTGAGTCAGTTCTCGGCTTTGCCGAGGCGCCAGTAGCCCATGAACGCCACGGCACGGCGGTCGACGCCGCGCTCGGCGACGAGGTGCCTGCGCAACGCCTTGATCGCCCCCGCCTCGCCGGCGAGCCACGAGTAGAGCGTTGCGCGCTTGAGAGCCGCGCCGCCCTTCGCCGTGCGGGGAACCTCCCACAGCGTCTCGGTGTCGATGTCGATCTCCTCGACCTCGCCGCCGCGGCCCTCAGGGGCCAGCCGGTCCGCGGCCTGCTCGACCTCGGGCACGAGGTATGCGTGGCGTCCACCGTCGCCCCGCGCGCCGACGCGGTACTCGAAGCCCGGGTGACGGGGCAGGTACGCCGCGTCATCGGGGTGCGGGACCTCGAGCACCACCACGCCGCGGGCCTCCGCCGGCAGCTGCTCGAGGATCACGGCGATCGCGGGCGCGGCGGTCTCGTCGCCGGCCAGGAGGATGCTCTCGGTGTGCGCGGGCGGGACGAAGTCGATGCCGTAGCTGACGCCCGTGTGGGCCGTCGTCGGCGCGAGGATCAGCACCTCGTCGCCGACGGTCGCGCGCGCGATCCAGTCGGATGCGGGACCGAGCACATCGTGCGCCACCATGTCGACGTCTACCTCGCGTTCGTCGTTGCGTACGAAGCGCGTCGTGTACGTGCGGAACGGGGGCCGCTCGGCCTCGGCCATGTCGCGCCACCGCGTGTACCAGTCATCGTCGATGGGCATCGCGTCGAGCCCGACCGTCGCGGTCGGAAACACGATCTTGATGCGCTGATCGAACCCCGGATCGCCGTAGTCGCCCAAGTCGGCGCCGGCGAAGGTGAACCGGCGGAAGGTGGGCGTGACGTCGGTGATTCCGCTCACGCGGGCGCGGAAGAAGCGGAGGGTGCTTGCGGCCATGGGGTCTCCAGTCTGGGTCGGGTCGGATGCGCTCAGCCGGCGGGGGCGCTCAGCGCGTGATGCCGGCCGCGGGGGAGCACGATGGGGGTGCCCGAGGTCGGGTCGGGGATGACGACGCAATCGAGGTCGAAGACGCGCCGGATCATCTCGCTCGTCATGACCTCGACGGGCGGGCCGCTCGCCACGACCTCGCCGCTACGGAGGGCGAAGATGTGGTCGGCGTACCGCGCGGCCATGTTCATGTCGTGCAGCACCATCACGACCGTGGTGCCGCGTTCGCGGTTCAGGTCGGTGAGCAGGTCGAGCACCTCGACCTGGTGCGCGACATCCAAGAAGGTCGTGGGCTCGTCGAGCAGCAGGATGTCGGTCTCCTGCGCCAGGGCCATCGCGATCCAGACCCGCTGGCGCTGCCCGCCCGAGAGCTCGTCGATCGAGCGATCGGCGAGCTCGGAGGTGCCGGTGGCGACCAGGGACTGCGCCACCACCTCGTAGTCTCGAGCGCTCCACCGCGCGAGCAACTTCTGGTGCGGGTGCCGGCCGCGGCCGACGAGGTCGGCCACCGCGATGCCCTCGGGGGCTATCGGGCTCTGCGGGAGAAGGCCCAGCGTGCGAGCGATCTCCTTGGACGGGCGGCCGTGCAGGGCTTTGCCGTCGAGGAGAACCCGGCCCGCGCGGGGTGGGATGAGCCGGGCGAGGGCGCGCAGGAGGGTGGACTTGCCGCAGCCGTTCGCGCCGACGATCGCGGTGATCCGGCCGGGCGGGATCTGCAGGTCGAGCGACTCGATGATCGTGCGATCGCCGTAGGCGAGCGTGAGCTCCTCGGCGGCGAGGGTGTGCGATGTGTTCACAGCGAGCCTCCGGAGCGGTTCGTTCGGACGAGCAGGTAGACGAGGTACGGGGCGCCCAGCACCCCGGTGACGACGCCGACGGGGTAGCGGCTGTCGAAGGCGAACTGGGCGGCGAGATCGGCGACCAGCACGAGGAGCGCTCCGACCAGACCCGAGGGCAGGAGCAGCGACGCACCCGGGCCGGCGATGCGCGCGGCGATCGGGCCCGCCATGAATGCGACGAACGCGATGGGTCCGCACGCCGCCGTGGCGAGGGCGAGCAGTGCGACCGCGGCGAGGATGAGAAGCACTCGCGTGCGACGCACCGCGACGCCGAGACCGGCGGCGGAGTCGTCGCCGAGGCGCAGCACGCCCAGCCCGCGCTCCTGGGCGAGCAGGAGGGGCACGACCACCGCCGAGGCGACGGCGAGGGGCAGCACGGCCGACCACGTGGCGCCGTTGAGGCTTCCGGTCAGCCACTGCATCGCGGCCTGCAGATCCCAGGCGGGCGCGCGCGAGAGCAGGTATGTGATGACGCTGTGGAGCATCGCGGCGACCGCGATGCCGATCAGGATGAGCCGTGCCCCGGCGAAGCCGCCCTTGTTCGACAGAAGGTAGATCGCGGCCGCGGTGAGAAGGGCGCCCGCGAGCGCGAACCCGGAGACGAGCGTCTCGTTGAGGGAGAAGACGATGATGGCGACCACGGCGGCGGCGCTCGCCCCCGCGGTGATGCCGATGACATCGGGGGATGCCAGCGGATTGCGGAGCATGGTCTGGAAGGTCACGCCCGCGATGCCGAAGGCGAAGCCCGCGAGGATGCCCATGACGGCGCGGGGGAGACGAAGCTCGCCCACCGTGAACGATGCCCCCGGAACGGTCTCGCCGAGTAGCACCCGGAGCACATCGATCGGACCGTAGAACGTGTTGCCGATCATGAGTGCTCCGGCGAAGACCGCAACCGTGGTGACCACGAGGGCGACGGTGACGGTCGCCCGGCGACGCGTGCGCGCGCGGCGCCCCGCGATGACGGCCCGCACGGTCTGGGCGGCCGGCGCGGCGTGCGCTGTCTGCGCGGTCACAGCTCGCGCACCTTCTGCCGCCGCACGATCCAGATGAAGAACGGTGCGCCGATGAGCGCCGTGATGATGCCGACCTCGATCTCGGAAGGACGCGCGACGACGCGACCGAGAACGTCGGCGGCCACGAGCAGCCCCGCGCCGGCCACGGCGGCGAACGGCAGCAGCCAACGGTGATCGGTGCCGACGAGCAGGCGGCAGAAGTGCGGGATGACGAGGCCGACGAACGCGATGGGCCCGGCGATCGCCACCGCGGCCCCGCAGAGGATGACGGCCCCGCCGGACGCGACGAGGCGCGTGCGGAGGACGTTCTCGCCGAGGCCCGCGGCCAGGTCGTCGCCGAGGGCGAGCGAGTTCATGCCGCGGGCCGTGAGGAGGCAGATGACCGCGCCGACGACGAGCACGGGAAGGACGATGCCGATGCGCTCCCACGTCGCGCCGCCGACCCCGCCGATCTGCCAGAAGCGGAACGTCTCCATGATGTCCACGCGGGGGAGGAGCACGGCGCTCGTCAAGGAGGTCAGGGCCGCGGCGATCGCGGCGCCCGCGAGCGCGAGCTTGAGGGGCGTGGCGCCGCCGCGGCCGAGCGATCCGACGGCGTAAACGAACACCGCGGCCGCCGCGGCGCCGGCGGTGGCGACCCCGATGTAGGCGAGCGGCTCGACCAGGCCGAAGAAGGCGATGCCGATCACGACGGCGAGCGCCGCGCCCGCAGAGACGCCGAGGATGCCCGGGTCGGCGAGCGGATTGCGGGTGACCGCCTGCATCGCCGTGCCCGACAGCGCGAGTGCCGCGCCGACGAGCACCGCGAGCACCGTCCGGGGGATCCGGGCGACGACCGCCGCCTGCGAGATCGTGTTCGACTCACCGCCCAGCGCGGCGAAGACGTCTTCGACGGAGACCTCGCGGACCCCGAATACGCCGGATGCCAGGCAGAGCACGACGACGAGCGCGATCGCGCCGAGCAGCCACGCCAGACGCGCCGCCGCCGGACGCCGCAGTGCGGTGTCCGGCAACGGTGCTCGGGGCGGAGATATGGTCAACGGATCTGGCCTTCGACGCGCTCAGCCGAGGGCGCCGGCGAGGATCGCGAAGTACTCGTCGATGCCCCAGCCGATGGATAGCGGCGAAGGGTTCGCCGACGCCGCGAGCGGCGTGGAGTTCTCGAGGACGGCGATCTGACCGTTCGCGATCGCCGGGATCTGCGACAGCAGCGGGTCGGCCTGCAACTGGGCGATGATCGCGCCGTCGGCTTCGCCGTAGGTCACGAAGACATCGACGTCCGCGAAGCGGTCTGCCTCCTCGGAGCTGACGGTGACGTAGAACTCCTCGGTGTTCGCGGTCTCCTCCTCGACGATGGCCGGCTGCGGCAGACCCAGGTCGGCGAAGAAGCTGGGGCGGGTGTCGTGGCTGGTGTAGAACCCGATCTGGCTCAGGTCGGTGGGATCGATGTAGGAGAACAGGATGCCGGCGTCGGCGAGCGCCGGGTACTTGGCCGAGGCGGCGTCGACCTCGGCTTCCAGCTCGTCGATCAGCGCGTCGCCTTCTGCGGCGAGGCCGATCGCCTCGGAGTTGAGCTGGATCATCTCCTGGTAGCTCGCGCCCCATGCGACCTCGGGGTAGGCGATGACGGGAGCGATCTTCGACAGGGTGTCGTACTCTTCCTGCGTCAGACCGGAGTACGCGGCGAGGATGACGTCGGGCTGAGTGTCGGCAACCGCTTCGAAGTCGATGCCATCGGTCTCGTCGAACAGCACGGGCGTCTCTGCGCCGAGCTCCTCGAGCTTCTCCTCGACCCAGGGCAGCACGCCGTCTCCGTCATCGTCGCCCCACGTGGCCTTGCTCATGCCCACCGGCACGACACCGAGGGCGAGGGGAACCTCGTGGTTCGCCCAGGCGACCGTCGCGATGCGCTCGGGCTGCGCCGCGATCGTCGTCTCGCCGTAGGCGTGCTCGATCGTCACCGGGAAGGACCCCCCGGATTCGTCGTTGCCGGCGGCGGCCTCGTCGGCGCCTCCGGTCGCGCATCCGGTGAGCAGCAGGGCTGCTCCTGTGGCCAGCGCTGCTGCGGCGAACATGGCTCTGCGAAGTCGGGGCACGGGAATCCTCCTGAGGTTGGTAAGGGCAGGCTAACCATACCTAGCAGAGACGCCTCGCGCCAATCCGTCACGTAACGCGAAGGCAAGAGTCGCGTCGATGGCGTCCTGGAACGGGCTTCGCTGCCGGGCCCATAAAAGGACCGAGGGCTTCTCGACTTATACTTGGCGTTTGGGCGCTCGCCCCCTCTGTACTCTCTCCACCGACGAAACGGACCTTCGCTGTGCTTGCCGTTCACGACCTCGAGATCCGCGTCGGAGCCCGTGTGCTCATGGCGGATGTGTCGTTCCGCGTGTCTCCGGGCGACAAGGTCGGGCTGGTGGGTCGCAACGGGGCCGGCAAGACCACGCTCACCAAGGTCCTCGCCGGCGACCTGCTGCCCGCCGATGGCCGGGTCGAGCGGTCGGGGGAGCTGGGCTATCTGCCCCAGGACCCGCGCACGGGCGACCCCGACATGCTTGCGCGCACGCGCATCCTCGATGCGCGCGGCCTCGGCACGCTGGCGATCGGCATGCACGATGCATCCATGGCGATGGGCGATGAGAACTCGGATGTCGCGGCCAAGGCGATGAAGCGCTACAGCCAGCTCACCGAGCGGTTCGAGGCGCTCGGCGGCTACACGGCCGAGGCGGAAGCGGCATCCATCGCGCACAATCTCTCGCTGCCGGACCGCATCCTCGACCAGCCCCTGCGCACCCTCTCGGGTGGCCAGCGCCGCCGCATCGAGCTCGCCCGCATCCTCTTCTCCGACGCGGATTCGATGATCCTCGACGAGCCGACCAACCACCTCGACGCGGACTCGATCGTCTGGCTGCGGGAGTTCCTGCGCGCCTTCCGCGGGGGTCTGGTCGTGATCAGCCACGACAC
>NZ_DATMIO010000192.1:0-4819 GCF_035554235.1 Microbacterium sp. | reverse complement strand
CGCCAGCCCAAACCACAGCGACAACCGCACGCTGATGCGCGTCATCCGCGAGATCGTCCGGATGCCCGTGGGGCTATCCGCCCGTCGATGGATGCTGGAACCGGCGATGTGGGCGCTGCGCACGGAGCCGGAACTCATCCTTAAGAGCAGGTGGGTCCTGCCCGGCATCCTCACCGACGCCGGCTTCACGTTTTCGCGGCCCGATCTCGAACAGGCGCTGAGGCGCATCGCGGCGGGAGCGCACCGGCCTCCGCCGCACGCGGCTCATGCCGTGCCGGATGCCGTCACACGAGGTCCATGAGCGCGGGGCCGAAGACGACCGCTGCCGCCACGGCGAGGCCTGCCGCAGCGAGGGCCACGATGGCGATGACCAGAACGTTCCCTGCGATGGCGAGCAGGGCGGCAGCGAGCACGGAGACGGCCCGGGTGGGCCGGGCGGGACGAGGTGCGGTGCTGATTGCTTCGGTCACAACTTCGAACGTAGACAGCCCGCATCCAACCAGCATCCGCCTGAAGTCGCATCATCGTCCGCCCACAGGATGATCCCCGCCCGCCCGCGGCATGTCTCGATGCTCCATCGTTTTCCTGAGTTCCCTTGTCGCCTGCGCCCGCACCTGATTTGCTCGAACGATGACACTTGGCCCCGTGTACGACTCGAACGGCAGCGTGTCTGGGTGGACCGAGGCGGACCGCCTCTACTCCGCGAACGGAGAGGTGATCGGCTGGCTGCGCGACGGCGCGGTGTACTCGCTGGGCGGCGCCCACGTCGGATGGCACGAGCGGGGGCAGTTCCGGGACGCGGCGGGGTGCGTGGTCGCGTGGGCGCAGGATGCGCTGGGCGGCCCGAACAAGCCGCGGAAACCCGGCGAGCCGCACCGACCCGCGCTCGGCAGCACCCCGATCCGTCCAAGCTTTTCGCGCCGCATGGGTCGCATCGCCTTCCTTCCGCACTGGAGCGAGCGGACGTGGGAGTCGTACCTCCACTGAGCCGCGTTTCTTTCCACCGTCTGCGGGCGTCGCTAACGTGAAACGCATGGCCACTGCTCCGCGCGTGCTCGATTGGCTGCTCGATTCCGACCCCGCGTTGCGCTGGCAGGTCGAGCGCGATCTGATGCACGCGCCGCCCGACATTTGGGAGGCGACGCGAGCGAGAGTCGCGACGGAGGGCTTCGGCGCTCAGCTGCTGGCGAAGCAGGATGCCGACGGCCAATGGGCTGGGGGCGCCTTCTTTCCGGCGGGCTTCTTCGGCAGTCCCGAGTCGAGCCGGCCGGGACAGCCCTGGGTGGCGACCACATGGGCGCTCAAAGACCTCCGCGAATGGGGTCTCGACGCGGCGGCGCTCGCCGGCACGGCCGAGAAGCTCGCCGCGAACAGCCGCTGGGAGTATGACGACCTGCCGTATTGGGGCGGCGAGGTCGACGTGTGCATCAACTCCTACACGCTGGCGAGCGGAGCCTGGCTCGGAGCAGACGTCTCAGCGCTCGCGGCGTGGTTTCCCGCGCACCGGCTCGCCGACGGGGGCTGGAACTGCGAGGCGGAGGAGGGCGATTCGACGCGGTCCTCGTTCCACTCGACGCTCAATGCGCTCCGCGGCATGCTCGCCTACGAGCGGATGACGGGCGACACCGGCCTCCGCGAGGCTCGACGAGGCGGCGAGGAGTATCTGCTCACGCGGCACCTCCTGTATCGGGCGACGACGGGCGAACTCGTCGGCGACTTCGCCACGCAGTTCGTGTACCCGAACCGGCACCGCTACAGCGCCCTGGTCGCGCTCGATCACTTCCGCGAGGTCGCGCTGGTCGATAAGGCACCGCCCGATCGCCGGCTCGCCGCCGCGGTCGACGTCGTGCGTGCCGCGCGACGACCGGACGGCACGTGGCTGCAGGGGGCTCCCCTCGCGGGTCGCACCTGGTTCGACGTCGATGCCCCCGAGGGTGAGCCGTCGCGGTGGCTCACTCTGATCGCAACTCGCGTGCTCGACTGGTGGGACGCCGCGCGGTGATGCCGCAGGGTGATGCCGCAGAGGTCTCCTCCGCGGTCGCCGGCGTCGCGCTGACGTGTCACATCCGGTCGTCGGCGCTCAGCGAGGCGCGGTAGAGGTCGGCCAGATCGCTGACGCCTCCGCGGATCGCCCTCCTCTGCGCCGATGCACCGTTGCCTCGGCGCACAAGGCGGTCGAGCCCATCGGCCACGACATCCAGGTCGCCATGCGCCTTCAGTGTTGGGGCGGCGTGCTCGAAGAGTGCGCGGATCGCGCGCTGGGCGGGAACGAGCCGTCCGTCGGCGTCCACGAGCTCGCCCCCCAGCCCGTAGCGAGCCGCGTGCCACAGTGCGGCGTCGCGGACGGTGCCCTCACGTGCGCTCGAAGTCGGCGGGCGCACTGCAGTCGCGGCACCCGCGGCGGCAAGCGCCCGGATGAGCAAGGCCAAGGTGAGCACGGAGCGGGGATCGAGCTGCGCATCGCACACCCGCAGCTCCAGCGTCGGGTACACCGACGACAATCGGGCGTTCCAGTTGATGGTGCCGCGGTCCAGCGTGGCACCCACGCCGATGAGCGCCGAGACGGTGTCGTCATAGTCACCGGCATCCGCGAACGCCGGCGGGACTCCGAACGTCGTCCATCGTCGACTGTGGATGGCGCGCCAGCTGTCGAAGCCGGTGTCGTGGCCCGACCAGAACGGCGAGTTGGATGACAGGGCGAGAAGTGTCGGAAGCCACGGGCGGAGCGCGTTCAGCGCCCTCACGCGATCCTCGCGGTCGTCGAGACCGATGTGCACGTGCAGCCCGTTGATCTGGTGCTCCGCGGTGATTCCGCCGATGTCATCCGCGATCCGGGCGTACCGCTCCCCCTCGCTCAAGTGCCCGCTCCCCCGGGTGCGGTACGGCGTTCCCGTTCCGGCCGCAACGGCACCTGCCTCCCCCGCCCAGCGTCCCAGGCGCCGGCGAAACGCCGAGACAGCTTCCCACGCCTCTGACGCTGTTTCGCACACGGGAGAGGCGAACTCCACCTGTGAGCGGAAGAACTCATGGGCGACGATCCCGCCGCCGGCGGCCGCGAGCGCGTGCACGGCGCCATCCGCGATGTCGACGGTCTGCAGCGTCGACGGGTCGAGGAGTACGAACTCCTCCTCAATCCCGAGCGTCGGACCCATGCCCCTCATGCAACACCATGGGGACGCCTACGGCAGGGGTTCCTTTCAGCTCAGGATGCCGGTGATCGCTGCGTCGACCGTTCGCTGTGCTGCGGCCTGGATGACGTCGGGCGGCTGTTGGCCCAGTGGCCCGTGGAGCGCGAGGAGCGCGCAGCCGTGCACGGCCGACCAGCACGGCCACTCTGCGCCCGGGCGCGCGGCGGGGGCGAGCTCGCCGGAGTCAACCAGTCCGTCGAGCGCGTCGAGCAGGAAAGCGAGGGGGGCGGGCACCGCGCCCGCGTCGTTCGATGCCGCCGAGCCGGCGCGGAATGCGTCCGGGCCCCCGAACGCCACATCGAACCAGCCAGGCTCGGCGAGGGCGAACGAGATGTAACCGAGGCCCACGGCGGTGAGTCGGGCCCGGGCCTCCGACATGCCGGGGTGTGCCGGTGGCTGGAGCGCCAGCATCCGCTCGGCCATGTCTGCCTGGATGCGGGTGGCCACGGCGGCGCGCAGGCTCTCGCGATCGGCGAAATGCCGATAGGCGGCGTTCGGTGACACGCCCACCGCCCGGGTGACGTCGCGCAGCACGAGGCCTTTCGACCCACCCGTGCGCGTCAGGTCGAGACCCGCGTCGATCAGCGCCAACCGGAGGTTGCCGTGGTGGTAGGTCGCACGCGCGAGATCCATCGCTCCCCTTGACGCCCGGTTATGGATGTGTATCCTGTGAACATACCATGTGTACAGCGTGCACATTCGAGACCCGCGGCAACGTCCGCGGCGAGACAGAAAGGCGAACCGATGGATGCCACGGCCACCGCTGCCCGCCCGCCCATCGCCGACGCCGACGAATGGCGTCGGCAGCTGGACGAACTTCGTGTGCGCGAGAAGGCGGCCACGCGTGAGCTCGATGCGATCGCCGCTCAGCGACGACGACTGCCGATGGTCGAGATGCCCGACTACGTCCTGCAGAGCGAGCACGGCCCGGTGCGGCTGGTGGATCTGTTCGAGGGAAAGACGCAGCTCATCACCTACCACCACATGTGGTGGCCCGGAAACGAGTGGCAGTGCCCCGGCTGCACGGGTTTCACCTCCCAGTTCACGCGACTCGACTTTCTCGACTCGTACGACGCCCGGTTCGTCATCGTCACCCAGGGTGAGATCGGCGAGGCCCTCGCCTACCGCGACAAGGTCGGCAACCGGATGACGTGGTACTCGACGGCCGGCAGCCCGTTCGGCGCGGATGTCGACGCCCCTCCCGGCGGCGGGTTCGCCGTGAACGTGTTCCTGCGCGACGGGGACACGGTCTACCGCACGTGGCACACGACCGGACGCGGCACCGAGCAGCTCACCCACACCTTCCCGCTCATCGACCTCCTGCCGTACGGCCGGCAGGAGGAGTGGCAGGACTCCCCCGAGGGGTGGCCGCAGCATCCGACCTACGAGGGCTGGCCCGGCTCGCAAGACATCGCGCGCGCGTACGGCCCGAATCGGCCCGCGTAGTCCCCCGAGCGGCAGGAGCGAGAACCACGGCCGTCCGCCCGTGGTCAGAGGGTCGCGAGGATCTCCTCCATCGTCGCTATTTCCGCAGTCTGGGTGTCGATGATGGTCTGGGCGAGCTCGATGGCATCCAGGTTCTGCCCGTGGTCGACTTCCTCCTGAGCCATATCGATCGCGCCCTCGTGGTG
>NZ_DATMIO010000191.1:0-9272 GCF_035554235.1 Microbacterium sp. | reverse complement strand
GCTGGTGCCTGAGCTACCGCATCCCGTCGAAGCTGAACGGCGAGCTCAAGGGCCCCGAACGCGGCGAGTACGTCAAGAAGCTCTGCCGTTCGACGCGCGCGCCCGGCGTGCTCGCGTACGACGGGGACGAGGTGGTCGGCTGGGCGGCCGTGGCGCCGCGCGCCGACACGACCTTCGCCCGGAATCGCAAGATCCCGCACGTCGACGACCTCGACGTGTGGTCGCTGTGGTGCATCCGCACGCGGCCGGGGCATCGCGGGCAGGGGATCACGCATGCGCTGATCGAAGGTGCCGTGGATTTCGCGCGCAAGAACGGTGCCCCCGCGATCGAGGGATATCCCGTCGACAACAAGGGTAAGAAGGTCGACCAGACGATGGCCTACGTCGGCACGCGCGCGATGTTCGAGAGAGCGGGCTTCGAAAAGGCCGCCGACACCGACTCCGTGTCGGGAGGCGTCCCGCGCGTCGTCATGCGCCTCGACCTGCGCTGAGCGGCTAGCGCGGCCGGCCCCCCTCGAAGCGGGCGGGGTCGTCCTCGGCGAGCGCCAGCGCGATGCTGCGCACGTGGTCGGGGGTCGTGTCGCCCAGCTCTTCGAGCCCTCGCCACGACACCTCGGTGAGCTCGCCGTCGGCGGGGTGCGGCTCGCCCGAGACCCACTCGCACCGGAAGACGAGGTCGAGGTAGTCGACCTGATCCCCGTTCGCGTATGTCGTGCGGGGGAGCGCACGCACGAGCGCGAGGCGCGTCACACGGACGTTGACGCCGGCCTCCTCGAGGCATTCGCGCACCGCGGCGTCGGCGGGCTGCTCGCCGGGATCGACGATCCCGCAGACGCACTCGAGGCGTCCATTGTCCGCCCGGCGCCCGAGCAGCACCTTCTCGTCGCGGAACACCACGGCGGTGACGCCCACCAGGGGCAAGGGCGCGCCGCCGATGCGGCTGCGGAGCTCGAGCACGAATTCGGGGGTCGCCATGGCGCCAGCCTACGAGGGGGCCCGCGTTCCACTCGTCGCGAGCACAACTGCGGGATTTCGGATCGACACGCCGGGCCGCGGCATCCATCCCCGGCGTGTCGCCCGCGATCTCCGCGGTCGTGTCCGCCGAAGCGCGTGCTCGGGGGTTCGAAGAGCGGGCGGGTCGGACCCCGACCGTAGACTCGACGCGTGGCATCCGACTCCTTCGTTCACCTGCACGTGCACAGCGAATACTCGATGCTCGACGGGGCGGCGCGGGTCAGGCCGCTGATCGAAGAGGCCACGAAGCAGGGGATGCCGGCGATCGCGGTCACCGACCACGGCAACACCTTCGGAGCCTTCGATTTCTACAAGACCGCGACCGACACGGGCATAAAGCCGATCATCGGCATGGAGGCCTATGTCACGCCCGGAACGCACCGCGCCGACAAGGCCCGTGTGCGCTGGGGCAGCCCCGACCAGAACGACGACGACGTCTCGGGCTCGGGTGCGTATACGCACATGACGCTGCTCGCCGAGAGCAACGAGGGGCTGCACAATCTCTTCCGCATGTCGTCGTACGCCTCGCTCGAGGGCTACTACTTCAAGCCGCGGCTCGACCGGGAGCTTCTCCAGACCTACGCGAAGGGCGTCATCGCGACGACCGGCTGCGTCGGTGGCGAGGTGCAGACGCGGCTCCGCCTCGGTCAGTACGACGCGGCGAAAGCGGCGGCGGCGGAGTTCCGCGACATCTTCGGCAAGGACAACTTCTACGCCGAGGTCATGGATCACGGCATCGACATCGAGCGTCGCACGATGACCGACCTCATGCGGCTGGCGAAGGAACTCGACCTGCCGCTGGTCGCCACGAACGATCTGCACTACACGCACCAGCACGACGCCAAGAGCCACGCGGCCCTGCTGTGCGTGCAGTCGGGCTCGACGCTCGATGACCCCAAGCGCTTCAAGTTCGAGGGCGAGGAGTTCTACCTCAAGTCCCCGGCGCAGATGCGCCACATCTTCCGCGACAACCCCGAGGCATGCGACAACACCCTCGCGATCGCAGAGCGCGTCGAGATCGCGTTCGACACGAGCGCGAACTACATGCCGCGGTATCCCGTCCCCGCCGGCGAAACCGAGCAGAGCTGGTTCGTCAAGGAGGTCGAGAGGGGCCTGCACGCCCGTTACCCGGCAGGCATCCCCGCCCCGGCGCGCGAACGCGCCGACTTCGAGACCGCGGTCATCGCGCAGATGGGATTCCCGGGCTACTTCCTCGTCGTCGCCGACTTCATCAACTGGGCGAAGGAGAACGGCATCCGGGTCGGTCCCGGACGTGGTTCGGGCGCCGGATCGATGGCCGCCTACGCCATGAGGATCACCGACCTCGACCCCCTCCAGCACGGCCTGCTGTTCGAGCGGTTCCTCAACCCCGACCGCGTCTCGATGCCCGACTTCGACATCGACTTCGACGACCGGCGCCGCGGCGAGGTCATCCAGTACGTCACCGAGAAGTATGGCGACGAGCGCGTCGCGCAGATCGTGACGTACGGCACGATCAAGGCCAAGCAGGCGCTCAAGGACGCGAGCCGCGTGCTCGGCTTCCCGTTCGGCATGGGGGAGCGGCTCACCAAGGCCATGCCCCCCGCGGTGATGGGCAAGGACATGCCGCTCGAGGGCATGTTCGACCCGCAGCATCCGCGCTACAAGGAAGCGAGCGAGTTCCGGGCGCTCATCGACACCGATCCGGAGGCGAAGACGGTCTTCGATACCGCCGTGGGGCTCGAGAACCTGAAGCGCCAGTGGGGTGTGCACGCCGCCGGCGTGATCATGTCGAGCGAGCCGCTGATCGACATCATCCCGATCATGAAGCGGGAACAGGACGGCCAGATCGTCACGCAGTTCGACTACCCGGCCTGCGAGTCGCTCGGCCTGATCAAGATGGACTTCCTGGGGCTCCGCAACCTCACGATCATCGACGACGCCCTCGACAACATCCGGGCCAACCGCGATGAGGAGCTCGTGCTGGAGGACCTCGCGCTCGATGACGCCGCGTCGTACGAGCTGCTCGCCCGCGGCGACACGCTGGGAGTGTTCCAGCTCGACGGCGGGCCGATGCGCAGCCTCCTCCGGCTCATGAAGCCCGACAACTTCGAGGACATCTCGGCTGTCCTCGCCCTGTACCGCCCCGGCCCCATGGGCGTGAACTCGCACACGAACTACGCCCTCCGCAAGAACGGCCTGCAAGAGATCGAGCCGATCCATCCCGAGCTCGCCGAGCCCCTCTCCGACGTGCTCGATACGACCTACGGCCTCATCGTCTACCAGGAGCAGGTCATGGCGGCCGCCCAGAAGCTCGCCGGCTTCACGCTCGGGCAGGCCGACATCCTGCGTCGCGCGATGGGCAAGAAGAAGAAGTCCGAGCTCGACAAGCAGCAGGAGGACTTCTTCGGGGGCATGACCTCGAACGGGTACAGCCCCCAGGCGCAGGAGGCGCTGTGGAAGGTGCTCGAGTCGTTCGCCGACTACGCGTTCAACAAGGCGCACACGGCCGCGTACGGGCTCATCGCCTATTGGACCGCTTACCTCAAGGCGCACTATCCGGCCGAGTACATGGCCGCACTGCTGACCAGCGTCGGCGACGCGAAGGACAAGCTCGCGGTCTACCTCAACGAGTGCCGGCGGATGGGCATCAAGGTGCTCCCGCCGGATGTCACAGAGTCCATCAAGTATTTCGCGGCCGTCGGCGACGACATCCGCTTCGGCCTCGGGGCCGTCCGCAACGTGGGCTCCAACGTCGTCGAAGGGATCGTGCAGGCGCGCACCGCCGCGGCCGTGGCCGAGCAGGGCGGCTTCACGTCGTTCCACGACTTCCTGACCAGGGTGCCCGCCCACGTCGCGAACAAGCGCACAGTCGAATCCCTCATCAAGGCCGGTGCCTTCGACTCGTTGGGCGCAACACGCCGCGCCCTCATGGAGATCCACGAGGATGCCACGGAGCAGGCCGTGCTCGACAAGCGCCGCGAGGCGAACGGCGAGGTCGGGTTCGACTTCGACAGCCTCTGGGACGAGCCGACGCAGACCACCAAGGTGCCCGACCGGCCCGAGTGGACCAAGAAGGACAAGCTGGCGTTCGAGCGCGAGATGCTCGGCCTCTACGTGTCCGACCACCCGCTCGCCGGGCTCGAGGTGGCGCTCGCGAAGCATGCCTCCACGTCGATCCATGACCTGCTGACCTCCGACGACCTGCAGGACGGCGACCAGGTGACGGTCGCGGGCCTCATCACCAGCGTCCAGCACCGTGTCGCGAAATCGAGCGGCAACCCGTACGGCATGATCACCGTCGAGGACTTCAACGGCGAGATCACGGTCATGTTCATGGGCAAGACCTACACCGAGTTCCAGCCGCTCCTGCAATCCGATGCGATCCTCGTCGTGCGAGGACGCGTATCGCGCCGAGACGACGGCATGAATCTGCACGCCCAGTCGGCGTTCTCACCCGATATCGGGTCGATGGATGCCTCGGGGCCGCTCACGCTCGTGATCGCCGAACATCGCGCCACCGAGCCCGCCATGCTCGAACTGGCGTCGATGCTGCAGCGCCATGCGGGATCTACCGAGGTGTCGATCAGACTGCACAAGGGCGGCACGGCGAAGGTGTTCGAACTCCCTCACTCGGTGCGCGTGACGGCCGACCTCTTCGGCGACCTGAAATCGATCCTCGGCCCCAACTGCCTCGGTTAGAACCCCGCCTCACCCCGTGGGCCGCTCAAGCACGGCGGGTAGTATCGGGGGCGCACGCCGAGCTCCACGGAAGGAAATGATCGTGACGGATGACTATGCAGACGACGCAGCCGAGGGCCTGACCGCCCCCACCACGGAGACGGAGGAGCCGGCGACGCAGTACGGGGTCGGACCGTTCACCGTGCGTGAGCTGGCCATCCTCGCCGCGTGGCTCCTGGCCTTCGTGGTGTCGTTCTTCTCGATCAGCACGGGGCGCTTCGACTCCGTGTGGACGTCGGGGCTGCTCTGGATCCTCACGATCGGCGTGCCGAGCGTCGCGGTCTTCCTGATCGTCCTCCGCCGCTTCTCGCCCGACGGCATCCGCCGCGTCGGATCGCTCGGCATCGATCAGTTCGCGTCCGTCGCGTTCTCGGTGTCGGCCGTGCTCTGGCTGCAGCTGCTGTGGGAGACGATCGCCATCGTGGTCGAGGGTGGCCCGTGGCTGCGTGGATGGGTGCTCTGGGTCGAGTTGGCGCTCATGATCGCCCTCGTCGTGCTCACGGTGTTCGCCCCGCTCATCGCCCCGCTCAGCGAAGACTTCCAGGGTCGCCCCGAGATCGTGGCGCACCGCAACGCCCGCCCGGTGCGCCGCGTGATCGCCCGACCGCGCCCCGAGCGCCCCGCTCCCGAGCCCGCCGTCACTGCCGGCGAGCCTGCCGCCGCGCAGCCGTCGACCGATACCGGGTCGTACGGCACCGGCGCGTACACCGCGGCCGGAGCCGCCGGCGCGAGCGCGTCCACGCCGACCGGCCCGCAGCAGCAGTGGAGCGACGACTCCGCCCGGACCAGCATCCTCGACCAAGCCTCGACTGAGACCCGGGCCGCCGCCGCGCCCGCCCACCAGGCGTTCTGGGCCCTCGTGCCCGAGGAGCGCGACGTGGTCGACGAACGCGACATCCCGATCTTCCGCATCGGCCCCACCGCCTGGGCGCTCGTGATCGAGGACCGCGGCGAGACCTTCGTCGTGCGGCACGAGGACGGACGCATCGGCTACCTGCACGATGTGTCCGGCGTGACGCGCGGCTGACATGAGGACGATCGATCTCCGCGGCCACCGCCTGACGACCGCGGAACTCCTTGCCGCCGTCCCGCGGGCGGCGGATGCCCGCGCCACCGCGATCACGACCGCGCACGACATCGTCGAAGACGTCCGTACGCGCGGCGAGGAATCGCTCCGCGAGCAGGCCGCGCGGTTCGACGGCGTCACAGGACACGAGGTGCGGGTCCCCAAGCACCACATCGACGAGGCGGTCGCAGGACTCGATCCCGTCGTCCGTCAGGCGCTCGATGAGGCGATCCGCCGGGTGCGCATCGCGTCGCAAGCCCAGGTTCCCGCTCCCTCGACGACCGAACTCGCCCCGGGCGCGCGGGTGACCCAGCGGTGGCAACCGGTGTCGAGGGTCGGCGTGTACGTTCCGGGGGGCAAGGCCGTCTACCCGTCGAGCGTCGTGATGAACGTCGTCCCCGCGCAGGTCGCCGGAGTGCGAAGCGTCGCCCTCGCCTCACCCGCGCAGAGCCACAACGGCGGACGCGTGCACCCCACGATCCTGGCGGCAGCGGGGCTGCTCGGCGTAGACGAGGTCTACGCCATGGGCGGAGCGGGCGCCATCGGTGCGCTCGCGCACGGCGTCGCATCGCTGCGGCTCGAGCCGGTCGATGTCGTGAGCGGGCCCGGCAACAACTTCGTGGCCGCCGCAAAGCGCGCGGTCGCGGGAATCGTGGGGGTGGACTCCGAGGCCGGGGCCACCGAGATCCTCATCGTCGCCGACGACACCGCCGATCCGCGCATCGTCGCCGCCGACCTCGTGAGCCAGGCCGAGCACGACGAGCAGGCCTCGGCCGTGCTCGTCACGACGTCTCCCGAGCTCGCCGACCGGGTGACCGACGAGGTCGCACTGGCCGCGGCATCCACTCGCCACAGCGAACGCGTCGAAGCCGCGCTTGCCGGCCCCCAATCGGCGATCGTGCTGGTCGATGACCTGGGTGCGGCCGCCGCGTTCAGCAACGCCTACGCGCCCGAGCACCTCGAGCTCCACATCGCGGATGCCGCGTCCGCCGCCTCCGAGTACGTCAACGCCGGCGCGATCTTCGTCGGCCCGGACTCGCCGGTCAGCCTCGGGGACTACCTCGCCGGTAGCAACCACGTGCTGCCGACGGGGGGACAGGCGCGCTATGCGTCGGGCCTCGGCGCGTTCACGTTCCTGCGCCCGCAGCAGATCATCGAGTACGACCACGACGCGCTGCGCCAGGTGAGCGGCGGCATCGTCGCACTGGCCGAGGCGGAGGCCCTTCCCGCGCACGGCGAGGCGGTCACGACGCGCTTTCCCGGGAGCCGCGCTGAACGGCGCACGGCGCCGAGCCGCTGAACGGCGCATGGCGTAGTCTGTCCAGGCCATGCACTGTCCGTTCTGCCGTCATCCCGATTCGCGCGTGATCGATTCCCGCACGAGCGATGACGGTCTGTCGATCCGCCGACGGCGCCAGTGCCCCGAGTGCGGGGGCCGGTTCTCGACCATCGAGACCGCGAGCCTCAATGTCATCAAGCGCTCGGGAGTCATCGAGCCGTTCAGCCGGGAGAAGGTGATGTCGGGGGTCCGCAAGGCGTGCCAGGGCCGCCCGGTCACCGAGGCCGACCTCGCCGTGCTCGCCCAGACGGTCGAGGAATCGGTGCGCCAGACCGGCTCGTCGCAGATCGACACGAACGAGATCGGCCTCGCGATCCTCGGCCCGCTGCGCGAGCTCGACGAGGTCGCCTACCTCCGGTTCGCGAGCGTCTACCAGGCGTTCGACTCGCTGGAGGACTTCGAGGCGTCGATCCGCGACCTCCGCGCCGATCACGCCTGACCTTCGAGGCGGTTCGACCGGCGCACGCCGAACGGTGCGCCCGGACCGCGCCGGTAGCCTGGAGGCGATGTATCCCTTCTTCTTCCGCGCCGTCCTGTCGCGCCTCGACCCAGAGTTCGCCCACCACGCCGGGATGCTCGTCATCCGCGTGCTCGGGGTGTGGCCGTTCGCGCCGATCACGCGGGCAATCGCAAAGCCCCACCCCTCTCTCGCCACCCGGGCCCTGGGCCTGACCTTCGACTCGCCGTTCGGCGTCGCGGCGGGCTTCGACAAGAACGTTCTCGGCGTCCGCGGCCTCGGCGCCCTGGGATTCGGCCACGTCGAGGCCGGCACGGTCACCGCGATCGCGCAGGAGGGCAACCCGAAGCCGCGGCTGTTCCGGCTCGTCGCCGATCGCGCCGTCATCAACCGCATGGGCTTCAACAACGGCGGGGCAGAGGCGGCCGCCCCGCGCCTGGAGCGGCTGCGCCGACGACGCCCGCGCACGATCGTCGGGATCAACATCGGCAAGAGCCGTGCCGTCGACGTCGCTGATGCGACATCCGACTACGTCCGAAGCGCCACGCTGCTCGCCCCGCTCGCCGACTACCTCGCCGTGAACGTGTCATCGCCGAACACGCCGGGGCTCCGCGGCCTGCAGGCGATCGAGACGCTCGCCCCGCTCCTCGAGGCGGTGCGGGATGCCGCGGGCAGCACTCCGATGCTCGTGAAGATCGCGCCCGATCTGCCGGACGACGAGGTGAAGGCCATCGCGCAGCTGGCCGTGCAGCTCGGCCTCGCCGGGCTCATCGCCACGAACACGACCATCTCGCGCGAAGGGCTCGTCACCGACGCCGCCGCCGTCGAAGCGGCCGGAGCGGGCGGGCTCTCGGGAGCGCCGTTGAAGCGGCGCTCGCTCGAGGTGCTCCGCCTCGTCCGCGCCGTCGTCCCGGAGGAGTTCTGCGTCATCTCGGTCGGGGGAGTGGAGACGGCCGACGACGTGCGCGAGCGGCTGGATGCCGGTGCCACCCTCGTGCAGGGCTACACGGCGTTCCTCTACCGCGGCCCGCTCTGGGCGCGTCAGATCAACCGGGGCCTTGCGGCGGCCGGCCGCCGCTGACGGGCGGTCCCCAGCTACGCGGGGCGCTGACCGCGCTTGACCTGCGGCTTGGGGAGGCGCATGAAGCGCATCTGCATCGAGCGCATCGCTGCGTACCAGCCGATGCCCTTCTCGCGCTTGTCGACGCCGAACTTGTCGCCGACCTTCTTCTTGATGCGCAGCGAGAGGATGATCATGTCGCCGATGACGAAGAGGATGAAGATCCACAGGCCGACGAACGACCAGTACTGGAAGAACCTGATGGGGATGAACGTTGCCACGATGACGATGACCATCATGGGCATGACGAACTCGCCCAGGTGCCACCCGGCATCCACGAAGTCACGCACGAACTTGCGCTGCGGGCCCTTGTCCCGCGCCGGAAGGTAACGCTCGTCGCCGGCGGCCATGCCGAGGCGCGCCTTGTCGCGGGCTGCGGCGAGGTCGGCGCGGGCGCGCGCCTTGGCCTCCTTGGTGTCGGCCACGAGGGGGCGCTTGCGGGCGGCCTCCTGCTCGGCGCGCGTCGGGGTCGCGCGGCCCTTGCCGGCGGCGTTCGCCTCGGCATGCTCGTCGGCGGGGACGGGGGCAGCGGGTGTCTTGGCCACGGCGGAACCTC
>NZ_DATMIO010000190.1:0-34572 GCF_035554235.1 Microbacterium sp. | reverse complement strand
CATCGTGGCGCAGATCGAGCAGACGACTCCTCTCTCCCTCTTCGCGCGGCCCGGGGTCGCATCCATCGACGATCTGGCGGGCTCGACCCTCTCGGTCGATGCGTTCGACAACGGGTTCTCCGTCGTCCTTCGGCAACTCGTGCAGAGCCGCGCCATCCGCAACGTGAGTTACGCGGAGACGGGCGGAGTGCAGGAGAGGTTCGCCGCCCTCGTTGCGGGCGAGGTCGACGCCACGCTCCTGGGGCCGCCGTTCGACCAGCTGGCGGACGAACAGGGTCTCTCCCTCCTGGGGCGCGTCGATGGGATGTTCCCCGACTTCCCCGGTCAGGGAATCGTCGTGAGACGGTCTCGGCTGGAAGAACTGCGGGCGCCCCTCACCCGCCTCTTCAGCGCCCTGCAGTCGGCGATCTCGTGGTCGAACTCGGCAGACGACGCCGAGGGAGAGCGACTGCTCGCGACAGCGGGTTTCGGTGGGGCGGCGGCCGCGTCCGCCTGGGCCAATCGCCCGCGCGATCTCTGGCCCTCCTCCGCCGGCATGGCACTGCTGATCGAGATGCGCAGGCAACTCGGCATCCTGCCGGAAGGCACGAGCGTCGACGATCTGTGGAGCGACGAGCTGCTCGTTGCGTCGGCGATGCGATGACCGAGCCTGAAGCGGACGGCGCGATCATCGCCGGCGTACAGAGGATGCTGGCGACCGATCACGCGTCGCAACAGCTGGGGATCCGGGTGCTCTCGGCCGGCGGCGATCAGGCCGTGGCGCAGATGGAGGTGCGGGCCGACATGGCCAACGGCCATTCGATCGCGCACGGCGGTCTGATCTTCGCCCTCGCCGACACCGCCTTCATCTGCGCGTGCGCCACGAACAGCCGCGTAGCCGTGACCTCGTCGGCGTCGATCATCTACATCAGCCCCGCCCGGGTGGGCGACGTGCTGACGGCGACCGCTACGGTGCGCAATCGGTTCGGCAGGGCCGTGCACTGCGACGTGACCGTGACATCGGGCTCCGGCGTCGTCGCGGAATTCCGGGGCAGCGCGATCCAGGTCACTTCGACGTAGGCGGCCGCAGCGATCGGAAGGCCAGGGCGAGCAGATCGTCGACGAACGCGTCGTCGAGCGGCCCGCCGCCCAGCAGGAGCCGCTGGTAGATCGGGGCATAGATGATGGATGCCGCGATGTTCAGGTCGAGGTCGTCCCGCAGAACGCCCTCCTCGACGCCGCGCTGCATGAGCGCCAGCACGACCCGGGCACGGTCGTCCCAGAACCGCTCGTGGAACGCGTCGAGCACGTCTTTGTCGTATTGCCCCTCGGCGATGATCTGCGCGATGATGCGCCCGTCGTCGCCCGCGTACTGTCGCACCACCGACTTCACGTGCGCGGCGAGAGCCTCGTCCGCGGGCAGGTCGGGGTCGATCGGGGTGTGCCCCAGGTAGTCGCTGACGAAGGCGTCGAGAACGACCGCGACCTTGTTCGGCCACCAGCGATAGATGGTCGCCTTGCTGACCCCGGCACGTTTCGCGATCGATTCGATCGTCAGACGTTGCACGGTCGTACCGGGCTTCTCATCTCCCAAACCCATGAGCGTCAACGTGGCGTCGATGATCGCCTGCCTGCTCTCTTCACTTCGCGCCACCATGCAGTCAAGGTAGCGCACAGGAGGGATGTGATGTTCGGCGCGACATGCGATACTAGACGTATCGTTTGTCAGGTTCGGATCAAAGGAGCACCGATGAAACTGGGTCGTATTGCGGTTCCGACGCCGGATGGCGAGCAGTTGCGCGTCGTCGCTGTCCTGCCGGACGAGGGTCGGGTGATCGATCTTGCTCGTGCGTATGCTCTGGTGTTGCAGAGGTCGGGGGCAACCCCCGATCGAGCTCGCTCGCTTGCGCTCGCCCTGTTTCCGGCGAGTTTGGCTGCGGGGATTGCGGGTGGGGAGGTGTTCCTGGATACGGCGCATGCTGCGTTGGGGGCGGCGGATGATGCGTCCACTCCGATCGGGGAGGTGTCGTGGCGGGGGGCGGTGGATCCGCCGGTGATTCGGGATGGGTTGACGTTCGGGACGCATATTGAGAACTATTTCCGGAATGTGATGCATTCGAAGCCGTCGCGGGCGGTGTATGACCGGCCGGGGTTTTTCAAGGGGTCCACGGCGACGGTGTATGGCCATGATGAGGTGGTGCCGTATCCGAGCATTTCGGAGAAGCTGGATTATGAGTTGGAGATCGGGTACATCGTGGGGCGGCCGGGTCGTAACCTGACTCCGGATGAGGCGTTGGGGCATGTGTTCGGGATCACGATCTTCAATGACTGGAGTCTTCGTGATGTGCAGGCGGTGGAGGGTGCGATCGGGATGGGTGCCCAGCACAGCAAGGACTTCGCGTATGGGATCGGTCCGTGGATCACGACCCTGGATGAGATTGCCTCGATCGAGGGTCTGAAGGGTCAGGTGCGGGTCAACGGTGAGGTGCGCTCGGAGACGCGGGTGGAGAACTTCGTGTACACGCCGGAGGAGTTGGTCGCGTACGTGTCGATCTTCGACGGGTTGCAGCCGGGGGACATCATCGGGTCGGGCACGATGGGCTTCGGCGCGGGGGTGGAGATCGATCGGTTCCTGGAGCCCGGTGATGTGGTCGAGCTCGAGCTCGAGGGGGTCGGGACGTTGCGTAACCCGGTCGCTGCGGTGAAGGAGACCCCGCCGTGGTGGCCCGCGCCGCGCCCGTACCCGTTCGAAGGTCAGGACTGAGATGGGTCGACCACCGGTCCGCAGGGTCGTCACCGGGCACGACGACCAGGGCCGTGCCATCATCCTCTCCGACGGACCCGCCCCCAACACCTACGACTCGACCTCCATTCCGGGGTTCGGCGCCGCCGTCGCATGGCACACGCCACCCGGCGACATCGACCACGTGACGGATGACGATCCCGCCGGGGCGGAATCCCAGATCCCGGCATTCCCCGCAGAAGGCGAGACCATTCTGCGCGTCGCCGATTTCCCGCCCGATTCGGTGTACCCCGACGATGCGGAATCGGTGATCTTCTCTGAGATCGACGGCCGCGAGGCGGCGGACGCAGCAGGCGAGCACAGCGGCGGCAGGCACTTCTGGTTCCACCGCACCGATTCACTCGACTACGCGGTCGTGCTCAGCGGCGAGATCACACTTCTCGTCGATGAAGGAGAGGCGACCCTGCGCCCCGGCGACGTCGTCATCCAGCGCGCGACGAGCCACGCATGGTCGAACCGCAGCGAACGCGCCGCGCGCGTGCTGTTCGTGCTGATCGGGACCCCCGTCACGTCGCCGGCAGAGATCGCCGCGCAGCGGAAGGCGATGTCAGCCGCAGCGGGGCACTCGTGATCGTCGATGGCGAGGCAGCCGACGGAGAGGTGATCTGGCGACTGGACGCCGACCTGTTCGCTGACACGGGCGTCGTTCGCTTCGCCGCGTACCTCCGAGACCGGGGTGTCGTTCTCGGCGAGGGCTACGACGACCTCTGGAAGTGGTCGGTGGCTCAACCGGATCGGTTCTGGGAACTCTTCGCGGAGTTCGCAGGCGTCCGGCTGGGCGGCACGCCCGGGCCTGTCCGCACGGATCAGCCCATGCCCCTCACGCAATGGTTCCCCGGCAGGACGCTGAACTTCGCACGGCACCTGCTCGAGGGCCGCGAGGGCGTCGCGATCGTGTCGGTCGCAGAAGACGGTGCCACCGAGGAACTGACGTGGCAGGCGCTGCGCAAAGAGGTCTCCGCCCTAGCCCGCTACCTTCGTTCGGTCGGCGTCGAGAAGGGAGATCGCGTCGTCGCCATCCTCCCGAATGTCGCCGAGACGGTCGTGGGATTGCTCGCCACGGCGTCGATCGGTGCCATCTGGTCGGTGTGCGCTCCCGAGTTCGGGCCGGGCGCGATCATCTCGCGATTCGCTCAGCTCTCGCCGAAGATCGTCATCGCCTGCGGGGGATACCGGCTCGGCGGCACGGACCGCGACCGCCGCAGCGAGATCGCCGAGGTGCTTGCCGCACTGCCCTCCGTTCAGAATGTCATCTGGGTGACCCGGCACTGCGCGGTCGGCCCGATCGAGACATCCGTGACGGCGATCGACTGGAGCGATGCCGTCGCGATCTCCGCCGAACTCACGTTCGCCGACGTCGAGTTCGGGCATCCTCTCTGGGTGCTCTTCTCCTCTGGCACGACCGGCATCCCCAAAGGCATCGTCCATGGCCACGGCGGTGCCCTTCTCGAGACGTTGAAGCTGCTTCTCATCCACTCGGACCTGCGGCCGGGCGATCGTTATCTCACCGTGGCATCGACGAGCTGGGTCGTGTGGAACGCGCTGGTCTCCGCCCTCGGCGTGGGAGCCACCGCCGTGCTCATGGATGGGAACCCCACCTATCCCTCGGTCGATCGGGTCTGGCAGGTGGCGGCATCCACGCGCGCGGCCGTCATGGGGGTGAGCGCCGCCTTCGTCCATGCGTGCGTGAAGACCGAGCTGTCGCCACGCGTGGACCACGATCTGTCGGCACTGCGCGCCCTCCAAGTTACGGGCTCGCCGCTGTCATCGGACGGTTACCGCTGGGTGTACCGCAAGGTGGGCGACATCTGGCTCGCCTCGATGAGTGGCGGCACCGACATCGCCTCGATCTTCGTCGGCGGCGTGCCGACCATCCCCGTGCGCGTCGGCTTCATCCAGGCGCCGGCCCTCGCGGTGAGTGTCGAGGCCTGGGATGACGCCGGCCGGCCCACGACGGGCAAAGGGGAGCTGGTCGTCACCAGCCCTATGCCGTCTATGCCGATCCGCTTCTGGGGGGATGCAGACGGATCGCGGTACCGGGCGAGCTACTTCGATGTGTATCCCGGCGTATGGCGGCACGGCGACTTCATCGAGATCAGCCCGTCGGGCATCCGCATCCACGGGCGGTCGGACTCCACGTTGAACCGGAGCGGACTGCGACTGGGGTCTGCCGACATCTACGCGGTGGTCGAGTCGTTGGACCAGATCGCGGAGGCCCTGATAGTGGGCGCCGAGATCGGTGCGGACGAGTACTACATGCCGCTGTTCGTGAAGCTCTCCGACGGAGCCGACCCGGATGAGGCGAGGGAGTCGATCATCACCTCTATCAAGGCGAACCTCTCCGTGCGATATCTCCCCGACGAGATCATCGTGATGCGTGGGGTTCCGCACACACGGACGGGCAAGAAGCTCGAGGTGCCCGTGAAGCGTCTGCTGCAGGGCGCGGCGCTCACCGACGTCGCGGATCTCGGCGCGGTCGATGATGCCGCGCTGCTGGAGGAGTACGCGGGATTCGCCGCGGCGCGAAGCGCCTGACCTGCGGCGGGTAAGCGAAGAAGCCCGCCAACGACGAGTCCGGCCCAGGGGTCTTCGCCGCTGCCGTGGCGGCGAATCCCTGGGCCGACTCAGCCGCTGATCAGACAGGGAGGGGAATCGACGACGTGTCGATTCGACGGTTGTCCGTCTTGTACGGCGCGCGAGCGACCGTTGCCCGAATGGCCTTCTGGCGTGATCCCGGCGAGCCCCAGATGACCGAGACCTCGGTGCCCGGTGCGACGTACGCCAGATCGATGGAGCACAGCGAGAGCATCTCGCGGAAGTGGTACGAGTAGCACCGAGAGGTGGACACCCCGATCTCTACCCCGTCCACCTGCACGCTGTCGATCGACAGGCTGTCGAACAGCGCGCGGGGGAGCTCCATCGTCTCGTAAGGGACATCGTTTTTGTCGAAGAGCGACCCGTAGACATCCTTCACGTCGTCGTCGTTCCAGACCAGGGTCACCATGGAACGCTTCTGGTTGGCGACGATGACCTCGAGCGCCTCGCGTCCGATGAACTCGTGGTCGAACTTGATCCGGTTGCCCCACCCCAGCTCGGTCGGGTTGCGGTAGAGGTCCTTCTGCGCCCGGATGGCGTGACTGCCGGAGACGGGGAAGTAGGGCAGGTAGCCCAGTTCCGGGTGGGTTCCCAGCAGGTAGTCGCGAAACTCCGGATCGGTGTCGTAGGCGGGGAGGAAGTCGACCACGGGCGTCGGGAAGCAGGCCTCCACGTGATTGACCATCTTCGTCCGTCCACCGAGCCGCTCGACTCCGAACTCCTCGCCGGCGGCGAGGAGCGCCTCATGGACGGCGATCGCGTCCTTGCCATCGCCGTGCAACTCGAAGCCGAGTTCTCCGGACATGCCCTGACGCAGGCACCACACGTCGGCATCGCCGATCCTGATCTGACGCACCTGCATGAACGTGTGCTCGCGATGCAGAGACCCGGTGACCTTCTCGAGAATCTGCAGGGAGCTGGGGCCCTGCACCTGGATGATGAAGTCATCCGTTCCGCGCTGGGTGAGCGTGGCGTCGTAGTCGCCCTTGGCGAACTGGTACTCGGCCCAGTACAGGGGGCCGCTGGTGAATTTCAGCTCATCCTCGGCCAGCCGCATGAGCACGCCCTCGCAGACGATGTTGCCCTCCTGATCGCACTGGATCGAGTGCTTCGCGGTGCCGACTTCGAAGTGCTCGAACGAGTTGACCGAGATGTCCTGGAAGAACTTGAGGGCGTCGGGCCCCTTCACGATGATCTTGTTGGGCAACGGCGACCAGTCACCGACGTAGGCCGTCGTCTTCCAGGATTCGCTCTCGCGTACCCATCCGTTGAATTCGTAGGGTTCGAACTGGTGGATGAAGCGGGTCCACGTGGACACCTGAGGTGCCGCGGGGATGAGGGGGTTCAGGTCCACGTACGGGTGTGACGGACTATTCACAATTATCTCCATTGATGTTTGCGCCGAGCATGCGAAGGTTCAGCTGCACCGATGCAGTACGATCCGTATCGGATAAGGCAGAGCCTACCATCACATGCTCTCGCTGCGACAGTGGCGTATTGGGGGCTCAGAACGCGCGGTCTGCGGTGATGGGGTTGGGCGGGTCGAACACCGCGAGCGCGAGAGCGAGCATCGAGTAGTAGCCGCACAGCCAGACGAGCTCGGCCAGGGTTGCCGCGCCGAGCGTTCCGATCGCGGCACGGTAGGCGGCATCGTCGAGGTCGCCGTCGGACAGCAGGGCACACACGACGCCGAGGGCGTGGGATGCCTGGGCGTCGAGTCCCTCGGGAACCGATCCCTGTTTCAGGGCGGCGAGCTGGCGGTCGTCCAGGCCTGCCTGTCGGGCGGGTGTCTCGTGGGCGAACCATTCGAACTCGCAGCGATGGTGCGAGGCGGCGAGCAGGATCGCCGCCTCGCGAACGACGGGGTCCAGTCCCGACGAGAAACGGAGCGCAGCGCCCACCGCCTGCACCGCCTCGCCGACCGCCGGAGCGATGGTCATGATGCCGAACGGTCCAAGGAGCGCGCCGGAGTCGTCGGTGATGGGCACCTGCGCCTTCTGCGTCTTGCGCGGTCCGTCGACGATGCGATCGTAGAGGGCGCGCTGATTCTCATCGAGCGCCGATCGAGGGCGCAGCGGAAAACGAGGGGGTGTGGTCTCCGGCATCCGTCGCTCTCGTTACTCGTCGACGACGGGCGTGCCGTAGATGTGGAACTCCGGCGGGATCGGGGCGCCCCATCCGGGCTTCTTCGCCCACTCCGCGGCCGTCCAGATGTACGGTTTCGGATCGGGTGCGAAGACGAGGTATCCGCCGTTGGCGACCTCGATGCGATTGCCACCCGGCTCGCGCGTGTAGAGGTAGAAGCCCTGGATCGCCGTATGGCGCGAGGGCCCCGCTTCGATGTAGATGCGCGCGTCCGTGAAGATCTCGGCCGCTCGCAGCACTTCCTCGCGCGTGTCGACGAGGTAGGCGAAGTGGTGCAGGCGCCCGCTGCCGCTGGTCTTCTCCTGCGTGTAGATGAGTTCGTGCCCTTGAATGGAGCTGCTCATCCACGCGCCCGCCTCCGACTCGTCGGGAAGCCGGATGATCTCATAGGTGCGCAGACCGAAGCCCGCCTCCCAGAACTCTCGGCATGCGCGCACATCGCGGGCCAGCAGATTCAGATGGTCCACGTGGCGTACGTTCGCGCCCCGGCCCACATAGCTCTGAAAATTCGTGGGAATGACCGGACGCTTGTCTTCGGGCGCGACGTACCGTTCGGTGTCGTAGTAGAGCCGGAAGGCATGGCCGTCGGGATCGAGGAACTCGTAGAACCGCCCGATGCCGAGCTCGGGTTCGGTCCAGTGCCCGCCGTACCCGTTCGCCTCGAGCCACTGCACGCGCTCATCGAGGGCCTCAGGGCTCACCATGCGCCAGGACGCGTAACCGAGCCCGGCGCGGTCTGCGCGGATGAGGTGGAGACTCCACCGTTCGTAGTCGCCGAACGCCCGGAGGTAGTAGCCATCGTCGGACTCGTGGACGATGTCCATTCCGAGCAGGTCGACGAAGTATGCGAGGGTCTCGTCGATCGTGGGGGTGAGGATCGCGTGCGGCCCGAGGTGGGCGAGCACATGCCGTGGTGCGACCGGATCGGCGGTCATCGCTGGTCTCCTATCGTCTGGGGTGGATTGCCGGGAGCAAGTGATGCCTCGCGGAAGACGGGCGTGATGACCCGCTCGGCGATACGCCATCCGCCTTGGGCGTCGCGCACATAGGTGTCGTGGAAGTCGGCCACCATGTAGATCTCAACACCTTGGGGTGGCTCCGCGTTGCTCGCGAAGGTGTGCCAGCTGCCGCGGCCCGTGACGGTCGAGTCACCGGCCTCCGCCAGCAGCAGGTTGCCGAGGCCGTGGCGGGTGGTGCGAGTGCCGGTGCGAGCGTGGAACGACGCGATGAGTCGCTCCACATCATGGAACTCGTGAGCGACGCTCACATAGTGCACATCGGCGGTGAACACATCCCGGAGTGCCTCGAAGTCGTGCAGATCGAGTGCCCAGGCGAATCGCGCGTTGAGGTCGGCGATCGCGTATCGATTCTCAGGCGTCAGCAGGCTCATCGGTGCTCGACGGGGTTGGAGAGAACGCCGATCTGCTCGATCGAGACCTCGATGGTTCCACCGAGCCTCGTCAGATCGACATTCTGCACCGCACCGCCCTTCGCCGAGCTCTTCAGGGCCGTGCCCATCGCGATCACATCGCCGGGCTCGAGGGTGAGGTATCCGGATGCGAAGGAGATGATCTCGCTGACGCTGAACCGCAGGTTCGCGGTGTTGTCGTCGGTCACCAGGCGATCATCGTGGGTGCAGGTGATGCGGAGAGCGTGCGGGTCGGCGATGGCATCGGCCGTCGTCACCCATGGCCCCAGCGGTCCGAACGTATCCGCCCCCTTGTATCGTGCGGGATAGCTCACCCAGCTCTCCACATGACGCACCCCATCGGGGTTGTCGGGGTCGGGATGGATCGCTCGGTAGTGGAACGTGTCGTGGTCGCGCATCGTCGGCGAGGTGATGTCGTTGATGATCGTGTAGCCGAAGACGTGGCCCAGAGCATCCTCGAGAGGGATGTCCGCGCCGCCGGTGCCGATGATGACCGCGAGCTCCGGTTCCGGGTGCACCCTCCCGTACTTGTCCTTCACGATGATCGGCTTGCCGTGTCCGATCAGCGATGACGACGGCTTGACGAACATCGCCGGCGTATCGGGACCCGAAAGGATGCGGTCGGGGTTCGCACTGTTGTTGAGCGCCACGCACAGGATCTTGGGCGGGCGCCGCACCGGCGGCAACCACGACAGGTCCGCCGTGCGCAGACGCTCGCCCGAGCTCACCGCGACCTCGGCCGCACGCCGCCATTCCGCTTCCGGCCCGCCAAGCATGTCGGCGAGGTCGCTGTACCCCGACGGGAGCAGCGCCACGTGGTCGTCGGATACCGCGACGACGACGCGGGCGCCGTCCGGGCGTTCGATCGTTCCGAGCTTCATCGAAGGTCCCCTATCCGCGCGCAGCCGCTCCGGAGCGCCGGTACGTCGTGCGCGCGAACTCGTTGATCGGAGCCGTCGCGACGGTCGCGCGGAGGGTCACTTGCCGGTGCGGCTCGACCTGCAGCTTTCGCGAGTTCGGCTCCTCACCCCAGATGACTTCCACCTCGGTACCGGGTTCGGCGAACCGGGAGTCGACCACCGCGAGCGAGAGGATCGAACGCTCGTTGGACGAGTAGCCGACGATCATCGAAAGCCCCACGTCCACGCCGTCGGCCAGCACGCGGTCGTGCTGGAAGTCCGCGTATCGCGACAACGGCAGGTTGAAGTACTTCGCGCCGACGCCGGGGTGCACGAGCGACCCCATCGCCCGCTCGACATCGTCGCCATTCCAGACCAGTGTCACCTTTCGTCGCGCTTCGTCGCGTCCATCGGCGATCATGCGCTCGAGAGCGGCGCGCCCGACGAATTCGTGATCGAAGGAGACGATGCGACCGTAGTCGAGATCGAACGGCGTCAGGTAGTAGTCGGTGATGTCATCCGATCGGAGACTGCCGCCCAGCGGCGCCATCCCCTCGTAGGAGTCCGCGCCGAGCCAGCGACGGTAGTCGCTCAATGCGTCGCCCGTGTAGATCGCGGGAACGGGCCTGGAGACCCACCCCGACTCGAGGGTGTTGCTGTGGTACGCGGAGGAGCCGGCCCGGATCATCCCGTGCTCTTCGCCGGCCGCGAGAAGTGCGGCGAGCACGGCATCGTTGTCGGCCCAGGGACCCCAGAGCTCGAATCCGGGCTCCCCGGCCATTCCGTGCCGCAGAGCGCCGACGCTCTTGCCGCCGATCGTGAACTGGGTCATGCCGAAGAAGGGAAGCTGGGGCGGCTCCTCGCCGAGCGCGGTGCGGATCACATCGAGCGCGAGGGGACCTTGCACCTGATAGCGATACACGATCGGATCGCCGGCCCGCACGGTGGAGTCGTCGTCGCGCTCGAGCGTCACGTCGAAGTCGCCGCGCTCCGCGTGATACTGCACCCAGTTGATGGAGGTCGGAATCCCGACCATCTGGTACTCGTCCTCGGCGAGGTGGAACAGGATGTTGTCACCGATGACGTAGCCGTCGTCGTTCACGGCGACGAATTGCTTCGCCCGCCCGACCGGGAAGTTCGCGAAGCTGTTGATACCCAGTCCGGAGATGAGGCGGAGCGCGTCCTTGCCGCGGATGAACAGGTCGGCCATGTGGTGCGACTGCGTGAAGAGCACCGCACCGGTGCGCGACGCGCGCTGCTCATCGCGCCAGTTCGAGAATTCGGCGGGCACTCGCGCGGCAAGAGCCGTGCGCACGCGTGAGTCCCAGAGCAGGTTCGTCGCGCCGCCCGCTTCACGGAGGGCGTCCTCGAGGTTCTTCGTCATGTCGTCACATTCCTTTTCATGCACGCCGAAAGCGGAGTTCGGCCCTTGGTTGGATCAATTGGCTGGATCAATCGACGGGAACATATGCGGTCCCGTTGTACCGCCACACCAGCACCTGGTTGACCGCGCCGCGCGTCGGATCGGTCGCGTCCACCTCGATGCCGGGCAGCAGCATGGGTGCCTTGAGCTCCGAGACCTGCCGGATCGCCTTCATGAACGATTCACGCGTCGGTTCCGTCATCTTCGTGAAGGCCTCCTCGAGCGTCGCCCCCACGACGTAGCTCCACACGCAGTGCGGCACGATCGTCTTCGTCAGATCGGAGGAGTACTGGGACATGTCGTCGAGGAACGTCTTGACGTCCTCGTCCTCGGCGAACTGCGGATCTGCCGGGGATTTCACGAACACCGGGGTGTAGACAGCCGGGTAGGCACCGGCCGCACCGGGTCCGAGCACCTCGATCGGCGACGAGGTCGGCGACGGCACGAACACCTCGGGCAGCCACCCGAGCTGCTGGGCCTTCTGTAGGACACCGATCTGCAGGGGAGTGATGAAGACGACGGTGAAAAGCACATCGGCGCCGCTCTCCGCGAGTTCGATGACCTGCGCGTCGACCGATGTGTCGGTGGCCTCATACGTGTTGCGCGCGACGATCTCGACGTCGCTGCCCTCGATCGCCTGCTCCAGGCCCTCGAGGTACGCGGCACCCGCGTCGTCGTTCTGGGTCAGCGTGGCGACCGTGAGGGGTTCGCCCCGATCGACGAGCATCTGGCCGAAGCCCTGGCCCTCCGTCACGTACGTGGGCAGAAATCCGATGGTCCACGGGTTCGCCTCCTGGTCGGAGCTGAACTGCGTCGCCCCCGTGAGGAGCAGCGCCTGCGGGAATTCCTCGTCCGCCGCCGCCGGCATGATGGCGAGATTGGTCGGCGTGCCGAGGCTGCCGACCATGCCGAAAAGGTCATCGGAGACCATCTGCTGGAAGTTCGTGAGTGCTTTCTGCGGGTCGTAGCCGTCGTCGAAGGGCTCGAGGGTGACTTTCCGCGTCTTGCCGTCGCCGAACTCGAATCCGCCGGCAGCATTGCCCGCCTCGAGGTAGGCATTCAACCCGGCCGCGACGCATCGACCGGGGCCTGCCGTATGTCCGCTCAGGGGGCTCGTGACGCCGAGCACCATCGAATCATCGGTGATTCCCGGGCTCGCCGCCGCCTCATCGCCGCCGCCGCGTGTGCATCCGGCGGCCAGCAGCGCGACGATCCCGATGATCGCGACGGCCGATGCCGACCGTACGGCGGTCACGACGGGGACCCGGCGGCGGAGGGCGCTTCCGCCTCGTGCAATGCGAACGGACCCGCCGCCGCGTGGACTTTTTCGAGATCGTTGAACACGTTCGATTCCTCCTTGAATTCGACCTGTACCGCAGTCTCTCGACTGCGTTCAGTCTCGACAGGAGGCATACATCGTGTAAAACGTGTTTATCCGACGTTCCACCACATCAAAGCTTGCTATCTCGGTGACGGCCCACCGTAGGCGCGGCGTCTAGGCGGGCGAAGCTGTGTCACGGCGAGCAGTCCTCGGCGGGCGATCCGGATCGTCCGCATCTCTCGCCACCGACGTCGACGCGAGGAAATCGAACAGGGCCGCGTAGCGGGCCGTCCGCGGGGCGCCGGCGGGGCGGGCCAGTCCCACCACGGACGGGGCCACCTCGTCGAGCAGGTCGATGCGCGTGACGATGTGGCCGTCATACGTGCGCTGCGTCGCCGCCTTCTGGAACATCACGGCGTATCCGAGTCCACGTCCGACGAGGCAGCGGACCAGTTCGTAGTTGCTCGAGACGTGGCCGATCGTCGGTGTGACCCCCAGTGCCTCGAAGACCCGCTCGGTGTTCCTGCGGGTCGGATGCACATCCAGCGAGATGAGCGGCTCCTCGGCCAGCTCGGCGAGATGGATGCCGGGGCGCGACGCGAATCGGTGCTGCTGACTGACCAGCACGTGGGGTCGATAGTGGTGCACGGGGTCGAACGCGAGGTGTGCGGCCACATCGACGCTGTAGAGGAGGGCGACGTCGATGCGGCCCCGGAGAAGCAGTTCATCGATGGCCGGCGCATCCGCCTCGACCACATCGAGCTCCAGCTCCGGGTACCTGCGCTGAAAGCGCTCGAGGATGCTGGGCAGGAAGAATGGTGTGAGCGTCGGGAAGCATCCGATGCTGAACCGGCCCGTCAGGGTTCCGGTGGACCGCCCCGCATCCGCGGTGAGTGCGTCCGCGTCCGAGAGGAGCCGGCGCGCGTGCGGCAGCATCCGAGATCCTGCCGCCGTGAGGGTCATCCCCTTGCCCTTGCGGCGGATGAACAGCTGCAGCGATAGATGGCGCTCGAGCTCATCGAGTGCCAGCGCGAGTCCGGGCGCGCTCACCCGGCACCGCTCCGCCGCAGCGGCGAGGGTTCCCTCGCTGGCGATCGCGTCGAAGTACTCGAGCTGCCGCAGGGTGAAGACGATGGGGGACATATCAAGGTTCTACTGTGGTGGGAAGCCGGATAAACATGTTTTACACGAAGTATGACGGATGTCAAGACTGAGCGTGTACAGAGCCGTCAGGTTTCAAGGAGGAAATTGAACGTGTCCAACAATCTCGAAGAAGCCATTGCGGCGGCCGGCAGCCCCGTCCAGCTGCTGTGGGAGTCGCAGTCACCCCCCGCCGTCGTGCCGCGTGTCGTGCAGGAGTTCAGCAACTGGCGCGACGAGCAGCTGGCCTGGCGCCGGACTGCCGTCCTGTTCGACCAGTCGCACCACATGGCAGATCTCAACATCAAAGGACCGGACGCACTGAGGCTGATCAGCGATCTCACGATCAACAGCGTGCAGAACTTCCCGGTCGACATGGCCAAGCAGTTCGTCGCGGTCAGCCACGACGGCTACGTCATCGGCGACAACATCCTCTTCCACCTCGAGGAGGACGAATACCAGGCCGTCGGCATCCCGCCGTCGATCAACTGGATTCATTACCACGCGGACACCGGCGGATACGACGTCGAGGTCTGGCGTGACGACAACTCCCTCATCCGCCAGGGAGACCCCGTCGTGTACCGCTATCAGGTGCAGGGTCCAGGCGCACTGGATGTCATTCGCGCCGCGACCGGCGCCGAGCCGCCGAAGCTCAAGTTCTTCGGAATGACCCGGTTCACGATCGGCGGCAAGGAAGTGCGCGCCCTTCGCCACGGCATGGCCGGGGAGCCGGGGTTCGAGATGTGGGGACCCTGGGCGGACAACGAGGTCGTGCACGCAGCCCTGCTCGCTGCGGGCAAGGACTTCGATCTGGTGCAGGTCGGGGGGCGCGCGTACCACACGAACGCGCTCGAGTCCGGATGGCTGCCTCGGCCGCTTCCGGCGATCTACACCGACGACCGCCTCGCCGGCTATCGTCGTTGGCTGACCGCGAACGCCTATGAGACGATCTCGCCGCTCGGGGGCAGCTTCTACTCGGAGAACATCGAGGACTACTACGTCACGCCGTTCGAACTCGACTACGGTCGCCTGATCGCCTTCGACCACGACTTCATCGGTCGCCCCGCGCTCGAGCGCATGATCGCAGAAGGCAAGACCGACACGCGTCGCAAAGTGACGCTCGTGTGGAACGGCGACGACGTGGCGGATGCTGTCGGCTCGATGTTCCACGAGGGGCCGGGAGCGAAGTACTTCAACCTGCCGATGGCTCTGTACGACACGTTCCACTTCGACCGGGTCGAGGCGGACGGTCGCCTCGTGGGGGTCTCGACATGGACCGGGTATTCGGCGAACGAACGGGCGATCCTCTCCCTCGCGGTCATCGACCCGGAGTTCGCCGAGCCGGGCACGGAGGTCACGCTGACGTGGGGCGAGGAGCACCGCTCGTCGAAACTGCAGGTCGAGGACCACGTGCCGGTGACGATCCGGGCGACTGTCCAGCCCGCGCCGCTCACCGAGCAGGCGCGCACGACCTACCGAGCCAGCGTCCCGGCCTAGGGATCTTCCGGCTCCCACCTCGGGTCAGCGCACCGGTCGCCTCCGTCCCCCGGAGGCGACCGGTCGCACACCCCCTTTGCAACACCACTTCGAAAGGACTTCGATCAGTGTCTAAGACCGCGAATGTCACCGCCGACCCCCAGGCCGCTCTGCGCCTGCTCACCGGCTACTCCCTCGAAATGACCGGCAAGGATGTTCCCGGTCTTATCGAGGCCAAGGACACGATCCCCGCCGGCACGAAGATCAACGTCACGTTCCTGGGCAACGAAGATCTTGAGATGCGCGTCGCCGCAGCCAAGGCCGTGCGCGAGAACGGCTTCGTGCCGGTGCCGCACATCTCGGCCCGTCGGCTGGGCTCGCGCGCGCAGCTCGAAGAGTTCCTCTCCCGCCTGCAGGATGTCGGCGCCACCGACAGCGTGTTCGTCGTCGGCGGCGACCCCGCCACGCCGGAAGGCCCCTACAAGGACTCCTACGAGGTCATCTTCACGGGGCTGCTTCAGGACTACGGCGTCAAGGAAGTCTCGATCGCGGGCTATCCCGAGGGACACCCGGACATCTCCGACGAGGTGCTCTGGCGAGCACTCGAAGAGAAGTCGCTCTCCCTTTCGCAGCAGGGCCTCGACGCCACGATCCTCACGCAGTTCGCCTTCGACACCGACCCGGTGCTGAACTGGATCGAGGCCGTTCGCGCGCGGGGCATCGACAGCACGATCCGGGTTGGCACACCCGGGCCGGCCGGAATCAAGCGGCTGCTGGGTTTCGCCCGCCGGTTCGGCATCGGCGCCAACGCGACGATCGTGAAGAAGTACGGCTTTTCGCTGACCAACCTGATGGGCACCGCCGGGCCGGATAGATTCGTCACCGACCTGTCGGCACTTCTCGCGCAGCATCCTGCCGCGGGGAATGTCGATCTGCACTTCTACACATTCGGCGGACTGCTGGCCACTTCGGAGTGGGCGCGCGGATACGCCGCCGCCCTGAGCTGACCCGGGCCGGAGGGGAAACACCGATGACACTGCACAACGAAGCCTTGCGCGATCATGCCTGCCTGATCGTGCACGGCCCGGACCAGCCGGGGATCGTGTCCGCTGTGACGGCGCTGATCACCCGCAACAAGGGCAACATCGTCGCACTCGATCAGTACTCAGACGATGCGAACGGCGGCGCGTTCTTTCAGCGGGTCGTGTTCCACCGCCTCGATCTCGCCGCGGCCATCTCCGCCATCGAGGACGATCTCGCACAGACGCTCACCGCGCTCGGGCTCGAGTGGACCCTCACCGACCAGTCGGTCCCCAAGCGCATGGCGATCCTGGCGTCGACCTCCGACCACTGCCTGCTCGACCTGCTCTGGCGTCACCGCCGCGGCGAGCTGCCGGTCAGCATCCCGATGGTGATCTCGAACCACACGAACACGGCCGAAGACGTCCGCTCCTTCGGCATCCCGTTCTTCCACGTCCCCTCGCAGGGGCCCGACAAATCCGCCGCCGAGGCGGAGATCGTGAAGCTGCTCGCGGGCAACGTCGACTTCGTCGTGCTCGCCCGGTACATGCAGATCCTCTCGCCCGAGTTCCTCGACGACATCGGCGTCCCCGTTATCAACATCCACCACTCCTTCCTGCCGGCCTTCATCGGCGCGGCGCCGTACCGGAAGGCGAAGGAGCGCGGCGTGAAGCTGATCGGCGCGACCTCGCACTACGTGACGAAGGACCTCGATGAGGGCCCGATCATCGAGCAGGACGTCGCCCGCGTCGACCACGCGCACTCCGCCGCAGACCTCCAGGCCCGCGGCGCCTACGTCGAGCGCGCGGTGCTCTCGAGCGCGGTGCAGTGGCACGCCCAGGATCGCGTGATCCGACACGGCAACCAGACCATCGTCTTCTGACGGGGAACCGCCTTCTGGCAGGCACCGCGTTCTGGCGGGGCACCGCCTTCTGACCGGGTGGGATCCTGATCCGTCCGCAGCCCGTCCGAGTCGGTAAGGCTTCACGTATGCGCGCCTGTTCATACATACGTATGTACACTTACGGGATGAACGAAACGAGCACACACCAGCAAGGGGAGTCGGCGGCGCCACGCCCACGCATCTGGGCGATACTCGCGCTCGCGATCGCACTCGAGGTGTCGGCGACGCTCGCCCTCCGCGCGGCACTGGATAATCCGTGGTGGTGGGTGGTCACAGCGGCGGGATATCTCGGTGCCTTGGCCGCGCTCGCGGTGATTCTCCGCCGCGGTGGGGCGATCGGATCCGTGTACGGCATCTGGGCCGCGTGCGGGGTCGCGCTCACGGCCCTCCTGGCCGCGCTTCTGTTCGGCGACGCGCTGACCGCCCCGATGCTGGTCGGAATCGTCATCGTGATGGGCGGCGTGATGCTCGTCGAGACCGGACGAGCCCCGTCGGCCCGGCCTGAGCGCTCCGCGGCAGAGGTCGAACGATGATGTGGCTCGCCCTTGCGGGCGCGATCGTTGCCGAGGTCGTCGCAACCCTCAGCCTTCGCGCGTCCGACGGGCTGCGCAAGCGGATCTGGATCCTCCCGCTGCTGATCTGCTACCCGGCGGCCTTCATCCTGCTCACGTCGAGCCTCCATGCCGGCATGCCGATCGGCGTGGCGTACGGGATCTGGGCGGCCTCGGGAGTGGCGCTCACGGCCGTCGGCGCGCGAGTGGTCTTCAAGGAACCGCTCACTCGCCGCATGATCGTCGGGATCATCGCCATCGCCGTCGGCGTGCTGTTCATCGAACTCGGGACGGCGCATTAGTCGGGCCCTGCTGAGTTTCGATCGTGCGCGCGGACACTATCGTGAAATGACGACATCGACGCCAGGGGTGCACTCACCATGAACCAACGCGACAAGCTCCTCGCAGGCGCGCTGCAGTGCCTGCGTGAGAAGGGCTACGCCGCCACGACGGCGCGCGACATCGCCGCGGCCTCGGGCGCAAACCTCGCCTCGATCGGCTATCACTTCGGTTCCAAGGACGCGCTGATGAGCCTCGCCTCCCTTCAAGGGGTCTCCGATTGGGGGGATGCTGTCGCCGAGGCCGCCGCGGCGATCCCGGATCTCGACACACCGGCGCTCCGCGTGGCCGCATTCCTCTCCGGCCTGCGAGCGGATTTCCCCGCGGCGCGCCCCGTGCTCAGCGGCCTGGTCGAGAGCCACGCGCGCGCCCAGTTCGACCCCGACATCCGCGAGGCCTTGGCCGCCAACGCCCGCGAGGGGCATCAGCTTCTCGCTGCCGTGGCCCTCGGCATCCCCTACGACGCCGTCACCGACGCAGAGGCCGCAACCGTCGGGGTCACGTACTACGCGCTGATCGCCGGCTTCGTGCTCCAGGAGCTCATCGCACCGCAGTCCACCCCCGACGCCCCCGACGTTGTCAACGCGCTCGCACTCGTCGCGGCGAGCTGACAGGAGATTGACCGTGCCGAAGAGCGAACCGCGGCAGCGCTCGACGCGTGCCGGGCGCTGGGACTACCTCGTCACGGCCGTCGAGATCGCGATCGTCGCGGCGTCGGTCGTGTACGTCGCAACGAGCAGCTTCATCGCCCTCATCGCCTGGGAGGCGATCGCGGCGGTCTACCTGCTGGCGGGGTTCCTGATCGCGCGACGACGGTCGATCGATGGCGCGCCCGCGGCCGGCCGGACGGGTGTGCTCGACACGCTCTCGTGGGTGCTGCCGTTCGCCGCGAGCCTGGTGGGCATCAACTCGGCGATACTGTTCCTGCTCAATCGCGGGAGCGCGGCGTTCCGGGACGACCAGGCTCTCGTGATCGCGGTGGCCGCGGCATCCGGAATCGTCATCTCGTGGTTGCTGCTGCACACGGGCTTCGCCCAGATGTACCAGATGATGCACGATCGCGAGCCCGACGTGCCCGGCCTGGTCTTCCCCTCGAAGGAGGCGCCGCACCTGGTCGACTATCTGTACTTCTCCTTCACCATCGGCGCGTCGTTCGCCACATCGGATGTCTCCGTCGTCTCGACGCGTATGCGCTGGACGGTTCTGGGGCACAGCATCCTGAGCTTCTTCTACAACGCCCTGGTGGTGGCGCTCGCGATCCAGATCCTGCAGCAGCTCAGCTAGCAGCAGCCTTCGGGCAGCGCATGACTTGACACGGCGGCAAATGTTGCGATTCTTGCGGTGTCAGGGAACGGAATGAACACGTCTTCCTTCGTATGATGAACAGGACGTTTCGTAACCCGTGAAAGGCGTGCCATGGAGATTGCCGAGAGCCGCACCGGCCCCCGGATCAGCGATCAGCGCACGCGTGCGGCCTATTTCGTCTCCGACAGCACCGGCATCACGGCCGAGACGCTGGGCAGCGCACTGCTGGCGAACTTTCCGGGAGTGACCTTTCAGCGCCACACGATCCCGTTCGTGGACACCGCAGCCGGCGCGCAGAACGTGATCCTCGAGATTCAGCGCGCGGCGCGCGATGGTGGTGAGCCGATCGTCTTCGCGACGGTGAAGTCCGCGGCGATCCTGCGGGAGTTCGACGCCACGGGTGCCGTGGTGATCGACCTGCTGGGCGGGCATCTGCGTGAGCTGGAGGCCGCACTGGGCAGCACCGCGTCGGAGCAGCTCGGTCAGTATCACGGGGTGGGAGACCTCGAGCGCTACTTCGCGCGGATGCGGGCCGTGGAGTATGCGATCGAGCACGACGACGGTCAGAGCATGCGGGCGCTGGATATCGCGGACGTGATCATCATCGCTCCGTCCCGGTGCGGGAAGACGCCGACCACGATGTACCTGGCGCTGCAGTACGGACTCCTGGTCGCGAACTATCCGCTGACCGATGACGATTTCCCCTCCGACGGCCTGCCGGCCACGGTGTCGCGATACGTCGACAAGTGCTTCGGCTTGACCACGACCCCGCTCCGCCTGAGCCAGGTGCGCCATGAGCGACGTCCGAGCTCGACGTACTCGAGCCTTGCCCAGTGCACGCTCGAACTCCGCCGCGCCGAAGACCTGTATCGCCGCAACCGCGTGCCCTTCCTGAACTCCTCGACGAAGTCGGTCGAGGAGATGTCGGCCGTGATCATGCAGTCGATGCGACTGCGCAGCTGATCCATCGCATCTGTGACCACAACATCCACGCGCACAACGCACACAACGCACACAACGACGGGAGATCCCATGACGAACATCCTCTGGTTCCACGAGATCGGCATGGCCGATATCCCCCACGTGGGGGGCAAGAACGCCTCGCTGGGCGAGATGATCTCGAATCTGTCCGACGCGGGAGTCCGCGTTCCCGGAGGGTTCGCGACGACGGCCGACGCGTACCGGGACTTCCTGAACGCGGATGGGCTGTACCAGCGCATCCGGACGACGGTGGAGGCGCTCGATGTGACCGACGTCGCCGAACTCGCCCGGGTCGGCGCGAACGTGCGCGAGTGGATCGAGCAGCAGCCGCTGCCGGCGCAGTTCGAGGCCGACATCCGCTCGGCGTACGCGACGCTCGTCGAGCGCGATCCGCAACCCGAGTCGGTGTCGTGGGCGGTGCGCTCCAGCGCGACCGCCGAGGATCTGCCGGATGCGTCGTTCGCGGGCCAGCAGGAGACGTTCCTGAACATCAGCGGAATCGAGAACATCCTCGCCGCGATCCGCAGCGTCTTCGCCTCGCTGTACAACGACCGCGCGATCGCGTACCGCGTGCACCACGGGTTCGACCACCACGACGTCGCGCTCTCCGCGGGAATCCAGCGGATGGTCCGCTCGGATGTCGGCGCGTCCGGTGTGCTGTTCACCATCGACACCGAGTCCGGATTCGATCGTGCCGTCTTCGTCACCAGTTCGTACGGCCTCGGCGAGGCAGTCGTTCAGGGCGCGGTGAACCCCGACGAGTTCTACGCGTACAAGCCCGCCCTGCGGGACGGGCGGCCCGCGATTCTCAAGCGCTCGGTCGGGGAGAAGGCGATCAAGATGGTCTACGCCGATGGGACCCAGGCCGGGGCGAGCACCGTCTTCACCGACGTTCCGGTGGCCGAGCGCGCGCGCTTCAGCATCAGCGATGCCGAGGTCGAAGAGCTCGGCCGGCAGGCGCTGATCATCGAGGACCACTACGGGCGGCCGATGGACATCGAGTGGGGCAAGGACGGCCTCGACGGCAAGCTCTACATTCTGCAGGCTCGCCCGGAGACCGTCGTCTCCCGCGCCGATGGGAACGTCACGCGCCGGTTCGTGCTCGAAGAGCCCGGCACGGTGATCACGATCGGTCGGGCGATCGGGCAGAAGATCGGTGCCGGCCCGGTGCGGGTGATGACCTCCCTCGCGCAGATGGACACGTTCCGCGCGGGTGACGTGCTGGTGGCCGATATGACGGATCCCGACTGGGAGCCGATCATGAAGCTCGCCTCCGCGATCGTCACCAACCGCGGGGGGCGCACGTGCCACGCCGCCATCATCGCCCGAGAACTCGGCATCCCCGCCGTGGTCGGCACCGGGGATGCGACCCTCGCGCTGCAGGACGGCCGGGAGGTCACGGTGTCGTGCGCCGAGGGCGACAACGGCTTCGTGTACGAGGGCATCCTCAGGTTCGAAGAGCTCGTCACGCGCCTCGACGAGATGCCGGTGAGCCCGACGAAGATCATGCTCAACGTCGGAACCCCCGACCAGGCCTTCGCGTTCTCGAAGCTCCCCAACAAGGGCGTGGGCCTCGCGAGGCTCGAGTTCGTCATCAACCGGCAGATCGGCATCCACCCCCGCGCTCTCCTGGAACATGACAGCCTCCCCGCCGAGCTGCACGACGAGATCGCCCAGCGCATCGCCGCCTACCCCTCACCCCGCGACTACTTCGTGAAACGCGTCGCCGAAGGGGTCTCGATGATCGCCGCCGCGTTCGCACCCGAACCCGTGATCGTTCGGCTGTCGGATTTCAAATCCAACGAATACGCGAACCTCATCGGTGGCGAGACGTACGAGCCTCATGAGGAGAACCCGATGCTCGGCTACCGCGGCGCCTCTCGGTACATCTCGCCGGATTTCCGCGCGTGCTTCGACATGGAATGCGAGGCCCTGAAGTTCGTCCGCGACGAGATGGGTCTCACGAACGTCGAGATCATGGTGCCGTTCGTGCGCACCGTCGGTGAAGCACACGCCGTCATCGAGCTGCTGGCCGAGAACGGGCTTCGGCGCGGCGAGAACGGGCTGCGGGTCATCATGATGTGCGAGCTGCCGTCCAACGCCGTCTTGGCCGACGAGTTCCTGGAGTACTTCGACGGCTTCTCGATCGGCTCCAACGACATGACGCAACTCACCCTCGGTCTGGACCGCGACTCCGGCCTCGTCGCCGCCACCTTCGATGAGCGCGACCCCGCGGTTCTCAAGATGCTCTCGCTCGCCATCGATGCGTGCCGCCGCGCCGGCAAGTACGTCGGCATCTGCGGTCAGGGGCCCAGCGACCACCCCGACCTCGCCGAATGGCTCGTCGCGCAGGGGATCGAATCCATGTCGCTCAACCCGGACACCGTCGTGGAAACCTGGCTGCGGCTCGCCAAGGGGGCGCCTCAGCTGGTGCGGTCGTAGGCGGCGGCGAGTCGCGGAGGCGTTACGTCAGCGGCTGATCCGGCCGGTGCGGCAGAACGCGTTGATCGCGGATGCCACCGCGCGCGGCGCGGTGTGCTGCACGACGTGACGGTGTCGCGGCACGATGACCAGCGATCCCGTCGCTGCGGCGTCGCGAACCCGTCGCGCCCAGTCCATCCCGGCGATCGGGTCGCTCCCTCCTCGAATCACGAGGAGCGGGAGCGGGAGGGACGCCACCTTCTCCTCCAGGGGGTAGCTCAGCATGTGCCGGAGCTGCTTGGTGTACCAGATGGGGCCGCAGCGGAGGTAGTCGGTGAACACGAGCGCATTGACTTCCGGGGGCTCGCCGAGCGTGTCGCGGGCCAGCGCTGCTGTCTGGGCGAGCATCGAACGGTGCTCGCTGTCGGTGACGGGGCCGATGGCCACGACGCACATCGCCAGCGCCGGGCGCTGCACCGCGAGTTCGACGACCCATTGCGACCCCATCGAATGACCGATGAGCACCGCGCCCTGCACGCCGATTTCGGTCAGTGCCTCGCCCAGCGCCCGCGCCATCGCCGGCACGGTCAGCGACAGGGGAGGTTTGGGCAGCCCACCGAATCCCGGCAGGTCGACGGAGTGCACATCGCCGGTCTGGGCGAGCTGCTCGTGCAGGCGCGCGCTGTACCGATGCGACACGCCGATGCCGTGCACGATCACGTATGTGGCGCCACGAGAATCGGGCGATCGAAGGGATGAGAGAACGCGGAAGACGAGCCCGTCGACGCGCACCGTTCGCCTCTGGGGGGTCAGCCTGTGCGGCACGCCGCGACCTCGCCCGCCCTCAACGGGTCACCGTTGCGTCAGGCGGACGCATGGCCGCGATGGGCGTCTTCGACCGCGCGCGACTGAAGCTGCATGATGGCGATCGCCTCGTGCACGCTGCCGACCTGAGCCTCGATGTCGCCGTAGTGGTGGAGGAAGCCGTTGGCATCGCGGACCGTGATCGTCACGAGCGCGTAGCCGTGGCGCGGCAGCCTGACGTTGGACGGATTAGGTCGTGTGCCCACTGGTGAGTTCCCCTCTTCGGAATGCGAACCTACAACGATCCGCCGACAGCCGATGCGAAACACGCCGCCCCGGCGAGCGACTCTAGAGGTAGACCTCATCCGCGAAGATGAGCCGCTGCTCCCACTGCGGCGCGGGACCGGCGATCCCGACGGCCTGCCCCGCCTTCGGGTCGCCCGGAAAGCGTTCCCACTCCTCGACGGTGACGCGCCACGTCGAGGCGGCAGGCCCTGGGCGGCGGAGCGGGATCGGGTCGGGCGCCGACAGCCCCGCGCCCCACGCCGCCAGATGCTCGGCCTGCTGGTATGCGAGCAGATCGAGCTGCGTCGTGTCGCGCGTGATCCAGCCCAGGTCGCCGCCCAGCTCGGGATCTGCTTCCTGCAGCCGCGCGACCAGCACGCGGTTGAGGGCGATGGACTGCACGTCCGTCTCGCCCCGGAGCTGGACCGGCCGGTGCGTCACCGGGCCGGTGACGACGACGCGCACGCCGCGCTCATCGAGGCGGCTCACGGTGGTCGCGCGCTCGGGCGGCACCTGCACGAAGTCGCACAGCACCGGCGCCGAGAGCTCGGCGTTCGTGATGCTGGCAGGCTGATACCTCGCGACGGCGAGCCGGATGAACGGCCAGATCACCACCCCCGGGTTGAGCGCGACATCCACGAACCACTTCCGTCGCTCCTCGCTGTATTGCGGACGATACCCGAGCACGCTCGCGCGGTAGGTGCGCTCGGTGTCGATGCCCGTCGGCAGCAGCAGGTTGACGCCTCGAGCGACCGGCTCCCCGGGCTGCCATACGTCATCGGAGCCCTCGGCACGCCAGAAGTCGATGAGGTTGAGCGGCGGCATGTGCGGGTCATCGAACGAGTTGCCGACCCAGATGGGGTCCTGCGCCCAGAGGGAGTAGCCACCGGGTCCGGGCTGCGCGCCGGAGAGCACGAGAACGCCGAGCAGCTCGTCCTGACCGGATGAGAACCACGGACGTTCGAGGTAGATGCGCACGCCCGCGCGCCGGGTGTGGCGCTCGGCGATGGGCTGACCCGGCTGGACGGTCCCGGCATCCGGTGTCGGCTCCTCTGAGAGCGTCGGGTCGTCATGCGACCAGCGGAACAGCGGCACCACCGAATGCACGACGGGCGGCTGCGGCCGGGCGGATGACGGCACCGACACCCGGAGCACGTCGCTCACCGTGCTCGCCCCATCGTCGAATGGCGCGGCGCCCTCGCCCGGGGTGAGCTGCGCCGGCGGGAAGTACTCCCGGAACCGCGTGGAGGCCCGCAGCCGGTACTCGATCACGCGGTGCTTCGTGTCGGCGAAGTCATGCCGTACGCCGTGGATGCGGATCGACGGATCGGCGGGCCAGTCGAGGTCGCCCTGCGGCAGCTGCGGGAAGAGGATGCCGAGCCGCTCGTGCGGCGCGACCCGCGTCGTGAACGCGGCGCCGCGGCTGGGCGTCGCCGACCACATGGCCTGGGCGAGATCGTCCGTGTACTCGGTCCAGGATGCCTCGGCGGTGAGCTGCTCCGTGCTCGCACCGTGCAGGTGCACACCGCCCCAGAGGTAGGTGAACGTCGCGTTCGGGGGACGCAGGGCACGGACATTGACCGCGCGAGGAGCCGCGACCGGACGCGGCGTCGCGTGGACGAGAAGCACGTTCTCTTTCGGCGTGATCGACCAGAGGTAACCGTCCCGCGCGGCCTCGCGGATGAGCGGGTGACTCTGGATGACCTGCGGCCACGACCGCCACATGCCGAGAACCTTGAGGGCGACGGGCGCGAGGCAGCTCGACAGGCGGAAGCGCTGCGTCGTGCCGGCGGGAAGCGAGATGTCGATGACACGCTCCGCGACGTCGACGCGCGGGGTCTCGCCGCCGGTCAGCGTGAGCCGGAAAGGGCGGACGCGGGGCCAGCCCTCCTCGTCGACGGAGTAGTCGGCCGTGAACCCCTCGATGCCGAAGGGCAGGGGAAGCGCGGGGGTGATCGACGCATCGGGGAACACGATGGACACGCCGCGGGCGAGCGGGTCGGGCAGGTACGGCAGCACGAGGTCATCGACGTCGTGCACGACGTACTGTCCGGCCGGGGGCGCCTCGCCCTGCGGGATCGGCAGGGTCACGACGTCGCCGGGCGCGACGGAGTCGTCGTGCACGAGCGAGACCCCCGGAACGGCGTCGCGGTCGCCGGGGTTCTCGAGGTCGGCGACGTCGAGGTCGTACAGCGTGCCGTTCTCGCGGAGCGCCGCGGCGAGGGCGCGGCGCACGCCGGCGGGGCCTTCGGCCACCATCGCGTCGAACGCCTCGTGCTGCTCGGCCTGCAGCTGGCTGACCTTGGGCGGTACGAGGTGGCGCTCGGCCGTGGCCTGGAACGCGGTGCCGGGATCGGCCGCGGTCACGGCGGAGAGGAACGCCTCGGGATCGGTCAGGGTGACCTCGAGCGTCGCCGGATCCTGCGTCACACCGCTGCGGATGACGAGCACGCGCTGCGACTCGCCCTCGCTGTAGCGAGCGCGGGCGACGAGTGTCGGCGGCGGGACCGGATCCCAGCGCAGGTAGGGGCGCAGCTCGCTCACCGTCTTGAGTGCGAAGGCGACACCGGGCACCGAGATGCCGGGCGCGAGGTCGCCGACGAGCGCGCCCAGCTGCGCACCGACCACGTTCGTGTACGCCGCCGGCTCGGTGGCGACCGTCGCCGTGAACGCGGACGCGTCGGCCGGGGTGTTCGCCGCCGCCTGCGCGAACGACGAGCGGACGGTCTCGGCGACGACGTTCGCACGAGAAGCGGTGGATGCCGCGGCCAGCGCGTCGGCGACGCCCTCGGTGACCTCGCCGGAGGTCAGCGCCGCGTTGCCGAGCGCGGCCCGGATCTCGCTGCGCAGCCTGGCCTGGTCGGATCGGCTGAGCACGGGCGGTCGCTGCGCCGGCAGCACCTCGATGGGACTCGCCAGCTGCCGGGCGGCGGCGCGCTCGAGCCCCGAGCCCAGGCCCTTGAGGCGCGACAGCCCTGCCGCGCGGGCGCGGGCGGCGACGTCCTTCGCCAGCTGAGTGCCCAGGGCCTTCTCGACGTCGCCCCGCACCCGGTCGGGCAGCACGAACGGACGGTTCAGCCCGCCGTCGTCGATGCCGCGCCGGGCGTGCGCCCCGAAGGCGACACCGCGTCGGCCCGCCCCGCCCAGCACATCCCCGCCGCCCACCGCCGGGGCGGGCGGAAGGGGCGCGGGCCGCACGTTGCCTGCGAGGTCGACGAGCCACGCGCGGAACGCGTAGTCCCGGCCGTAGCGCAGCCGCGGCAGCGTGTTCGGCACGAGGGTGTTCGCGAATGAGACGGGGTGCGTGGCTCCGGCATCCGGCGCCGTCGGCGGGTCCTCCGGACTCTCCGCCGAGACATCGGCGGGCAGCCGCTTGCCCGGCTTCGGCACCGAGAGGCTCCATCCCTCCCACCCGAACATCGCCTCGTGGACGTTGATCGGCGGCTCCGGGGTCGCCGTGGTCGGCGGGCTCTGCTCGGCCGGTGCCGACTGAATGAAGCCGTGGCCGTCGCCCAGGTCGAGCGGGGCGGCGAGGCCCTCCACGCTCGCCCGGGTGTGCCGGGCGTGGAGCGAGCGCCATACCTTGACCGTGTCGTCCCACACCTCGACGCGCATGCCCCGCGCGACATCCTCGGTCAGAAGTTCGGGCGCGGCGCCGGCGACCCCCGCGGCGAGCGAGGCCTCGAGGGTCTTCTGCCGGCCGATCCTGTCGTAGAGCGTGGCCCCCTGGCCCTTGCGCGACACGGTGAACCCGGTCGAGCGCAACGCGGGAGTCGCGGCATCCACCGGCTCGATGTTCGCCTGGCTGACGAGCAGCCGCGGCAGCACGCGCAGGAACTGCTCGGTCTTCAGCGCGGTGCCGTCGGCATCGGCATCCAGCACGGCGAAGCGGTCCACGTCGCCGATCGTGAGCGCACCCTGCGACCAGTCCGCGGTCGCCGGCACGGTGACGAGCGCCCCGTCGGCGGTCGCCTCGCAGCGCACGCGCGGCGCGGCCCCCACGACGCTCAGCCGGTCGGTGCCCGCCGAGACGACTGCGCGCAGCCAGCGCGATTTCTTGAGGCGCGTGGGGTCGGTCACCACGAGGTCGAGAACGAGCCCCAGCATCCGGAGCATACCGGGGTGATCACCGACCGAGGCGACGCGCTCATGGAACTCGGGCTTCGGAGGATCCAGCGCGGGCGGCGGTGGACCGTCCGGGGTCGCGCGGTAGTCGGTCTTCGACTCCGGGCGATCGTAGTACCGCCGCGCCTGGTGCAGCAGCGCGAGGGTCGTCAGCATAGAATCGGCGCCGTCGTCGAAGGGCAGGGGTGTGATCCCCGCCCTGTCGCTGCCCTCGCCGATGAGCCGGTCGAGGCTCTCGGTGAGGCGCACGTCGTCGATGCGTCCGGGCCCGAGGCGGCCCGAGAGGGCTTTGAGCTCGCGCAGCGTGGCCAGCAGGCCGGGGGTCAGGAGGTTCGTCGAGGGGAGCGGCGGCTCGACCGGCGAACCCATCGCGCTCAGCAGGCCGACGACCTTGCCGAGGTCGTGCACCCGCTGCGCATCGAACGAGCGCCAGTGCCGCTGCCGCCACTCCGGCACGGCGTTGACCCCGACGGGGGTGTCCGCCGGGAACAGTGCGTCCCACACGTCCGGGCGCAACGGGTCGAGCACGGGCACGCACTCGATGACGCCGGCCTGATCGGAGAGCTCGACCTTTCCGTTCGCGAGCAGTGCCTTCGTCCAATGCGGCATCACCTCGAAACCCGAGAGCGGCACGCCCGCGGCATCCGGAGTCAGCTTGGGAGTGACGAACACCGAGACGTGGAAGTCCTCCCCGGCGCGGGCGGAGTACGGCAGGGCGAGCGCGATGATGTGTTCGGTGGCCATGTCACACCGCCTCCTCGAGCGCGAAGGCCCTCCAATAGTCGTCCCACGCCGGGGCCGTCTTATCGGGCAGCAGGTACTGGTCGGCGAGGCTCGGGTCGCCCTTCGAGCCGGCGAACTGCTTCGTGCACTCGATCGTGACGCTTCCGGAGAAGCACAGCACCGACACTTCGATCGTCAGTCGCGCGGTGCCGATCATCTTGCCCGAGTCGAAGTGGTAGGTCAGCTCCAGGTAGAGCTCGATGGAGGCCGAGATCAGGCCCAGCACGTCGACCTCGCCGCGCAGCCGGAAATATCCCGTGAGCTGGCCCTTCTCGGCCTCGAGCCGCATATAGATGCCCACCGTGGCCGAGATCGATCCCGACGCCACGCCGAAGTCCACCGCGAGCATGACGCCCGCCTCGAGCCCGAGCTCGAGCACGTCGAGTCCCTTGGGGGTGAGGCGGATGCCGAACCAGCCGCCGCCGCCGATGCACATGACCGACAGGTTGAAGGGGCGCTCGCGGGTGCAGAAGTCGAAGCCGAAGCTGATCGACTTGCCGAGGAACGGCACCTGCACGTCGGCGCCGAGCGAGATGTTCGACAGGTTGAACACGCCGACCGACACGCTGGGGATGGGCAGCGTGAATCCGGCCCGCAGGCCGGTCGTGTCGACCTCGAGGAAGGGCGGATCGGAGAACCCGTCGAAGGGGATGAACTCCTTCAGCACCTCGACGAAGCTCAGCACGCCGAGGAACGTGATCTCGCCGAGCACGACGTCGACCTCGGCCTTGCCGTCGGTGCCGGCGATGAACGCCATGTGCTCGAACGGGATCCGCACGAGCGGCGCCGCGTCTTCGTCCTCCTTGCCGAACAGGTGCAGCGTCAGGCCGCGCAGCTCGGCCATCGCCCGCACCGATGCCTCGCCCTGCCCGGAGACGCGGCCCTCGACCGAGATGACGAACCCGTTCTCGGGCAGCGAGATGAGCGTGATGTCCTGGGCGGGCCAGCGGGTGAAGAGCTTCGGGGTCCACTCGTAGCGGTAGGTCGCCTCGACGGTCGCCGGGCTGAAGCTCGACAGGATGCTGCGCAGATCATCGAGCAGGGATGCCGCGTCCGCGGCCGTGCGGATCACCTTTGCCAGAGCGTCGAGCTTCTTGCGCAGCACCGGGGTGAGCTCCGGCGCCCCGGTCGGGATCGTGTCGATGGCCGTCGTGATCGCCGTGAGCACCCCGCCGATGTCGGTGATGCGCTGCTCGATGTCGGCGAGGTCGTCGGGCGGGGCGAGCAGGGCCGGCAGGGCGGCGAGCTGGGCCTCGAGCTGCGCCGCGGCGCCCGCGGCGGCGGCGAGCCGGCCTTCGGCCTCGTGCAGCAGATCGATGAACCGCTGCACGTCGGTGAGCAGCCGCTTGAGCGCATCCATCGTCTCGCTCACGATGTTCGGCATCCCGGTGAGGTCGACGAGTCCGTCGATCAGCTCCCACAGGTCGACGAGGCCGAACAGCTTCGGGATCGCGCCCTTGAAGAACTCCTCGGGATCGAACTGCTGCTGCTCCATGCCCGCGACATCGCCCACGGCGCCCGTCAGTGACGAGAGGCCGCGGATCGGGGCGTCCGGCGTGACGAATCCGCCCGAGCGGTCGGAGCCCGCGTTCGGGGTGCCGAAGGCGATCGTGGGAGGTGCCGGGATGACCGGGTCGGTCGTGTGCTGCAGCGCGGTCTTGGCGTCCGGCAGCAGCACCTTCGCCCACACCTGGCCGGAGTTGCCACCGCCGAAGCCGTCGCTGAGGTAGGTGGGGTTGTAGATGATCGTGGTCGCCGGCACGTTCGACAGGCGCCGCGCGGCATCCACCACCACGTCCGCCGAGCTGAGGTACGGCGTCGACGAGCCGACCGCGGCGCGTCCCCGCCAGCGCATCGTGACGGTCTCGGTGATCGAGTCGCCTTCGGGCGTGCGCGGCGCGTAGGCGACCTTCTGCCCCCACATCGGGATGATCCGGTGGGGGCTCGCGTCGTAGGCGTTCTGCACGTCGGTGAAGAACTGGAAGTGCTCGGCCACCCAGAACAGGGGGGTGCGGAAGTTCTCGTGATGGTTGTCCTTGTCCCACGAGTCGCCGGTGAACTGGAACGGGATGCCGGGATCGTTCGCCGGCGCGCCCGGCACCGCCACGTGCGGCACGAAGAACGTGTCGACCTTTTCGGCCGGGTCGATGATCGGCGGTGTGGTCGAGGGGGAGAAGTCCACGCGGACGTAGGGGTTGTCGCTGCCGTCGTACGAGCGGCTCGGCTCGCTGATCACGAGGAACTTGATCTGGTAGAGGCTCGCGAGTGCGGGATTCGCCGTGACCCTGCGCTCGGTGATCTTGACGAGGGCGCACGCGTGCCCGAAGGGGAAAAGGTAGCCCGGGTAGACGACGCGCACCCACTGGTCGCGACCGAGCGGGGCGATGTGGTCCCAGGCAAGCACCGACGGGATGCCCTTGGCGGAGTATTCCTTCGTGTACCAGGCGCCGTGCAGATCGAGCCACGCCCCGAGCGACGAGAGCCAGAGCTTGTCGACTCCGACGGGCCGCAGCGATTCGGGCTTCTTGATGCCGGTCCACTTCTCGGCCGACTGGCGGACCAGGCGGTGCCGGTCCGCGCGGTTCAGGGAGCCGCGGAACGGCAGATCCTGCGCCGGGGTGGGCGTGCGGAGGGGGTGGTTCGGGTCGGTCATCTCGTTCGCGCGCCACACCGCCTGGGGCACGTCGTCGCGATCGCGGGTCCAGATCGCCCGCACGATGCGGCGTGAGGCGTCGCGCTCGGTGACGGCGTCGCCCGGTCCGGTGACCGCGAGGCGGCTGTGCCAGAGCTCGATGTGCCGCGGAGTGTCGTCGGCCGGGACGGGTGCGTCGGCGTGCGTCCAGCGGCCTTCGCTGCTGGGCGAGATGAGAAGCCGGTACGGCGCCTCGATCGCCGTCTGGTGCGGCGTCGGGCTGCTCGAGTACTTCGGGAAGTCGATGGGCCCGAGAACGGGTCCGCGCCGGATGATGTCGCGGATGACGTTCGGGACGCGTCCCACCGTGCGCCCCTCGGCGCGGACGGCGAGGTTCGCCGAGTCCGTGCGCAGCGCGCGGAGGTTCTCGGAGAACTGCAGCGCCCCGAACACCGAGTCCGGGTCGGGCGGGGGAGTCGCCCGGCGATCGGCGGCGGTCGGCGCGGTGAGCACGATCTCCTCACCCGTGTACCGGGCGACCAGATCGGGGGTGACCCACACGAGCCGACCGGGAGACGTCGACGTGTCGATGCTGCCGCGCACACCGGGAGGTGCCGCGTTCGGGTGGAGCACGGGCGCGAGCTCCCTCATCGCCCGCAGGATGCCTTCACGGGTGAACTCGATGCGGTCGCTCACCCCGATCGCGAAGACGAGCCGGCTGCGTCGCGCGGGCCGGAAGCCCACAGGCACATCCGGCGGCTCGGAGGCGCTCACCCCGACCGGCGTCGTGCCGGCCGGAGGTGGGCCCGGATTCGCGGGGTCCAGCTCGTCGGGCACGCCGTTGGCACCCGCCTCGGTCACGTACTGCGCCTCCTCGTGCGCGTGCTGGAAGGGGAACTCCACGACCATGACGTGGGCGCCCGAACCCTTGCGCTCGACGAAAGGCAGATCGCCCTCCGGGCCGGCGCCCGTGTTTGTGAGCTTGGCGCCGTAGAACCGGACGGTCAGGGCGACCAGATCGCGGGGCCGGATGACGTCGACCGTGAGGTCTGGAGCGCCCACCTCATCCGGGTCGACGATGGCCGCACTCAGCGAGTCGAGGAGTCGCCAGCCCGCATGGAAGCGCTGCGACTGCTCGAAGACGATGCGCCGCGGCGCGGCATCCCATTGTTCCCCGGAGAATGACATGCGAACCCCTCGACCGCTGCGCAGTGGAACCAGAGTTCTCGTCGGGTACTCCGGGAGGGGAGCGGGAACGGGCCCAGGGTACAGGCGGTGGATGCCTCGTGGCTATACCCCGCGAGCCATACGGGCGAGGTGAGACGGGAGTTCACTCTCCGGTAACCCGCGTGTGGGATGGTGCCAGCATGGCGACCGTGGATGCCGCGCACGCATCCGCGCCGGGGGCGGGAGGCGCGCGGCTCGGCGCCGTTCGGATCGCGTGGGCGGATGCCGCCGACGTCGTCGACGCCGTGCGTCCCCTGGCTCTGGCAGGGCTCGCGGTGGGTCAGCTCCGCCGCTACGAGGCGATGGAGGGCGCCCTGGCAGCCCGGTTCCTGGTCGGCCGGTGGCTCTTGGCAGACCTCGTCGCCGAGGTCTGCGACACCGACGACTTCGTGCTCTCCAACCGGTGCGAGCAGTGCGGGGCCGACGACCACGGTGCCCCGAGGGTCTCGGGCGCCGACGCCGTCGTCAGCGTGAGCTACGCGCGTGGGCTGGTGGCGGTCGCCGCCGCGCACCTGGCCGATGCCGCGGCGCTGGGCATCGACATCGAAACGGGAACGCCCGCGGGCCCGCTCACCGAGCTGGCACCCCTGTTCGCACCCGGCGAGCCGCCCGACCTCCGCGGCTGGACCCTCATCGAGGCGGCGCTCAAGGCAGACGGGCGCGGCCTGCGGGTGGCTCCGGCCGCCGTGCGGCTCGGAGCGGACGGGGCGCTGCTCCCGGCCGCGCGCCGAGTTCTGATCGCCGGCCTGGACGACGGGATCGAGGCTGCACCCGCACCCGCACCGGAGGGCTTCGTGCTCAGCGTCGCCGTGCGTTCCGGGGCACGGCCCCGGTGATCGAGACGGGCGTCGGGGGAAGCGCGGGCAGCAGCGTCGCTTGCAGCCACTGGTCGAAGAACGGCCCGAGCGCGAGCCCGCTGAGCTCCTCTGCCAGGGCGACGAAGTCGGCCGTGGTGGCCGTCGCGGCGCGGTAGCGCGACGTCCACGCGCGGATCACCTCGAAGAAGACGGCATCCCCCGCGGTGAGCCGCAGGGCGTGCAGGGTCAGGGCCCCGCGCTTGTAGACCCGGTCATCGAACATGAGGTCGGGGCCGGGGTCGGTGAGCACGATGTCCTGCGCAAGGGCACGCAGGCGCGCGTGATGCGTCAGCGCCTCCTCGTGGGCGCTCGGGCCCCCGGACCGCTCCGACCAGATCCACTCGGCGTAGCACGCGAAGCCTTCGTTCAGCCAGATGTCGCGCCAGAGCGCGGGGCCCACGCTGTTGCCGAACCACTGGTGGGCGAGCTCGTGCGCGATGAGGCGCTCGATGGCGCCGGAGCCGTCGATGTGATTCGCGCCGAAGGTCGCGAGGCCCTGCGCCTCGAGGGGGATCTCGAGGTCGTCGGGGGTGACGACGACGGTGTAGTCCGGCAGGGGGTATGGCCCGAACGCGTCCTCGAAGACCTCCATCATGCTCGCCAGATCCGCGAAGTCGGCGTGCACGCGATCGGCCAGGGGCCACGGATAGTAGATCTCACCGGCAACCGACCCCAGCGCGACCTTCTCGACCGCGTAGCGGCCGACGTGCACGGCGAGGAGGTAGGTCGGCGTGGGGGCGTGCTCGAAGATCCACGTGGTCTTGCCTCCGCGGGAGCTGCGGCCGGTGAAGCCTCCCCCCACGACCGTGTACGCGGAGTCGGTCGTGAAGGCGAGGCGGATCCTGGCCTTGTCGGACGGCACGTCGTTGCAGGGGAACCACGTCGGCGCACCCGTCGGCTGCGATGCCACCAGGGCGCCATCCTCCAGTTCCTCCCAGCCGATCGTTCCCCAGCGGGAGCGGCGAGGGCGCGGTGCACCTGCGTAGGCGACGGTGATCGTGAATCCGTCGCCCGCGGCGAGAGCGGTCCCGAGCGAGACGCGCAGCTTGCGGTCGTTCTGACGGAAGGCCGCCGACCTGTCGCCGTCCACCCGGACGCGGCTGGCCCGGAGGCCCACGAGATCGAGCG
>NZ_DATMIO010000189.1:0-2191 GCF_035554235.1 Microbacterium sp. | reverse complement strand
CGCTTCGGCGGGATCAACAGCACCGACATGCAGGCCGTCGGGCTGCTCATGAGCCAAGGCCCGGCGACGCCCGGCGAACTCGCCGAGCGCACCGGCTTGACCGCCGGCGGCGCGATCACGGCGGTGATCGATCGCCTGGAGCGGGCTGGCTACGTCACCCGCGAGCGGGACGTCGCTGATCGGCGCCGGGTGATCGTGACGGCCGTGCCCCAGACGGTCATGGCGAAGGTCGGTCCGATCTACGGTCGCGTGGGAGCACGGTGGGCCGAATACCTCGAGACACTCACCGACGAGCAGATCGAGTTCGCAAATGAGCTCCTCGCCCGAGCCGCCGAGCTCAACCGCGAAGAGACCGAGGCGCTTCGCAGGGCGTGAGGCCGCGCACCCACCCACTCCTCATGGCCGCGGCTCAGCCGACGGCATCCTGGTCGGTCCGGGCGATGACCACGGCCCCCGGCATCCTGCCTCTCATCACGTCGATCGCGGACGGATTCGCGTCGATCAGCACGGCTTCGCGGCCGAGCACCGAGGCGACCGCGCCGGTCGTGCCGCTGCCGGCGAACGCGTCGAGCACCCGGTCGCCGGGGCGGCTCGATGCCTGCACGATGCGCCGCAGGATGCCCTCGGGCTTCTGGGTCGGATAGCCGGTCTTCTCCCGGCCGGTCGTCGGCACGATCGTGTGCCACCAGACGTCGGTCGGCAGCTTGCCGCGCGCCGCCTTCTCGGGCGTGACGAGCCCCGGTGCCATGTATGGTTCGCGATCCACCGCTTCGGAGTCGAAGTGGTAGGCGGCCGGGTTCTTCACGTAGACCAGGATCGTGTCGTGCTTCGACGGCCAACGGCGGCGCGTCTTGGCACCGTAGTCGTAGGCCCAGATGAGCTCGTTGAGGAAGTGATCGCGGCCGAAGACCGCGTCGAGCATGACCTTGGCGTAGTGCGACTCGCGGTAGTCGAGGTGAAGGTACAGAGTGCCCTCCGGCGAGAGCAGGCGCCAGGCCTCGAAGAGCCGGGGCTCGAGGAAGCCCCAGTAGTCGTCGAAGCGGTCATCGTAGGTGCGGAGCGCCCCGCGCACGCGCTCGTAGTCCCGCCCGTGAAACCCGCGGCGCACGACACTGCCGGCTGCGGGAGCCTCGCCGCCCGATCGGGCCGACTCGATCTGCCGCTCCTGGACGCGGCCGGTGTTGAAGGGCGGGTCGAGGTAGATCAGCGTGAACGATCCGTCGGCGAAGCCCGCCATCACCTCGAGGTTGTCGCCCTCGTGGATCGTGACCGAGCCGCGTGCGGCCGCGGGCGGGACGGAGCCCGTCACGGCACGCGGCGCAGCCACTCGTCGGTCGCGAACTTCGATGCGACCAGGGCCTCCGCCTCGGCGTATTCCTCTTCGGTGATATGCCCGGGCTCCGCACCGTACAGGCGCGAGAACGTCTCGATGAACCGCGCGATGATCTGCTCGCGCGGCAGACCGGTCTGCGTGCGGAGAGGATCGACGCGCTTCGCCGCCGACGTCGTGCCCTTGTCGCTGAGCTTCTCGCGGCCGATGCGCAGCACCTCGGTCATCACCTGGCCGTCGATGTCGTAGCTGAGTGTCGCGTGGTGCAGCACGCCGCCGTTGGCCAGGCGCTTCTGCGCGGCACCGCCGATCTTGCCGCTCGGGCTCGCGATGTCGTTGAGCGGCTGGTAGGTCGCCTCGATGCCCAGGGAGCGCAGCGCCTGCAGCACCCAGTCGTCGAGGAACGCGTACGAGTCGGCGAACGTCAGGCCGGCGACGAGGGATGCCGGCACGTACAGCGAGTAGGTGATGATCTGCCCCGCGGCCATGAGCATCGCGCCGCCGCCCGAGATCCTGCGGACGACATCGAACCCGTGCCGCGCCGCCCCCGCGGGGTCGACCTCGTTGCGGAGCGATTGGAAAGACCCGATCACGACCGCGGATTCGTCCCACTCCCAGATGCGCAGGGTCGGACGGCGCCGGCCGTCGCCGACGCGGGCGGTGAGCACCTCGTCGAGAGCCAAGTGCAGGCGCGGCGACACCGCCTTCTCGTGCACGATCTCCCACTCGAAGTCGCGCCATCCGGGGGCGGTCACAAGGGCGCGGCGCACGGCGGTGCCCACCGACTCCGGAGTGAACCCGAGCAGCTGGGCGCCCTCGGGCAGGGCCCCGCGCACCGCGGCCGCGACGGCCGCGACATCC
>NZ_DATMIO010000188.1:0-2236 GCF_035554235.1 Microbacterium sp. | reverse complement strand
AGCGGCCCGGGATCCGCAGGACCGGCGACGGCGATCGCGGAATCTGACGTCGCCGTGCCCGACATGGTGAGATTGCCACCCGTGGTGGACGTCGCGCGCACCGGCGTCTGGATGACTGTCGCGGTGCCCTCCGTGATCGTGCCGAGGTTGCAGAGCAGCGTCGACCCGTCGGCCGAGATCTCGGAGACGGGGGTCACGTCGTAGATCTTGCAGACGGTCGGGATGCTCGTGAAGTCACCGTTGCCCACCGTCAGGGTGGCCCGCACATTCTCTACCGGTTCGTTGGAGTACGGGTCGTCGACGTCGTTGGTGTTGACGTGCCACTCCGCCGTCACCGGCTGTCCGTACGGCGCCGTCGTCGGCACCGGGCTGCCGGTCCAGTTGGCGGTGATCTCGTGCACGGATGCGGGAGCAGCGGTGGCCGCCGGCGCAGCGATGAACACGCTCGCTGCGATCGTCGCTATGGCGACGATCGCGCTGAGCGCGCGATGAAGCCGCACTCCCGCCGCTCGGCGATCCTGCGCGCGTCGACGATCAGCGCTGATGCGCCCGTCCGATACCGTTCCGCTGAGCCAGTTCACCTGACATCCCCTCGTTGCTCGTCGCGCACACGCAGCCCCCACCGGACGCCTGCGCAGCGACACTGCTCTATTTCTAGGGAACGAATCGAGGCGATCACGCCCCGATCATCGGGAATGGTCCGCGGCCGGACCTCGGATGGTCCGCGCATGGTCCACGGCTCACCCGGTCCTCGCGTCGTCGAGTCTCGGCGCGACAAGGCGAGCCACTTCGTGGCTGAGGTATCCGTTTCGTCGAAGAAGCACCACCCGCCGTCAGCGGGCCGTCTCGTGCGCGGTCTCCGCACGCTGCTTCCCAGCGCCGTTCACGCCGTCGTCGATCGAATCGAGGAGTCCGAGCTGCTTCGCCTGGGCGAGCGCTGCGCGGCGATCGTGCACACCCAGCTTGGCGTTGATGGCCGCGAGGTGCTTCTTGACCGTGTTCACCGAGAGGTGGAGCGAACGCCCGATCTCGGCGACGGTGCCGTGGTCCTGCAGACGCACGAGCACGTCGAGCTCCCGCGGCGAGAGCGCGATGAACGACGCTGCCACGGGGTAGATCCCGCCGCGCATGGCGAGATGATCCTCGACAGCTTGCGGGATCCGGACACCGATCTCCGCAGCGAGGGCCCGCAGGTCACGCTCGGCGATGATGAGGTAGGCGCGTGCCGAGCCGATCTGTTCGGAGAGCACCACCGCTTGGCGGAACGCCTCCGCCGCCTGCTCGTGTTCCCCGAGTCGCCATGAGGCCGCGGCCTTGATCATGAGTACATCGACGCGGTCGCGCACGCCGACGTCCGGGGCCCAGAGGGCTGCCGTTGCGAGCCTCTGCGCCTTCGCATCGTCGCCGGTGATGAGAAAGAGCTGAGCGTATGACACCCGCAGCCACGTGAGGTCGGCCGGACTGGTCTGCCTGACTGCACCACCCGGCCTGTCGACGGAGTACTGCGCCGCGATGTCGAGCATCATCCGCTCCGCACGGTTGACCTCGCCCAGCGCCATGAGGGTGTCCACGGTGCAGCGGTCGAGTATGCGTGTGGCGGTGCGATCGTCGACGAGGTCGCGGCGTCGCACGAACCGAAGATGTTCGAGCCGGGCGAGGGCCACATGCGGGTCCTCGTACAGCTGCGAGTACACCGTGATCGCGAGCGCCGCAAACGGCCACATCTCGATCGACAATGCGTCCGGGTCATCCAGCAGGCGTCGTGCCGGCTCGGGCTCGAGCCGGCACGCCGCGAGGTATGCGTCGACGATCGCGACGGGAAGGCTCGCGAGGCGTTCGAAAGGCAGCCCCGCTGTGCGGGTGGTGCGAGCCACATCGAGCCAGCGCACCGCCTCTTGCGGGCTCCCGAAAGAGGCGTGCAGCACGGCCAGGTTACCGGCCGCCAGCGCCGCGATGAGCTCACCGTCGGGTACGTCGGCCGTCTCGTACGCCCGAATGCTCTGGGCGATCCCCTCCGCCAGACCCGACCCCAGAATCGAGGTCACGGCCCACTGATGGTAGAACACGGCGATGCCGGAGGGACCTGCTCGTTCGCCCGCGCGGCCTCTGCGTTCGAGCTCGCCGGCGATCTCCTCGCCTGTACGGGCGGCGTCAGCGAGCTGCCCGCGCTGCCGCAGGTAAGCCATCACGGCCGTCTTGGTCGTGAGGTATGCGTCTATTCCCGCGCCGTGATGAT
>NZ_DATMIO010000187.1:0-22001 GCF_035554235.1 Microbacterium sp. | reverse complement strand
AGCTCCGCACCGATCGGGGTTGCGGCATCCGAGGCCTTGCCCTGCAGCCACTGGTGGGTCTTGTACTGGCAGTCGCGCATCGTCACATCGTGGCAACGGCGAAGCCGAGGACGTGACCGAGGGCGTCCTCTTCGCGGATGCGTCGCCCCGCGGTTCCGATCACGACGGCCAGCTCACCCTCGTAGTCGACCTGGGTCGACTCGGGCGGGATGGGGATCGGGTCATCCGCCCCGATCAGGCTCGACGCGTACTTGGGAAACATCACCGGGTATGTCGGCAGATCCCGCTTGGTCTCGCCGACGTGGTCGAGATAGTTCAGTCCCACGCAGAACACTTTCGACCGCCGGGGGCTGGCGGCGAGCAGGTGCGCCTCGGCGAGCGGAAAGGAATCGCTTTCGACCATGGCCGCGGCGCTCAGCTCGGTCGCGCCCACACCGTCACCGATCGATGCGATTCCCTCGAGCGGCACGACATCGCCATCCTGGACGATTCCGACGCCGGGCGCGCCGTCGCGCAGATAGCTGACGTACCTCATGCCGTCACCGACTCACGTGTCTCGCTGGTGCGCCGCCAGGCGGGTGTCTGGCCGCCCCACATGTTCACGCTGTGCGGAGTGGGGTCCCAGCGGCGTGCTGCGTAGATAACCGAGTCGTCCCAGAACCTCTCCATCTCGGCCGAGAGCTCGATGTGGTTGCCGGCCGGGTCATCGAAGAACACGACGCGATGGGTCGCACGTTGGTCAGGAGTGGGCGACCATGCCGGGTCGCGGCCGGCAGCCCGGGCACGCTCGACCGCGCGGCGTCGAGCCTCGTTCGCCTTCTCCGGGTCTGCAGCCTCACGTGCCCGCCGGCGCTCGGCGATCGCATCGCGATTCCGGTAGTAGTAGTCGCGCTGAGCCTGCTTGTACGCGTCCGGGTGCTTCTGCTTGTACCGCTCGCGCGCTTGCTGACGCTCCTCCGGATGCTCCGCTGCCCACGCTCTTGCGCGATCGATCCCTTTCTTGCGTCGCGCCTTCTCCTCCCGCTCGCGCTGAGCACGATCCCGCTCTTGTCTACCGCATCCATGCCTACTAGGTGCGCAGCTCGTCGCCCCACCGTTCGGAGGCAACCGGAGCGCAGTCGAGCCAGTCGAGGCTTCGCGGTGCGAGAGGGCGCTGAAGCGGTCAAAGTGATGGCATTGCGATGACGTGGTCAAGTTTCACCAACTAAGAAGTCCCGGGAACCCTTAGGTTCCCGGGACTCTCCGGTCGGGATGACAGGATTTGAACCTGCGACCACTTGACCCCCAGTCAAGTGCGCTACCAAGCTGCGCCACATCCCGATTTTCACTTGTCGAGCCCGCGCCGAAGCGCAGACAACTCCCCCATCTTACTCGCTCCGCGCGGCGGCCGTGAACGCCCGAGCGAGCGCACCGACGGCTTCCTTGTCGGATCTCGCCGCCGCCGCGTACCGTCGAACCATGGCGACGATCACCGTTGAGCCCGCGACATCCGACCGCTTCGACGATGCCGAGCACGCCCTCACCGGAGGCGGCGACGGGCGCAGCTGCCAATGCCAGTGGTGGACGATCCCAAATGCCGAGTTTCAGAAGCTCTCGATCGCCGAGCGCGAGGCGCTGCTCAGGAACGAGCTGGATGCCGGTCCCCCGCCGGCGCTGATCGCCTATGTCGACCGGCAGGCGGCGGGGTGGGTCCGCGTCGGTCCGCGCACCGCGCAGGTGCGCATCGGTCGCACCCGGGAGATCGTGGGTGCGACGGCGCAGCCGCTCGATGACCCGTCCGTGTGGTCTGTGTCGTGCTTCGTCGTGCGCCGGGAGCACCGCGGGCGCGGGCTCAACGCCGCCCTGCTGGAGGCTGCGATCGATCACGCCCGTGCCCGCGGGGCTCGGGTGATCGAGGCGTACCCGCTCGACCCGACCGCCGCCAAGCACTCCTCGAACGAGCTCTACCGGGGAGTGCTGTCGGTGTTCCTCGCCGCCGGATTCACCGAGGTCGCGCGGCCGCGGGCGGATCGGGCGATCGTCCAGCTCGAGCTCACATAGCCGGCAAGGCTCGCGCGCGCCCGGTGACCACGGCATCCCGCTCCAGCACGACGACGACCCCCGCGAGCACCACAGCCGTCACGACGAAGGACGCCGCCGGCAGCAATCCGCACAGTCCGATCAGCACCGCGCCCGCCAGCACGCCGACGGTTGACGCCCGGGAGATGCGCGGGCGCAGCGCCACGAGCCAGACGCCGAGCACGAAGAAGGCCACCGGCAGCGACAGCGAGAGCCCGGCGACGGTCTGTGACACGTGCGTGTGGTCGGTGAGCACGTCGATCTGCACCTCGACACCCGCCGAAACGGCACCCGCCGCGGCGAAGATCACATAGTGCAGGTAGCCGAAGGTGAAGCCGGCGCGGCTCGATGTGAGCCCGTCCGCCTGATCGCGGGCGAAGTACACCCACCACATGCCGGCCGCGAGCACGATTCCGCTCGCCGCGAGCCAGAGCAACTCGGTCACGTGCTCCCCCTCGGCCACGGCGTCGATGATCGCGTTCGCCGACGCCAGCAGGCTCTCGCCGAGCAGCAGCAGGGTGAACAGGCCGTAGCGCTCGGCGATGTGCTCCGCGTGCCACGACGTGCGACCGTGCGTCTCGCCCCACACCGGCACGAGAAGCTCCGCCGCCACGAGCAGGAAGAACGTCCAGAACTGCCACTGGTCATCGAGCAGGTACATCCGGGCGACCCACAGCACCTGCACGCCGGTGATGCCGACGGCGAAGCGCAACGTCGTCGCGCGCGACGAGGGATCGGATGCCGCGGCACGCAGCCATTGCGCCACCATCGCGAGCCGCATGATGACGTAGCCCCACGTGACGGTCGTGAAGTCCTGGTCGACCATGGCGTCGTGCACGCCGGCGGCGAGCACGAGGACGCCGGCCATCTGGACGATCGTGGTGACCCGATAGAGCCAGTCGTCGGTGTCGAACGCCGACGCGAACCACGAGAAGTTCATCCACGCCCACCAGATCGAGAAGAACACCATGAGGTAGCCGACGATCGCCGGCCCGACGTGCTCCTCGGCGATCATGTGATGCAGGTTCTGCGACGCCTGCGAGACGGCGACCACGAAGACGAGGTCGAAGAGCAGTTCGAGGGGCGTCGCCGCGCGGTGCGGCGCGTCGGAGTCGCGCGGAAGCATGCGGCGCAGGCCCATTCGGGTGATCACGTCGGTCATGACTCCATTCTTGCGGTGCGATGATGAGTTCACTCAACGGAGGGTGACGGAATGGTGGATGCCGCGACCTCCGCACGGGTCGACAGCTGGCTCTGGGCCGTCCGGGTCTACAAGACCCGGTCTGCGGCAACGGCCGCATGCCGTGCGGGGCATGTGCGGGTGAACGGCGACCGGGCGAAGGCCGCGCAGCCCGTGCGGATCGGTGACGAGCTGCGCGTGCGCATCGCCGGGTTCGACCGGATCCTGATCGTGCGCAGGCTCATCGTCAAGCGCGTCGGGGCGGCCCTCGTGGCCGAGGCCGCGGAGGATCGAACTCCCCCGCCGCCCCCGCTCTCGGAGCGCGCGCTCGTGCCGATGCGGGATCGCGGCGCAGGCCGCCCCACCAAGCGCGAGCGTCGCGACATCGAGAAGCTCCGCGGGCGCTCGGAGCCCTAGGGCAGAAGGTCGAGCAGCCAGCGGGTGCCGCGCACCGAGGCCCCGGCATCCGTCGCCCGCTGCGCGAGCCCGCGGTCGCTCGTGACGACCGTCACCGTGCGCCCGGCGCCGACGAGGCGCGCGGCCTCGGCCGCGATCGCGTCGTCGCCCTCCCCGGGCGCACGCACGACACGCACCGCGGCGTCGCCGCCCTCGAGAGCGCGCGCCTGACCCTCGACGACGAGCACGAGCTCGGGGTACCAGCGGGATGCGGCAAGGCCGAGCGCCGCGGCATCCATTCCTTCGGCGTCGAGCATCGTGAGCCGTCCGAGCAGCCGCGCGGCGGCGCCGGGCCGGTCGCGCCACCACCCGTCCGGCACCGATCCCACGACGTTCGCCCCGTCGACGACGATCGCGGGACGCACGTCCAGCAGCTCGCGCAGGCCCGCCCAGGCCCGGGCGAATCCCGGATGCAGCGGCTGGGCGTCGACGTCGGCGACCGGCGTCCACTCCAGGGCATAGCTCTCGGGATCGCTGATCACCGGTTCGAACGGTTCGAGCACGTCGGCGACGACCGTCGCGTAGGTCCACACGTCGAGGTCGAGAACGCTCGAGAACCGCGGGCGCACGGCCCCGAGGGGCACACCCGCTTCTTCCGCCGCCTCACGCAGGGCGCCAGCCATGGCGCTCTCGCCCTGGTGCCGAGCTCCGCCGGGCAGCGCCCACGTGCCGCCGTGGTGGCTCCAGGAGACACGATGCTGCAGCAGCACTCCGCGATCGGCGTCGAGAGCGAGCAGCCCCGCGGCACCGAAGCGACCCCAGTACCGCTCCCCCGATTCGGCGACGACCCAGGCATCGCCGGGATCGCGCGGGCCCAGCGGGCGCCGCGGCTCATCGGGTGCGGGGGGCTCGATCGTCACCCCTTCACCCTGTCACATCGATCCGGATCGGCGCTCAGGCCACCGAACCGCGATCGGCCCGCGAGGCTCGCGACCGGGTGTCGGCAGAATGGGCGGATGACGTACGACCTCGACGATGACCCGGCCCGAATCCAGCGCGACGTCGTGTGGGGCTGGCTCTCGACCGACGCCTACTGGGGGCGCTGGCGTTCGCGGGCCGATCTCGAGGCCCAGCTGGATAGCGCGTGGCGGATCGTGGGGGCGTACGACGAGTCCGGGGCCCTGGCCGGCCTCGCCCGCGCCGTCTCCGACGGGGTCGCTTTCGCGTACCTCGCCGACGTCTTCGTGCTGCCCGAGCACCGCGGCCACGGGCTCGGCAAACGCCTCGTCGAGGAGATGATCGACAACGGTCCGGGGCGCGATTTCCGGTGGGTGCTCTTCACCGCCGACGCCCACGACCTGTATCGGCGGTTCGGGTTCGTCGAGCCGGATGCCACGGCGATGGTGCGGCCGGCGGCATCCCACATGCGGTGAACCTGGTTTACTTGCCCGGTGCCCGACTTTTCCGCGCTTGTCGCCGTCGCCGTCGTCCTCGCGGTCGCGATCCTCGCCGCCCTCGCGATCCTGCAGCTGTGCGTCGCCTTCGGCGCCCCGCTCGGCCACTTCGTGTGGGGCGGGCGGCACCGCGTGCTGCCCGCCCGCCTGCGTGTCGGCAGCGTCGTGTCGATCGTGCTGTACGCGTTCATCGCGCTCGTGCTGCTCGCCCGGGCCGGCCTGGTCGAGGTTCTCGGCGACGGGCCGTTCGTGGTCGTGACGACCTGGGTGATCTTCGGCTACTTCACGCTCGGCATCGTCGCGAACGCGATATCGCGCAGCAAGCCCGAGCGATACACGATGACCCCGGTGTGCGCGGTGCTCGCCGCGTGCACGCTCGTCATCGCGCTCAGCTGAGCGCCAGGCCCGCGGCTCAGCGCGTGCGCTTCTCGCGCACCCGCATGTTGATCACGATCGGCGAGCCCTCGAAACCGTACAGCTCGCGCAGGCGGCGCTGCACGAAGCGGCGGTAGCCCGGGTCGAGGAATCCGGTCGTGAACAGCACGAACGTCGGCGGGCGGCTGGCCGCCTGCGTGCCGAAGAGGATGCGGGGCTGCTTGCCACCACGGAGGGGGTGCGGGTGCTCGGCGACCAGCTCCGCGAGGAACGCGTTGAACTTGCCGGTCGGGATGCGCTGATCCCATGACTCGAGCGCCGTCTCGAGGGCCGGGACGAGCTTCTCGAGGTGACGACCCGTGCGCGCGGAGATGTTGACACGCGGGGCCCAGGCCACGTGCGCGAGGTCCTGCTCGATCTCGCGCTCGAGGTACCGGCGCCGGTCCGCGCCCTCGAGGTCGTCGTCGCTCAGGCGGTCCCACTTGTTGAAGGCCAGCACGAGCGCGCGGCCCGACTCCAGCACGAGATCGATGATGCGCACGTCCTGCTCGCTGATCTGCTCCGAGACATCGAGCACGACGACGGCCACTTCGGCCTTCTCCAGCGCCGCGGAGGTGCGCAGCGACGCGTAGAAGTCGGCGCCCTGCTGCAGGTGCACGCGGCGGCGGATGCCGGCCGTGTCGACGAAGCGCCACAGCTTCCCGCCGAGCTCGACGATCTCGTCGACGGGATCGCGGGTCGTGCCGGCGAGCTCGTTGACGACCACCCGTTCCTCGCCCGCCGCCTTGTTGAGCAGCGACGACTTGCCGACGTTCGGCCGGCCGAGGATCGCCACGCGGCGCGGGCCGCCGATCTCCTGCTTCGCGACGGCGGAGATCTCGGGCAGCACCTTCATGACCGCGTCGAGCAGGTCTGCGACGCCGCGGCCGTGGATGGCCGACACCGGATACGGCTCGCCCAGCCCCAAGCCCCACAGCGCGGCGGCCTCGGGCTCGTGCCGCGCGTCGTCGACCTTGTTGGCGACCAGGAAGACGGGCTTGCCGCTCTTTCGGAGCAGACGCACGACGTGCTCGTCGGTCGAGGTCGCACCGACCATCGCGTCGACGACGAACAGCACGACGTCGCACAGGTCGATCGCGACCTCCGCCTGGGCCGCCACGGACGCGTCGATGCCGCGGGCATCGGGCTCCCAGCCGCCCGTGTCGACGAGCGAGAAGCGGCGCGCCAGCCACTCGGCCTTGTACGTCACCCGGTCGCGCGTGACTCCCGGGGTGTCCTCCACCACGGCTTCACGGCGGCCCAGGATGCGGTTCACCAGGGCGGACTTCCCCACGTTCGGTCGTCCGACGATGGCGACGACGGGAAGTGCGGGGAGGTACTGGATCCCGTCTTCGCCGAGCTCGAGACCTGCCAGCAGTGCCGCGTCGTCTTCGTCGAGCTCGTAGTCCTCGAGCCCCGCGCGCAGCGCGGAGGCCCGCTGTTCGGCGAGCTCCTCGTCGAGGTCGGCCAGCTTGTCGGCGAGCTGATCCGGCGCGCCCTCGTACTCTTCTTCAGCGCCCATGCGGGCCTCCTGCTTCGTGCACGCCGAGCGTGCGGTCAACGACGTCGATCACCGCGGAGACGGTCTGATCGAAGTCCAGTTCGGTCGAGTCCACGACCTCGACGCCGGGTGCGGCGGTGAGGAAGTCGACGACCGTCGAGTCGGATGCGTCGCGCCTGTGCAGCGCGTCGGCCACGGCCGAGGCATCCTGTGTGGTCAGTTCTCTGGCGCGTCGTGCGGCGCGCACGTCGGGGGCTGCGGTCAGCAGCACGCGCACGGGCGCATCGGGAGCGACGACGGTGGTGATATCGCGTCCCTCGACGACGACACCCGGCGCATCGGCCGCGGCCACGAGCGCCCGGAAGTAGGTGTTGATGCCATGCCGCACGGCCGGCACGCGGGCGACGCCGCTGACCGCCTCGGTGACGCGCGGCTCGCGGATCGCGTGAGTCACATCGGTGGCGCCCACCTTCACCCAGAAGTCATCGGGGTCGAGGGAGAGCTGCACATCGAAGTCGCCGGCCGCGTCGACGACGGCGGATGAATCGGACGTGTCCGCGCCATGCGAGAGAACGTGCCACGCGAGCGCGCGGTACGCCGCACCCGTGTCGAGAAAGCCGAGGCCGAGCCGGCGGGCGACCGCCTTCGAGACGCTCGACTTGCCGCTGCCGGCGGGGCCGTCGATCGCGATGATGTAGGGCGTGGTCAGCGGGTTCTTCGTGATCTCGGTACCGGATGAAGGGTCAGTCATTGGTGGTGCTCGCAATCCGCCATCCGCGCTCTTCGAGACCCTCTTGAGCGCGCCGCACCGCCGAGGGCACGACGCTGATCTCGGCAAGGCCGAACTGGGCCCCGGGCGAATGCTCGAGGCGGAGGTCTTCGACGTTGACGTCGAGCTCACCGAGCTCGCCGAACAGGCGTCCCAGCTGGCCGGGAGTGTCGTCCACCATGACGACGACCTGCTCGAACCGGCGGTTCTGTCCATGCTTTCCCGGCAGGCGCTCGACGCCGTCGTTGCCACGGCGGATGGCGTCGGCAACGGTTCGGCGCGCTCCGGCGGCATCGGGGGCGCGCAGCGCGGCGGCGACGCCGGAGAGGTCGGCGGCGAGCGCATCGAGCACCTCGACGACCGGCGCCGCGTTCGCGCCGAGGATCTGCACCCACAGCTCGGGGGCGGATGACGCGATCCGCGTCGTGTCGCGCACGCCCTGGCCGGCGAGGCGCAGAGATCCGTCGGGGGCATCGACGAAGCGCGCTGCGAGCAGGCTCGCGACGAGCTGCGGAACGTGTGACATCAGGGCGACCGAGCGATCGTGGTCTTCGGGCGTCATCTCGATCGGGGTGGCACCGACCTCGAGGGCCAGTGCCTCCACGAGGGCGAGATCGGATGCCGGAGTGCGGTCATCGCGGCACACCACCCAGGGGCGGCCGACGAAGATGTCGGCGCGGGCGGAGATGGCCCCGCCTCGTTCCCGCCCCGCCATCGGGTGGGAGCCGATGTAGTGCGTCAGGTCGACGCCGCGCCCGCGAAGGGTGTTGAGCGGCTCGAGCTTGACGCTTGCGACATCCGTCACCACGGCGTCGGGGTAGCGCGTGAGCTCGCGCTCGATGACGTCGGCCGTGACGTCCGGGGGCACCGCGACGACGATGAGCGAGGGCTCGTCGTCTTCGCGCTCGGCGCGCCCGGCGCCGTAGTCGATGGCGAGGCGGCGCTGCGAGGGAGACGTATCGGAGAGGGCCACGTCGACGCCGCGCCCCATCAGGGCATGGCCGATGCTCGCGCCGAGCAGGCCGGCACCGACGATTCGCACGGTCCCCGACACGCGAGGTGCGACACCCTCGCGTGATCGTGCGTGATCGCTCACTCGGCCTCCTGCCGCGAATCCCCCTGAGTCCCGTCGTCAGCGGGCTCCTGGCGCGACAAAGTCAGAAGCGCGCCGCGTTCCACCTTAGTCAACTCGCGCGCCTTCCCCACTGGGAGTGTTCCCAGGTGGAGCGGGCCGAATTGACGGCGGACGAGGTCGATGACCGGATGCCCCACGTCGGCCATCATCCGCCGCACGATGCGGTTGCGCCCCGAGTGCAGGGTGAGCTCGACGAGGCTCGTGCCGCCGGACGCGTCGAGCAGCCGCGCCTTGTCTGCGGCGATGGGTCCGTCCTCCAGCTCGATGCCGCGCGTGAGCCGGGCGATCGTCTGGGCGGTCACGCGGCCCTCGACCTTGGCGATGTAGACCTTGGTGACCCCGAACGAGGGGTGCGCGAGCACGTGCGCGAGCTCGCCGTCGTTGGTGAGGATGAGCAGGCCGCTGGTGTCGGCATCCAGCCGGCCGACGTTGTAGAGGCGCTCGTCCCATTCCTTCGTGAAGTCGCGGAGGTCGCGCCGGCCCCGGTCGTCCTTCATCGAGCTCACCACGCCGGTGGGCTTGTTGAGCATCACGTAGCGCTTGGAGGTGTCGAGTTGGATCGCCGTACCGTCGACATCCACGATGTCGGTCTCGGGGTCGATGCGATTGCCGAGCTCCGTCACGACGACGCCGTTGACGCGCACACGGCCCTGCACGATCAGGTCTTCTGAGACACGGCGCGACGCCACGCCTGCGTTGGCGAGCACCTTCTGCAGGCGCACGCCCTCAGGCGCTCCGCCTGTCGAAGCGTCGTCATTCATCGCGCCACCATTTCATCGAAGCCGTCGGCGCCGTCATCCAGCAGCGGTGCGATCGGGGGCAGCTCGTCGAGCGAGTTGATCCCGAGGTTCACGAGCAGGGCATCGGTCGTGCCGTAGTTGATCGCTCCCGTCTCGGCGTCTGTGAAGAGTTCGGTGATGAGACCGCGGCCGAGCAGCGTGCGCACGACGGAGTCGACGTTCACGGCGCGGATCGAGGCGACCTGTCCGCGGGTCACGGGCTGCTTGTAGGCGATCACGGCGAGCGTCTCGAGCGCGGCCTGCGATAGCCGCGACGGCGCCTGCGAGTTCACGAACTCGGAGACGAGGTCATCGTGCTCCGCGCGCACGTACATCCGCCATCCGCCGCCGACCTCGCGCAGCTCGAAGCCGCGGCGGGGCCCGCCGGAAAGCCCGTCGTAGTCCTCGACGAGCGTTTCGATGGCCTGGCGGACGGCAGCGACGGGAGCGGCCACCGCGGTGGCGAGGCTGACGAGGCTCTGCGGTTCGTCGACGACCAGCAGGATCGCCTCGAGTCGCCGCGCGACATCCGTCGTGTGAGCGGGAGCTGAGCCGTCCTCTTCGGTCGAAGCGTCGTCATCGGTCATAGTCGGCTCCCAGTGTGGCGAGGTTTTCTTCGGACCAGTGCTCGGCGGTCCAGCGGAGGGTCAGCTCGCCCAGCGGCTCGAGCTGCTCGAACGACAGGGCGGCGTGGCGGTAGAGCTCCAGCACCGACAGGAAGCGCGCCACGACCACCCCCGCCTCCGCGACACCGGCGATCAGCTCGCGGAACGAGAGGGATTCCCGCCCGCGCAGGAGGGTCACCACGATCGCGGCCTGCTCCCGGATGCTGATGAGGGGCGCGTGCAGGTGGTCGAGCCCGACGTGCGGGATCTCGCGCGGCGTCATCGCCAGCAGCGCGAGCGCGGCGAAGTCGTCCGGGGTGAGTGTCCACACGAGCTCCGGCACGCGCTGGCGGAACTTCTCCTCCAGCGGCACGGTGCGCGCGTGGCGGGTGTCCTCCGCGCCCAGGCGCCGGGCGAACCACGTCGACACGTCCTTGAACGCGCGGTACTGCAGCAGCCGGGCGAAGAGCAGGTCGCGCGCCTCGAGAAGAGCGACGGATTCCGCGTCGACGAGCTCGCCCTGCGGCAGCAGCCCCGCGACCTTCATATCCAGCAGCGTGACGGCGACGACGAGGAACTCGGACGCCTGGTCCAGTTCTTCGGCGGGGCCGAGCTCGCGCAGATAGGCGATGAATTCATCGGTGACCTTGCTGAGCGAGACCTCGGTGATGTCGAGCTCGTGCTTGGAGATCAGGTTGAGCAGCAGGTCGAACGGGCCGTCGAAGTTGGCGAGGGAAATCCGGAAGCCTTCGTCTCGCCCCTCGGGCTCGCTCAGGGACCGCCCGGGCTCGGCGACCGAGGGCTCGGCGACCGCAGGCTCGACGGTGGGCTCGTCAGGCGACGGCGCCACGGGCGACCAGCTCCCGCGCCAGCCGCAAGTAGGCCTGTGCGGCCGGATGCTCGGGCGCGAACTCGGTGATGGGCATGCCCGATACCGAGGCGTCGGGGAACTTGACCGTCCGCCCGATGACCGTTTCGAGCACGTCGTCGCCGAAGGCGTCCACGACGCGCTCGAGCACCTCGCGGGAGTGCAGGGTGCGGGGGTCGTACATCGTCGCGAGCACGCCGTCGAGGGTGATCGTCGGGTTCAGGCGATCGCGAACCTTGTCGATCGTCTCGATCAGCAGCGCAACGCCGCGGAGCGCGAAGAACTCGCATTCGAGCGGGATGACGACGCCGTGGCTCGCGGTGAGCGCGTTGACGGTGAGCAGCCCGAGAGAGGGCTGGCAGTCGATCAGGATGACGTCGTAGTCGGGCGAGACCTTCCGCAGGACCCGCGACAGGATCGTCTCGCGCGCCACCTCGTTCACGAGGTGCACCTCGGCGGCAGACAGATCGATGTTGGCGGGCAGGATGTCGAGTCCGTCGACGGCGGTCGGCACGATGACATCGCGCGGGTCGCGCTTCGTGTCGAGGAGCAGGTCGTAGATCGTCGGCACGTCGTGCGTCTGGATGCCGAGCCCGGCCGACAGCGCACCCTGCGGGTCGAAGTCGACGGCTAGCACCTTGCGACCGTACTCGGCGAGCGCGGCGGCGAGGTTGATGGTCGTCGTGGTCTTGCCCACGCCGCCCTTCTGGTTGCACAGCGCGATGATGCGCGCCGGGCCGTGTCCGTCGAGCGGGGGCGGTGTGGAAAACCCGTGATACGGGCGGCCGGTCGGGCCCATGGGCGTGCCGCCGTCGTCCGTGATCGAGGCCTTCGCCTTGCCCTTCGTCGCGCTGCCAGCCACCGACACTCCCACTCTCATCCGCTTGCTCGATTGTAGCGACCGGCACGAAGGACCCGCGGAGCCTCGCGGCCCGAGGGCCGATGTGGGTCGCGCCCGCCACGTGGGACCGCCCGCCCCCCGACATCCCGACGGCGAATCAGCGCGCCCGCGGATGGGACGTCGCGTAGACGTCGCGCAGCACGTCGACGGAGACGTGCGTGTAGATCTGGGTCGTCGCCACGGAGGCGTGACCCAAGAGCTCCTGCACGACGCGGACGTCGGCGCCGCCCTGCAGCAGGTGCGTCGCGAACGAGTGCCGCATGGTATGCGGCGAGACCTGGGCGCTGAGGTTCGCGGACTCCGCGGCCGCGCGGATGATGAGCCACGCGCTCTGGCGCGACAGCGGCGCTCCCCGCGCTCCGAGGAACAGTCGCGGGCTCGCCGGCCCACGGGTCGAGAGCGCGGGTCGCGCCCTCGTGAGGTACGCGTCGATCGCGGACCGCGCGTAGGAGCCGACCGGCACGATGCGCTCTTTCGAGCCCTTGCCGCGCAGGCGCACCACATCGCCGTGCGCGAGATCGTCGACATCGAGCTGCACGACCTCCGACACGCGCGCGCCGGTGGCGTACAGCAGCTCGAGCAGAGCCCGGTCGCGAAGCCCGGTGAGGTCGTCGCCGGGCGCGGCGAGCAGCCGCTCCACCTGGTCGATCGTCAGCGCTTTCGGCAGCCGGCGGGCGGCCTTCGGCGGCTTGAGCCGCCCGGACGGGTCGTCGGTGTCGATCCCCTCCCTTGCGAGGAAGCGGTGCAGGCCGCGCACCGAGGACTGCAGACGGGCGAGACTGGATGCCGCGGGCGGCGGTTCGGCCGACGCACGCTCCGCCGCGAAGTCGGCCACGAGCCCGGGGGTCACCGCCGTCGAGTCGTCGATGTCGCGCGCCCGCAGCCAGTCGGTGTAGCCCGACAGGTCGCGCCGATACGCCTCGACCGTGTGATCCGAAAGGCCGCGCTCGATCGTGATGTGCCGCAGGTAGGCATCGACTGCCCGATCGAGGCGCATGTCAGCCCGCGGCGCGGCGCAGCTTCTCGGACGCCGCGAGCACACCGATGCCGAGGATCGCGTTGCGCATGCGCCCTTCCAGGACGGCGGTGACGGCATCCGCCAGCGGAACCCACGCGATGCGGATGTCGGCCTCCTCGGCTTCGCGCGCGTGCACCTCGGGCGCGGCGGAGAGGCCGGAGGCGAGAAAGAGGTGGATGATCTCGTTGCTGCCGCCCGGCGTCGCGAAGGTCGTGACGAGCGGCTCCCAGTGGGCCGCCACGAGGTCGACCTCTTCGGCCAGCTCGCGCTTCGCGGTCTCGGCCGGCGGCTCGCCGTCGACATCCAGCAGCCCCGCGGGGATCTCCCAGTCGCGGTGCTTGATGGGGTGCCGGTACTGCTGGATCAGCAGCACTCGGCCCTGATCGTCCATTGCGAGCACGGCGACCGCACCGCTGTGGTCGACGTAGTCGCGCACGGTCGGATGATCGTTGTACGCGAACGTGTCGGAGCGGATGTCCCACACCCGGCCCTCGAAGACGACCTCGGTTGCGGTGACGTCGACCTCGAGCGGTTCGTCACGCAGTCCGTCTGCGAACCCGGGCCCGGCGACCTGAGCCCCCGAGACGTCAGTCATTCGGGACGTCGAACAGCTCGCTGGAACGGTGCCTCTCGACAGCCGCCGCGACGAGCCCGCGGAAGAGGGGGTGGGGGTCGGTCGGGCGCGAGCGCAGCTCCGGGTGCGCCTGCGTCGCGATGTAGTACGGATGCACGTCGCGCGGCAGCTCGACGTACTCGACCAGGTTGCGGTCGGGCGAGAGACCCGAGAACACGAGTCCCGCCGTCGAGAGCGCATCGCGGTACGCGTTGTTGACCTCGTAGCGGTGGCGGTGACGCTCCGACACCCGGGCGGCGCCGTAGAGCTCCGCCGCGAGCGACCCGCCCACGAGCTCGGCGGGGTACAGGCCGAGCCGCATCGTGCCGCCGAGGTCTCCCCCGGCGATGATCTCGATCTGCTCGGCCATCGTGGCGATGACCGGCGCGGTGGAGTCCGGGTCGAACTCGCTCGATGAGGCCCCCTCGAGCCCGGCGACGTTGCGCGCGTACTCGATCACCATGCACTGAAGGCCGAGGCACAGCCCGAGAGTCGGGATGCCCTGCTCGCGCGCGAACCGCAGGGCGCCGAGTTTGCCCTCGATGCCGCGGATCCCGAAGCCGCCGGGAACGCAGATGCCGTCGACGTCGGCGAGGGCCTTCTCGGCGCCCTCGGGCGTCTCGCACAGGTCGGACGGAATCCAGCGGATCGCGACGTGCGTCTCCTGCGCGAACCCGCCGGCCTTGAGCGCCTCGGTGACCGAGAGGTAGGCATCCGGAAGGTCGATGTACTTGCCGACCAGGCCGATCGTCACGTCGTGCTTGGGATTGTGCACGGCCTGCAGCACCTTGCCCCAGCGCGTCCAGTCGACGTCCTTGGCGGTCGCGAGCCCGAGGGTGCGCACGATGTACTCGTCGAGACCCTGCTCGTTGAGCATCGTCGGGATGTCGTAGATGCTCGGCACGTCCACGGCGTTCACGACCGCACCCTCATCGACGTCGCACATGAGGGCGATCTTGCGCTTGTTGGCCTCGGTGACAGGTCGGTCGCTGCGCAGCACGAGAGCGTCGGGCTGGATGCCGATGGAGCGCAGTGTGGCGACGGAGTGCTGTGTGGGCTTGGTCTTCTGCTCGCCCGAGGCGCCCATGAAGGGCACGAGGGAGACGTGCACGAAGAACACGTTGCTGCGGCCGAGCTCGTGGCGGATCTGACGCGCCGATTCGATGAAGGGCTGCGACTCGATGTCGCCGACCGTTCCGCCGATCTCGGTGATGATCACATCGGGCTGCGGGTCCTCGGTCGCCTGCAGGCGCATGCGCCGCTTGATCTCGTCGGTGATGTGCGGGATGACCTGCACCGTATCGCCGAGGTATTCGCCGCGACGCTCGCGCGCGATGACCTGGGAGTAGATCTGGCCCGTCGTGACATTCGCCGCCTGGCTCAGGTCGATGTCGAGGAAGCGCTCGTAGTGGCCGATGTCGAGGTCGGTCTCGGCGCCGTCGTCGGTCACGAAGACCTCGCCGTGCTGGAACGGGTTCATCGTTCCGGGATCGACGTTGAGGTAGGGGTCGAGCTTCTGCATGACGACGCGGAGACCGCGGGCCGTCAGCAGGTTGCCGAGGCTTGCGGCCGTGAGGCCTTTGCCCAATGAAGAAACGACACCGCCGGTGACGAAGATGTGCTTCGTGGTCGGAGGGGTGTCGTTTCGAATGTCCGCGTGTGGAGTACCTGTCACGGGCTTTTATCCTATCAGCCGGTCACTGAGCCGAGGCTGAGCAACTCGCGGGCGTGGGTCAGGGCGGCATCGGAGTCGGCGAGCCCGGAGAGCAGGCGCGCCATCTCGGCCTCACGATCCGGGCCCTCGAGGCGGCGCACGCTCGACGCGGTGACGCTGCCGTCGCTCTGCTTGTGCACGGTCAGGTGGTTGGTCGCGAAGGCGGCCACCTGGGCGAGGTGAGTGACGGCGATGACCTGGGATGCCTCGGCCAGCCGGGCGAGGCGGCGCCCCACCTCGATCGCGGCGGCGCCGCCGATTCCGGCATCCACCTCGTCGAAGACGAAGGTCGGCACGGGATCGGTCGCGGCGATGACCACCTCGATCGCGAGCATCACGCGGCTCAATTCGCCGCCCGAGGCACCCTTCGCGACCGGCCGCAGGTCGGCGCCGGAGTGCGGGGCGAGCAGGATGGCGACATCGTCGCGGCCGTGAGCGGATGCCGCGCCGGGTGTCACCGCGACATGCAGGCGCGCATCGGGCATGGCGAGGGCGTGGAGCTCGGCGGTCACCGAAGCGGCGAGCCGACCCGCGGCTTCGGTGCGCGCCGCGGTGAGGATCGCGGCGGCCTCGTCGAGGGTGGATGCCGCGGCCACCCGCTCCCCCGCCAGGCGCTCGACGCGATCGCCGTCGTCGTCGAGTTCCGCCAGGCGGGCCGACCCGCTCTCGAGCAGGGCGATCGCGGCATCGAGCGATCCGTGCGCCCGCACGAGCACCCCGAGCTCGGCTCGCCGGTCTTCGACCGCCGCGAGCTCGTGGGGACCGGACTCATCCAGGTCGGCGAGGTAGCCGCTGAGCTCGATCGCGATGTCGGCGGCGCGGTAGCCGAGCTCGGCGATCTGGTCGGCGAGCGCCCGCAGCGCGGGGTCCACCGCGCGCTCCAGCAGCCGACGCGACTCGCCGAGCAGGCCCGACACATCCGGGGTGCCCTCTTCGCTGGAGAGCGCCTCGCGGGCGGCGGAGGCGGCGACCCGCAGTTCCTCGGCGTTCGCGAGCCGCTCGGCCCGCGACGCGAGGGCTTCGTCTTCGCCGGGCTGCGGCGCGGCATCCTCGATCTCGGCGATCGTCGCCCGCAGTCGCGCGGCCTCCGCCGCGCGGGCGTCGCGCTCCTCGGTCAGCATCGTCAATTCGTCATCGATCGCCCGCCACGCGTCGTACGCGATGCGGTACGCCGTCACGGCGTCGCGGATGGGCGCCCCGCCGAACCGGTCGAGGGCATCGCGCTGCGCGCCCGCGGAGCGCAGCCGCAGCTGATCGGACTGCCCGTGCACCACCACGAGTTCGGTCGCCAGGTCGGCGAGCACCCCGGCCGGAGCGGCGCGCCCGCCGACGCTCGCCCGGCTGCGGCCCTCGCTGGTCAGAGTGCGCGCGACATAGAGTTCCCCGCGCCCGTCGCCGATCGGTTCGAGCTCTCCCCCGGCCTCCCGCACGCGCGCGGCAACCGGGCCGTCGTCGCTCACGATCCACACGCCTTCGACCGCGGCCTGCTCCGCCCCGGAACGCACGGCGCCCGAGTCGGCGCGCTGCCCGAGGAGCAGGCCCAGGCCGGTCACGACCATCGTCTTGCCGGCCCCGGTCTCGCCGGTGATCGCCGTGAAGCCCGGCCCCATCGGCAGAACCGCCTCCGCGATGACTCCGAGATCGCGCAGGCGCATCTCCTCGATCACGCGCGACCTTCCGCGGTGCGGGTCGTGTCGATCGGTACGGTCGCAATGTCGCCGGAGGTCGACGAGGGTCCACGCCACCCCTCGACGGGCAGGCGGAACTTTCGCACCAGCCGGTCGGTGAAGGCGGCCGGATGCAGGCGCGCGAGGCGCACGTCGAGCGTGGAACGGTGCACGACCACCCGCGCGCCGGGAGGCAGCTCGTGCGAGCGCCGGCCGTCGCACCACAGGATGCCGATGCCGTTGGTGCGCTCGAGCACCTCGATCGCGACGGAGGCTTCGGGTCCCACGACCAGCGGCTTGGCGAAGAGGGCGTGCGCCGACAGCGGCACGACCGCGATCGCCTCGACCGTGGGCCAGATCACCGGGCCGCCCGCCGAGAAGTTGTAGGCGGTCGAGCCGGTCGGCGTCGAGACGACCACCCCGTCGCAGCCGAACGTGGAGAGGGGGCGCCCGTCGATCTCGATGACGACCTCGAGCATCCTCTCGCGGCTGGCCTTCTCGACGGTGGCCTCGTTGAGGGCCCAGGTCTCGTAGATGACCTCGCCCGCGGCATCCTTCACTTGAATGGACAGCGCGAGGCGCTCCTCGACCCGGTAGTCGCGCGCGATGACGCGGCGCACCGCGTCGTCCATGTCGTCGCGCTCGATCTCGGCGAGGAAGCCGACGTGGCCCATGTTGATGCCCAGCACGGGCGCGGGGCCGCCGCGCACGAGCTCCGCGGCGCGCAGGATGGTCCCGTCGCCGCCCAGGACGATCGCGAGCTCCAGGTCTTCGACGGGTATGTCGGCGCCGAGCGTGGCGACCGCGGGGAACGACCCGGCAGCGGCACGGAGCTCTTCGAGGTCATCGGCCGCGAGCACCGGGCGGGCGCCCGCCGAGCTCAACGCCTCGATCACGCGCACGGCCGCGTCGACGGTGTCGTCGCGGTGGGCGTGCGCGACCACGAGGATGTTGCGGTCGGCCTGGGTCATGCCTCTCCCGCCAGTCGGTTCACGGTGCTCAACCATTCTGTCGGATTGCTCCCCCGCCCCGGCGCCAACCAGGCGAGGTACTCGCGATTGCCGTGCGTTCCGGGCAGCGGGGAGGAGACGACGCCGAGCACGCCGAGCCCGTTGTCCCATGCCGACCAGAGCACACCGGCGACCGCGTCGGCGCGAAGCGCCGGATCGGTCACGAGACCGCCCTTGACCGCGGTGCGTCCCACCTCGAACTGCGGCTTGATGAGCAGCACGATGTCGGCGGTCTCTGCGACCGTGGCCTTGACCGCGGGCAGCACGTGCGCGAGGGAGATGAACGACAGGTCACCTGTGACGAGCGTGGGCGCGGCGGCGATGCCGCTCGCCTCGGCGAGCGATGCGGCCGTCATGTGCCGCACGTTGAAGCCCTCCAGCGACACGACCCCGGGATCGGCGGCGATGGATGCCGCGAGCTGGCCGTGCCCGACATCCACGGCGATCACCCGATCGGCGCCGCGCTCGCGCAGCACCTGCGTGAATCCGCCCGTCGAGGCCCCCATGTCGAGGGCGACGCGTCCGGCGACGTCCACCCCGAACGCGTCGAGGGCGGCGATCAGCTTGTGCGCGGCGCGGCTGACGTAGTGATCGGATGTCGCGACCGCGAGGTCGGCATCATCCGCCACCCGCGTCGCCGCCTTCACCACGGGGCGACCGTCGACGCTCACGAGCCCGTCGGCGATGAGTGTCGCCGCGTGCGTTCGCGAGCGCGCGAGCCCGCGCGCCGCGAGGACCGCGTCGAGGCGCTCCGGCATCAAGCGGGCTCGTCGGCGGTTGCGGCACTGCTTGCGGCGGGCACGGACTCGAGGCGCTTGGTCAGCTCTTCGTGAATGCCGGCGTAGGCCGCCGCGCGCGTCGAGAGCGGCTGCCCCTCGATCACGCGAAGGCGGCTGACCAGTTCGGGCGCGGTGCCGTCGGCGTACTCGGGGTTCACGGGGGAGCTCACGCCCTCAGGATACGCTCCTAGGGTCGATGGAACGGGTCGGCGTACAGGCGTTCCGGCACACGGAAGCCGTAGATTCCTCGGCCCGTGTCCCAGATGGCCTTCGCGCCGGCGCGCAGGAGGTCGATCGGTCGGTCGCCGTCCGAGACGATCTCGACGTCTGCTCCGTCGATCCGCACCGACGCGCCGCCGACCGTGACGGTGCCGCCCCGGACGATTGCCTCGGGGTACGGCTCGTGCAGTTCGCGCAGGTCGCCGAGCACGAATGTCGGCCGGGAGTCCGCGGGGGCCGCGAGCAGGTGCTTCGGCCGGTCGATCCCGGTCAGCACGAGGGCCGAGGGGATGCCGGCGCGGTTGGCGCCGAGAATGTCGGTGTCGAGGCGGTCGCCGAGAAAGATCGGATGCCGCGCGCGGAAGCGCGCGACGGCTTCCTCGAAGATCGGCGTCTCCGGCTTGCCGGCGACGACGGCCAGGCGGCCCACGGCCGTGTGCACGGCCGACACGAGGGTGCCGTTGCCCGGAGCGATGCCGCGGGCCTGGGGAATCGTCCAGTCGGTGTTGGTGGCGATCCAGGGGATGCCGCCCTCTTCCTCGGGGAGTGCGAGCGCGTACGCGGCTTCGGCGAGCTGTGCCCAGCCGACGTCGGGGGCGAACCCCTGCACGACCGCGGCGGGGCTTTCTTCGGCGCTGCGCGTCACGCGGAAGCCGGCCTTCTCGATCTCGACGACCAGCCCCTCTCCCCCGACGACCAGCACGGTGCTGCCCGGCGCGACGCGGGTCACGAGCAGCCGCGTGGCAGCCTGCGGGCTGGTCACGACGTCCGCCGGGTCGGCCGCGAGGCCGAGCTCGCGAAGATGAGAGGCTACCGACGCGTCTGTGCGCGAGGCGTTGTTCGTGATGTAGCCGATGCGACGGGTTTCACTCGCGCGGGTGAGGCTCTCGACCGCGTACGGCAGCGGGCCCGGGCCGGCGTAGACCACCCCGTCGAGGTCGGCGAGCACAGCATCCACGCCTTCCAGCGGCGTCGCGCCATCCGCGCGCCGCACGAACAGCCCCATCAGGCGCGATCCGCCGACTCGTCGACAGCCGCCGACTCGGCCGCCTCGTCGGGCTCGAACTCATCGACGCCGTCGACCGCGGCGGACGCCGGAGAGGTTTCGGCGGCGGGGGATTCGGAGTCGTCCTCCGAGACGATGTCGCCGGATCCCCCGTCTGAGAACTCCTCGACGATCTCCTCGACCACGATGAACTCGTCGGCGCCGTCGTCTGAGATCCCGAGGGCGTCGGCCGCGATCTCGGCCCTCGTGCGCCACTGGGCGGCCTCGTCGTCGCGCCCGAGTTCCTCGAGAACCGTCGCGCGCGCGGCAAACAGGGCCGGGCTCCACTCGAATGCCCGGTCGGGGTCGAGCTCGGGGATGTCGAGCTCGTGGAGGGCTCGATCGGTCTGCCCGAGATCGAGGCGCGCACCCGACATCGCGATCGCGAGCTCGACCCGCACGGGCGTGGCCAACGTCGATCGGTCCACCGCGCGACCGACCTCGAGGGCTCGATCGGGTCGACCGATTCCGCGCTCGCTGTCGACCATGAGCGCGATCTGGTCATCCTTGCCGGAGATGCGGCGATAGGTGCGCAGTTCGCGCAGTGCGAGGGCGAAATCGCCCGTGGCGTACGCCGTGATGGCGAGCGTCTCGCGGACCACGGCGATGCGGCCGGCACGGCGGGCGGCCGAGACCGCGTGCTGGTGAGCAAGCTCGGGGTCGTCGTCAATGAGGCGCGCGGCCATCGCCATATGGCGCGCCACGCCCTCGGCGTTCTCCTTGCTCAGGGTCTTCAGCTCGTTGCGTGCGCTGGGGTGCAGATCCTGCGGGGTGATGTCGTCGGGCAGCTCCGGGTCGTCATGGCGCGGGCGCACCATGCGGATCTCGTCCGCACGGGGATCGCGCGCCGGCCGCTCCCGGCCGCCGCGCTCGGGTCGTGGCGCGCGCGCACCGTCCCGCGGTGGGTAGGACTTACGCTCCCCATCACGAGGCGGATACGACTTACGCTCACCATCACGACGCGGATACGACTTACGCTCCCCATCACGAGGCGAACGCTGCTGCCGATCGCCTTCTCGCTTCTGGTACGGCTTGCGGTCGCCCTCAGCACGCTTCGCAGAATCGCGCGGGGGATTGTCAGGGCGCGGGGCGCCGGATCCGGGGCGCGCAGAACGCTCCGCGTCGCGATCCTTCTTCTCCTCGACCATGGGGTCCCCTTCTGGCCGCAGCATCAGCTGCGGCGATCCTCGCGGCATGCGACTTAACGCGAAATGGCCACCCAACCTTGGGTGGCCATTTCAACGAAGAAGTCCGGCGGTGTCCTACTCTCCCACAGGGTCCCCCCTGCAGTACCATCGGCGCTGTGAGGCTTAGCTTCCGGGTTCGGAATGTAACCGGGCGTTTCCCTCACGCTATGGCCGCCGAAACACTATTGATGTTTCAATCGTTCAAAAGCATGGTTGCTGCACATAGCAGCTCATGCGGTTCTCGACCGTACATCGAGAACCACTCAGTGGACGCAAGCACCTAGAAAGGTGATTATCAAATCATCGGCTTATTAGTACCGGTCAGCTACACGTGTTGCCACGCTTACACACCCGGCCTATCAACCCAGTAGTCTGGCTGGGAGCCTCTCGCCCGAAGGCATGGAAATCTCATCTTGAGGCCGGCTTCCCGCTTAGATGCTTTCAGCGGTTATCCATCCCGAACGTAGCTAATCAGCGGTGCTCCTGGCGGAACAACTGACACACCAGAGGTTCGTCCAACCCGGTCCTCTCGTACTAGGGTCAGATCCTCTCAAATTTCCTGCGCGCGCAGCGGATAGGGACCGAACTGTCTCACGACGTTCTAAACCCAGCTCGCGTACCGCTTTAATGGGCGAACAGCCCAACCCTTGGGACCTACTCCAGCCCCAGGATGCGACGAGCCGACATCG
>NZ_DATMIO010000186.1:0-2393 GCF_035554235.1 Microbacterium sp. | reverse complement strand
GGACAACCGCGACGGCCGGATCTACCTGGGCGACACCGTCACCTGGAGCTCGAACCTCCCGAACAAGTACCTGGACACCCAGTTCCTCGACAGCCAGGACTTCAAGATCCGGACGGTCGGCACGGCGGATGCACTCAAGCTGCGGCCCGGCGTCACCTACTGGACCCACATCGTGTCGGAGCCCGGCGAAACGGCGACCGACACGGCGACGATCAAGGGAACGGTGGTGCATAGGTCGCCGCCGTTCTGCTACCGCGCGCTCTGCCAGTTCGACAACGGCGACAAGGCGCCAATACCGTCGCATTACTTCGCTCCGAACCAGAGCTTCCGCATACCCGGGAGCGCCGTTTACAAGGACGAGCCGGTCTGTACCGCGAGCGCGCCGACGATTGTTCGCACCGAGAGCGGGCCGGTGGCGGTCCACTACAACCCGTGCATCAACCTCGAGCACGGTGAGAACGGCCGCTTCTGGGGCGACCGGTCGGTGCACCCCTCCGCGGGACTCGTGAGCAGCGAGACGGTCATCGTGCAGCGCTGCGACAAGACGAACGCACACTGCATTACGGTCTCGGCGACGCATACGCCGCCGACGGGAGTGAAGTTCACGTCGCCCGGCCAGTACTACAAGGCGTGCGCCTCCGCGACGTTCAGCGACGGCCAGAAGGTCGTCTTCCGCTGCACCCGGCCGGTGGCCGGCGGTTGAGCGCCGCGATCAGGGCTCGTCGCGCGGGCCCGACCAGAATGCGTCCCCCACCGTTACCGTGCGCGCCGTCTCGGCCTGGTGACGCAGCGAGTACGGATCGCCGTCCTCGTACGCGAACATCGCCTCGGCGGGGATGCGGCGGGCCTCGCCGGTGCCGCCCAGGTACTGGTCGATGACCCGAGCGCAGCGGCGACCCTCCGCGATCGCGGTGACCACGAGCGACTGGCCGATGCGGGCGTCGCCACAGGCGAACACGCCCTCGATCTTGGTGCCGTAGACCGGCGCCCTGATGTTGCCGCGCCGATCGAGGTCGAGCGCGAGGTCGCTCACGAGCCCCTCGTGCTCGGGGTGGCTGAAGCCGATAGCGATCAGCACGAGGTCGGCGGGAACGTCGAAGTCGCTGCCGGGGATGGCGTGAAGATCGCGCGACGAGGTGCCCTCGACGCGGCGGCCGTGGACGCCCCTCACTTGCCCGTCCGCGCCCGAGATGCGGGTCACCTGTGTGCCGAACCGGCGGTCGCCGCCCTCGTCCAGCGCGTAGGTGGTCGGCGTGCGCTTGGGCGGGAGCGGCCAGGGGGTGGATGCCGGTCGGCCGTCCGCGGGCAGCGGCGGATAGACGTCCAAGAGCATCACGTCATCCGCGCCCTCCCGCAGGGCGTTCGAGATGCAGTCCATGCCCGTGTCGCCGCCGCCGACCACGACGACGCGCTTTCCGGCGGCCGAGATGACCTCCGCGGCCGGGGTCTCGGGGGCGGGCCGACCCTCCTCCGCAGCGACGGCCCGGTTCCGCTGGTAGAGGTACTCCATCGCGAAGTGCACGCCGGCGAGGTCGCGGCCCGCGACGTCGAGGTGGCGATGCACGCGTGAGCCGATCGCGACGACCAGCGCGTCGTGGCGGCGGAGCTCCTCAGCGGACACGTCGCGGCCCACGTCTACGCCGTAGGCGAACTCGATCCCCTCCTCCTCGAGCAGTGCGACGCGCCGGTCGATGATCCACTTCTCGAGCTTCGCGTCGGGCACGCCGAAGCGCAGAAGGCCTCCGGGGCCCTCGTCGCGCTCGTACGCCGTCACCGCGTGGCCGTGTGCGTTCAGCTCCGCGGCGACCGCCAGGCCGGCCGGGCCCGAGCCCACCACTCCGACGGTGCGGCCCGTCCGCGCGTCGGGCGGGTCGGGGGTGATCCAGCCCTCCTCGAAGCCGCGCGTCACGATCGCCAGCTCGATCTGCTCGATCGTCACCGCATCGTCGTTGATGTCGAGCACACAGGCCGACTCACAGGGCGCGGGGCAGATGAGTCCCGTGAACTCGGGGAAGTTGTTGGTCGCGTGGAGCTTCGCCAGCGCGTCGCGCCATTTGTCACGGTAGACGAGGTCGTTCCAGTCGGGGATCAGGTTGCCGAGCGGACAGCCCTCGTGGCAGAACGGCACCCCGCAGTCCATGCAGCGCGCGCCCTGGTCGCGCAGCGTGCGGTCATCGGGCAGCGAGAAGTACTGCCGGTAGTCGCGCACGCGCTCTTTTGGATTGCGCTTGTCGAACCCGACCCGCTCGAGTCGGAGGAAGCCCCCCAGTTCGCCCACTAGTGGCACCTCCGGTGACTCCGTGCCCGGTTCGGCGAGCTCCGGGGGCCGCCATGCCAGGACGCAGGGGGGGCGCAATGCCAGAACTGGCATTGCCCCGACCGAGGACGCCGCT
>NZ_DATMIO010000185.1:0-27941 GCF_035554235.1 Microbacterium sp. | reverse complement strand
TGCACAGCAGAAAGGGCCGCCCCTGCCGGGACGGCCCTTCGTGCGAATGAGATCTCGGTACGCCGCTGAGCGGCTACTCGATCTAGACACGCACCCGCATCAACGCGCTGCGCGCATTGATCCGGGCCGTGGCTAGTTGCTGCCGCGTGCGATCGCGAGGATGCGCAGGATCTCGACGTAGAGCCAGACGACGGTCACCATGATGCCGAAGGCGCCGAGCCAGCCGTACTGTCGCGGCGCGCCGTTGCGGACGCCCTGCTGGATCTGGTCGAAGTCGAGCACCAGCGAGTAGGCGGCCATGATCACGACGAAAACACCGATGAGCACGCCCCACGGGATGCCGAAAGGGCCTTCCGCGCTAAGGATGCCGAAAGCGCCACCGGCGACCGGCACGTTGAAGAGCATCAGGCCGATGTTGATGAGGGAGAACACCAGGTAGCCGACCATCGCGACCAGGAACACCTTGGTGGCCCTCTTGGATGCCCGGATCTTTCCACTGGCGAACAGTGCGAGCGTGACACCGACGACTGCCAGGGTCGCCAGTGTGGCCTGCACGACAATGCCGGGCCAGATGAACTCGAAGTACGCGGAGATGCCACCGACGAACAGTCCCTCGAACGCGGCATACGCGAAGATGAGTGCTGGACGCACCTTCTTGCGCGAGGTGAAGATGACGACCATCGACAGGACGAAACCGCCGAGCAGGCCGACGATCCACGGCATCAGCGTCGGGTTGGGGTTCTCGACCGTGACTGGTGCCATCGTCCAGACCCAGCCGACCGCCGCCATGACGACGAGCACGGCAAACAGACCCACGGTCTTGAGGACCGAGTCTTCAACCGTCATCCGGTCGGTCTCGATGGCACCGGCCGCCGGGGCGGCATACATGCCCTCCAGGTGGGCGTTGGTCGCGGCATCCACCCCCGCGTGCTGCGCGGCGGCGTACTGCGTCTGCCCACCGAGGTTCGCGGCCTGCGGGCCGCCCGGGTAGGTCTGGACTGCCTTCGGGTCCTGGAACGCCGGGTTGTTGAACGCGGGGTTGTTGAGGGCCATGGCCTGCTCACACTCCAATGTCAAGGTTGACAGCTATGTGCTGTGAATCCACGATACCCGAACGATCCTTTGCCTCGGCTGGGATCTCGCCCTGGACCGGCGATTACGCTGAAGGCGTGCCCCGTCGGAATCCGCTGGTGATCGGACATCGGGGCGCGCCCGGCTATCGGCCCGAGCACAGCCGCAGCTCGTACGACCTCGCGCTGCAGATGGGCGTCGATGCCGTCGAGCCCGACATCGTCGTGTCGAAGGACGGCGTTCTCGTCGTGCGGCACGAGAACGAGATCTCCACGACGACCGACGTGGCCGACCGCCCCGAGTTCGCCGAACGGCGGACGACGAAGACGGTGGATGGCGCGCCCATGACCGGCTGGTTCACCGAGGACTTCACGTGGGACGAACTCGCGACGCTCCGCTGCCGCGAACGCCTGCCCGCAATCCGGCCCGCCAGCGCGAGCTTCGATGACCAGCAGCCGGTGCTGCGGCTCGCCCAGGTGCTCGATCTCGTGCGCGACGCCTCGCTCGCCCAGGGGCGCGAAATCGGCGTGGTGCTCGAGATCAAGCACGCGACGTACTTCGCCGGCCTCGGCCTGGACGTCGCGGCGTTGGTCGATGCGGAGCTGCGCCGTGCCGGATGGGCGGACGGGGAGCTGCCGCTCGTGGTCGAAGCCTTCGAGTCGACCGTGCTGACGAGCATCCGCGCGCGAGGCATCCGCGGCACGTACGTCTACCTCATCGAGGCCGCCGGTCGCCCGTTCGACCAGGTGGCGGCGTTGGGCAGGGCGGCGCTGACATATCGCAAGACCGTGGAACCCGCCGGCCTCGACACCCTCGTCGGCGTGGTCGACGGGATCAGCGTCGACAAGCGACTGCTGCTCGCGCCCGACAAGCTGGGGCGGATGACGGGACCGAGCGGAATCGTCGACGATGCGCACGCCCGGGGTCTCCGCGTCTTCACCTGGACATGCCGCCCGGAGAATACGTTCCTCGTGGGTGAGTTCCGGCATGGCCGCGCTCCTGGTGAGTTCGGCGACTACGAGGCGGAGTGGGAGGTCATCCGCGCCACCGGGCTCGACGGTGTCTTCGTCGACCACGCTGATCTCGGGGTGGCGTTCTTCCGGCGCTGAGTCACCGAGGGAGGCGAGGTGCCCCCTCGGCGCTCGCTCGTCGCGAAGTGCGGGTCGCCGCACACGTGACGCGCACATCGCGCCGAGTGAACACTCCCCGCGCGGCGTCTGCCGAAGGGCACCCGCATCGCCTGAGGGCAAGTGCTACGCGACGTCGAAGTGCACGACTGTCGTCTCGCGCCCGACGAGGTACCGGTCATCCTCCGGATAGAAGACGGCGACCTCGATGTCGTCGCCGGCGAACGCGTGGATGTCGTCGCGTGAGCGCCACAACGAGATCGTGCGCACCTCGCATCGGCCGTCTGGGAGGTCGCGGAACACCGTGAACGCGCCGAGATTGCCCGGCGTCGTCCGGTAGCTCGCGAGTCCGGTCTCCTCGACGTAGTCGGCGTAGGCGGCGCGGTCGGACGGGCGGATCCACCCGGTCCACATGCGCAGAACGGTTCCGGCGGCGGGGGCATCGGTCATGGAGAGACGGTATACCCCGCACCGACCGGCCCGCTCGAAGCCCCGCGGCGGCACCAGTCGCGACGCCGGGCACCTCTCAGCCGCCGGCGTGCGGCCCGAGGTGCACATGCACCGCGGAGATCACGACCGACCCCTCGCCCACGGCGGAGGCGACGCGCTTCACCGAACCGCGGCGCACATCCCCGACCGCGAAGAATCCGGGCACCGACGACTCGAACTGGCTCGGCCCGTCGTCGCCGCCGAGCCAGGCGCTGCGGCCGCCCTCCGCGAGCACATCGGGGCCTGTGATGACCGACCCCCACTGATCGCGGAGCACCTCGGGCGCGAGCCACTCGGTGTGCGGGCGGGCGCCGATCGTGATGAAGACGGCGTCCGCGCGCACCTCGGTGCGCTCGCCGGTCTCGGTTCGCTCGAGCACGACATGGTCGAGCCGGTCGGCATCACGGGCGCCCGCGTCGACGACGCGGGCGCCCGTGATCAGGCCCACGCCCGCGGCATCCAGCTGGTCGATCAGGTAGCGCGACATGCTCGCGGCCAACGACGGGCCACGCACCACGAGCGACACCGAACGCGCGTACCGGGCGAGGTGCAGCGCTGCCTGGCCCGCCGAGTTTCCGCCGCCGACGACCAGCACATCCCGGCCGGCCTGCGCGCGGGCCTCCACCGAGGAGGCGCCGTAGAACACGGATGCCCCGACAAAGGGCCGGAGGCCCTTCGCGGCGAGCCGGCGGTAGCTGACCCCCGACGCGAGCACCACCGCGCGGGCGCGGACGACCTCGCCGCCGGCCACGTCGAGTTCGAAGCCGGCATCCGTCACGCGCATCCCGGAGACGCGGCGGGTGTGCGCGAAGCGCGCGCCGAAGACCCACGCCTGCTGGTATGCGCGCTGGGCGAGCTCGGCCCCGGACACCCCGCGGGAGAAGCCGAGGTAGTTGCGGATGAGCGAACTCGATCCGGCCTGGCCGCCGATCGACTCGCCCTCGAGCACCAGTGTCTCGAGCCCCTCGGACGCGGCGTAGACCGCCGCGGCGAGCCCGGCCGGACCGGCGCCGACGACCGCGAGGTCGAGCGTGCCGGAGGGCAGCGACGTGTCCAGGCCGTAGGCCCGCGCGAGCGCGGAGTCGTCGGGGTCGACGAGCACGCCGCCGTCGGCCGTGCGCACGAGCGGAACCCCCTGGTAGTCGACGCCCGACTCGGCGAGCAGGTCGGTCGCGTCGGGGGAGCTCGGGTCGAGGTGATCGGTCGGCACGCCCCCGCGCGCGAGCAGGGTCTGCAGTTCGTGGGTGCGCGGCTGCGCGTCGTCGCCGATCACGGTGAACCCGCGGTGGCGCTTGCCCACCGACGCCTCCCATTCGCGCAGGAAGTCGGTCACCGCCCGATGGAACGACTCGTCGGGCGAATGCACGGGCCGCACGACGTAGTAGTCGATCTGCACATGCGACATGAGCTCGAGCACGGCATCCGCAGTGGAGCGATTCGCCCATGAGCCCCACTCGATGACGAGGCCGCGACGCACATCGGGGAAGCGTCCGCGCGCCGCCGCGAACACGCTCCCCTCTCCGTCGACCGCCGTGGCATCGTCGGAGAGGATGAGGGCGAGGTCTCCGCCGGATGCGTGGAGCCCGTCGATCGCCGCGACCGCGAGCGCCGGACCCTCGGCGATGAGGATCCGGTAATCCTGCGCGTATCGCCGCGAGAGCGGCTCGGCGAGGGCGGCGCGCACCTGTTCATCGGCAGAGACGACAAGAATCGCGGGATGCCGGTCGGCCTGCGGGCGGGCAGCCATCGCACTCGCCTCCTTCGCGCGCCGTGACGACCCCCGCCGCCACGCGGCGAGTGTATCGCCACCGCTCCGGGCCGACCAGTAGGCCGACGCGTCCGCCCGGAACGTTGAACGCGACCCCCGCGGTCCGGGGAGGGGTGAACCGCGGGGTGAACTTTGGCTGCCCGCGGCCCGCGGTTTGCTAGAAAGGAAAGTCGGCCGCGTACACGGGGTTTCGCGCGGGGGCGCAAGTGGGCCGGCACCTCTCTCCGGAAACCCACCGCGGCGTCGCGCAGGCCGGCCACTGCGTCGGCGTGCACCGAGAACCGAACCAACACTCGAGGAATCACATGCTCCGCAGCACGGCGTCCCGCCGCGACCGATCGTCCGTTCCGCATCGCCGGGGAATGCTCGCCGTGGCGGGGGCAGTTGTGGTGGGCCTCGTCTCCAGCCTCCTCGTGGTGACCCCCGCGGTCGCGGCCGATGCCGCCCTCACGGTGGCGAAGGTCGTCGACGGGGTGGAACAGGCGACCTACGAGCCGGGCGACGAGTTCACGTACACGATCACGGTCGGATGCGACGACACGGACTGCGTCGACGCGGAACTGACCGATGAGGTCCCCGCCGCGTTCGAGGGCTTCGAGATCCTGGGCACCTCCGTGCGACCCGCGGCGCAGCCGGCGACCCTCGAGCTCGTGGGGTGTGACACCGAGGTGACGACCGACTGCAGCCTGCACGCGGCCTTCGGGCAGGCGCTCGACGCCGGCGGCATCGGCATCCGCGCCGGCGATACCTATCAGATCACGCTGACGCTCAAGGTCCCGCTTGATCTCAACGCGATGTGGCCGTCGAATGGACTGCCGATCCTGAACACGGCCACCGCCACGGCCACGACCGCCGACCCCGCGTCCGACACCGCCGAGGTGACGGTCACGGTCGAGCAGACGGTCGACGTGGCCGTCGGCAAGACCTGGCAGCCGGGATCGCAGCAGTTCGAGCCGGGCGTCGCCTCGACCATCGGCCTCTCGGTGCAGAACACATCGAATGTGGATGCCGCAGCGCTCGCGCTGCAGGACCCGGCGAACGCTCCCGACGCGGCGGCGGCGCTCGCGGCGGACAATCCCTTCCGACTGGTCGACTTCACCGGCTTCGGCGCGGTCACCGCACCCCAGGGCGCGGACCTCGTCGCCGTCGACGCCTATGTGTACAGCGCGGGCTCGTGGACGTGGGTGACGGGCGTTCCCACGGCGGTGGCCGATATCGCCCTGCCCGCCGGAGTGTCGGCCGCTGATGTCGGCGGCCTCCGGATCACCTACTCGAGCTCCACCGGGGCGACCATCGCCGCGGGCGGCGCAGCCGGCGGGGTGGATCTCCTGGTGGAACAGCGCGCCGAGGACCGCGTGAGCGGAACGTCGCTCGTGCTGGGAGCCACGGTCACCAACCAGGCGTCGGCGACCGTCACGGTGCCCGCTTCCGCGCCGGTGACGCGCACCGCATCCGCGCCGTACGCGATTCAGGGCCTCACGGTCGCGGTCGAGGCGACGAAGTCCATCGCGCCCGCTCGCATTCCCGCCGGCACGACGGCGGTCGCGACCATCGGTGCACGCAACGCCTCGAATGGCCCGCTCGCGACGCTGACCCTCACCGACGCCGACTACTTCACCGAGGACGTGCTGTTCGACGGTTTCACGGCTCCCATCGCGTACCCGGCCGGCGCGGCCTCTGCCTCCGTCGTGTGGACCTTCAGCGACGGCAGCACGGCCGAGGTGCCCTTCGCCAATGGCGACACGCCCGCGGTTCCCACGCCGCCGGCCGGTGAGCACCTCACCGGATTCGAGCTGCGCATCGCCGGCGCGGTGGCGCAGGGTGCCGTCATCAACGCGTCGTACCGCATCGCCACGAGTGCCGACCTGGTCGCATCGCAGGCCGAGAGCCCCCTGCAGTTGCCGAACACCGTGTCGGTGACCGGAACCAACCCGGCGGGGTCCGCAACCGACGACGCCGTCGCGCCCCTCGCGGTCTTCTACCCCGAAATCCAGCTGTCGATCGACAAGCGCATCTCGCCCGCGCAGCCGGTGACCGCCGGAGGCACGGCGGTCGTGCAGCTGCCGACCACGACCGCGACGGACTCCGCGTATGTCTCACCGGACCACATCGTCATCGAGGACGTGTGGCGCGAGAGTGACCCCACGGACTTCTGGAACGCATTCACGCCCATCGCGATCGCCCCGACGCAGGTGCTCAGCGGCTCGACGCTCACCATCGAGGCCCTGACGCCGAGCGGATGGCAGACCGTCACGGTGTTCGCCCCCGCCGGTTCGACGGAGGTCTTCTCCGGCGACCTGGCGACTCTCGCACCGGCGCTCGACCTCGACACGGTGACCGGCCTGCGCTTCACCTTCGACCGCCCGAGCGGCTTCCCCGGCGGCACCACGGTCAGCCCCAACACGGTGTTCGAGGCGCGCGCCACGCTGCGCGACGGCGGCGACCCCACGGCGATCCCCGGCGACGGAGCGGAGACGTACGAGAACGAGGCGGTCGCGAACGCGACCGCCGTGGTCGCCGGTGGCACGGTCATCGAGAGCGATGAGGTGGCGGATGTCGCGGACGCCCGCATCATCGCCTACACCGGCGATGGCACGCTCATGGCCGACAAGCTGTGGACCCCCTCGACTCTCAGCTCGCAGTCGGGAGCTCTCGCGAGCACCCGATTGGGCTGGGGCGTCACCGCCTCGGGCTACGAGTCGGTCACGATCGCAGACCCCAGCGGTGGTGAATCCACCCCGCAGTCGACCGTCTTCCAGGCCTTCGACCTCGTGGAGCTGCGACCGTCGTCCGACGCCCGCTGGGCGTGGGACTCGGTCTCGACCGTCGAGCTCTACTCGAGCGGTTCGTGGCAGACCGTCGCGGCGCCCGGCGGCACGTGGATGAACGCCTCCGGATTCAAGGGGTACACCCTCACCGCCGCACAGTCCGCGGCCGTCACGGGCATGCGCCTCACCGTCGTGCCGAACGACGCCGCGCGCGCCGCCAGCAGCGACCCGCTGCGCCCGCAGCCGGGCTCCGGTGTGTCGACGAGCGCCGACGGCCAGTACCGGTACCTCGACCTCGGCTGGAGGCTCCGCAACGTGGTGCGCGTGCCCGACGCGAACGGACCGTGGGTGACCGCGACGCACGGCTACAACGACGCGGGCGCCGACGACACCGTGTGGAACACCGTCGGCGTGAGCGGCGTCCAGAACGGTACACCGATCGGTCCGCTCACCGACCAGGATGACGTGACGCTGATCGACCAGCCCCCGGCCGTGGTCGTCACCAAGAGCGCCGACCGTTCCGTCGTGCCGATTCCCGCGCCCGGAGAGGTTCCCCCGGGCGGCTACCCGCAGGTGGTCTACACCGTCGCGGCGCGCAACGACTCGACGTCGCGCGCGTCGTACCTGCGCGTGACCGACCCGATGCCATGCACCGACTCCACCGTCGGAGAGTGCGTGTCCGCCCCGACCGCGTGGGCCGCCGATCCGTTCGCTGATGCCGACTACGAGGCGGCGACGAACCCCTTCGAGCGTCTCGATCTCACGAAGATCGCGTTCACCGTCCCGGCCGGCGCCGGAGTCGACACCGCCGCGTCCCAGGTGACGCTGTGGAAGCGCGCAGCGGACGGATCGCTGTCGAGCGAGACGCTGTCGGTGGCCGCCGCAGCACTCCTCACGGCCGGGCAGCTGGTGGATGTGGTCGGCGTGAGCGTGCTCTACCAGGGGACCGACCCGGCATCCACGGGAGGCACGATCGCGACCGGCGTGCCACTCACCATGACGCTCACCACCATCGTGCGCATCACCCTCCGCAGCTCCCTCGAGCCCGCGACCGATCCCGTCGTCGTCGCGAACGACGCGTTCGCACAGACCTACGACCCGGTGCTCTACGCGGCCGCGACGCCGAACGACACCGCGGAGGACGACATCCAGCTCGTCACCGGCCGACTCGACGTGACCGCTTCGAAGACGATCGCGCCCGGAGTGCTCATCGAACGCGACCGTGGCAGCGACGTCACGGTGCAGCTGGAGGCCACCGACGGAGACGCGACCGTCGCCACCCAGCAGGTCACCATCGAGGATGCCACCCCTGAGTTCTGGAACAGGTTCCGCCTCGTGTCGCTCGACGACGTGCAGCTGCCCGCCGGAGCCGATCGCGTGCAGGTCGACGCTCGAGTCGGCGACGACTGGGTGGAGGGCGTCCCCTCGGCGACCGCGGTGCTGCCCGGCGTCCCGGTCGCCGACGTCACCGGCATCCGATTCGTGTTCACGCGTGCCGACGGCGGCGTGTTCTCGAACACCGCTCCTCCGGCGGACTGGGTTGCGACGGCGGAGATGACCGTGCGGCTGCTCGACACCGTGCGCGGCACCGACGATCCGATCCCGTTCCCGAGCACCGTGGACAACACCGTCAGCACGGAGTCGGCGCGCGTCGACTCCGGCGTGTACGCGGCCGCCGCCTCGGATGCGGCCGATCAGATCGCCCTGCAGACCGGCACGTTCGCGCTCGATGTCGCGAAGACACCGGAGGGCAACCTGCACACCGTCGAGGCGGCCGAAACGGTTCCGTGGACTCTCACGTTCGCGAACTCCGGCACGGGCTACCTGACGGTCGACGGGCTGGTCGACACGCTTCCCGGCTCGCTGGAGCCGGACTTCTCCACCGCGCCCACGTTCGAGACGACGCCCGGCGGGCTGTTGTCGACCGACGTGACGTTCACCTACGACCCCGCCACCCGGGCTCTCCGCTTCGACTGGCCGGACGACGCGCGGCGGATGGCACCGGCGGAGCGCTTCACGATCACGCTCGGTATCGTGCTCCAGCCCGGCCTCAGCCAGGGTCAGCGCGCGACGAACCAGTTCGTCGTGACCACCGCGGAGCCGCTGTCGGCGTGCACCAACACGTCCGGCAACGGCCAGGGCGTGCTCCCCGGACTGCCGGCGACGGAGTGCGGGACGACGAACTACGTCGAGCCCATCCCCGGGGCATCCCTCGCGACGTTCAAGGGCGTCAAGGGTGAGATCGACGGCGACCTCGTCGACGGTGCTGTCAACACCGTCACCCCCGGCGGCCCATGTGTCGCCGATGCGGAGGGCTACTACCGCTCGCCGTGTGCGGCGAACACCGTGATCGGGGCCACCGACGAGTGGAAGCTCGACGCCGTCAACAGCGGCACGGTCGGCTACCGGTCGCTCACGATCGTCGAGCCGCTGCCGACGCCGGGTGACCGTCAGCTCGCCACCGGCTCGGCGCGTGGATCGACCTATCGCCCGATCTTCGACGGGGCCGCCGGCCTCGACGTGTCCGCCGTCGCCGGCGCGACCGTCCAGTGGCAGGTGACCACCGCGGCTGACGTCTGCGTAGGCACGGGCAGTGGATCGAACTGGCCCGCTGACCCGACGTGCGCGAGCGCAGGCTGGACCGGCAGCGACGCCTTCACAGGGGACTGGGCCGACGTGACGGGACTTCGGGTGCTCGTGGACTTCACCACGACGGCGTCGGGGTTCCTCGCGCCGGGGGGCGCGGTGACCGTGCGCTTCCAGACCGTCAACGCTCCCGCGACGGCGGATGACCCGGACCTCGGCCCGATCGATGTCCCCGTCGTGGACGCCTTCGCCTGGAACCAGTTCGGCGCGGAGGCCGTGCTCACCACCGGTGCCAACCTGCGCCGCGCTCCGGTCAAGGCGGGCGTGACCCTGGTCGGCGGCCCGATCGAGGTGCGCAAGCTGATCGAGGGCCCGGCCGCCGCATTCGCGGCATCCGCATTCCGTGCCGATGTGGCGTGCGCTGCGGCGGGTGCGACGCTCGAGCTCGGGAGCGCCGCGACGGTGACCCTGGATGCGGCGAACGCGTTCGTCGCGCGGATCGAGGGCATCCCCCTCGGCGCGGAGTGCACCGTCGCCGAGCAGGGGGAGGTGGGCGAGTTCGGCGAGACGGGCCGCATCGGTCCGGACGGGCCGCTGCAGGTGCTCGACGCCGCAACCGACGGCGCGATTCCGGCCGGACAGGTCGCCACGATCACCAACGTCTACGACTTCGGTGGCCTCGCCCTCCGCAAGACCGCCGACCGCACGACGGCGGCGCTCGGAGACACCGTCGAATACACCATCACCGTGAGCAATACCGGTGCGATCGACGCGGAGAATCTCACCGTGACCGACGATCTGCCGACCGGCGCGGTCTTCGTGACCGCGGCGCCGACGGCCCGCGTCGTCGGCGGGGACGTCGAGTGGGACATTGCGGAGCTCGCGGCGGGGGAGAGCGCGAGCGTCACGGTGCAGGTCAGGTACGAGAGTGCCGGCGTCACCGTCAACCGCGCCACCGTCACCAGCCCGCCGGGGCCGTGGCGCGCCGTCGAGTACGACGACCCGTGCCCCGACGGCGAGGACGCGAGCTGCGCGCCTATCCTGGTCACCGCGCCGCTTGCGACGACCGGTGGATTGGGCTGGGGCGTCCCGCTCACGGCGGCACTTGCGCTGTTGGCGGCGGGCCTACTGCTCGCGATTCGCAACTCTCGCTCGACGCGGCTCCCGTGGTCGCGGAGCCGAGGAGGAAGTGCCTAGCCGGCACATCCGCGCTGGGGATGAGGGCCGGTCGTCGCACTGATCGACCGGGACGGGTCGGGCGGGTCCGCAATGGCGGACCCGCCCGATCCCGCGGACGAGTCGTCACGCGCGCCACGGAGTTCTTCGGGGATGTGCTCTCCCGCATCCAGGACCCACAAGGAAACCTGTGGTGGATCTACCGGCACAACCCCGTGCCCGCGGACGCGGGTGCGGAGGAGTGGACCGCGGGTGATGCCGGAAACGGCGCCGAGAGCTGGGAGTCCTTCGCGAATCCCGAGCTCGAGTACATCCACTCGACCCTCGTGGAGGCAATGGCGACGCTGCGCGATCCGCGCGGCTGAAACGGGTTGGAACGTCAGAGGGCCGGTCGCCGCATCCGGTTCGAAAGGCTGGAACCCGCCAGCACGCCGAGTGCGATCGCCACCATGGTCGACAGCGTGGCGACGAGGGATGCCGATGCCGCCGCATCGCCTCCGAGCACATCGGCCACACCGACCAGCCCGAGAGCTCCGGGCACGAGCAGCCAGAACGCGGGTGTGAAGCTGACGAGCGCCGCGGGCCCGGACGGCTGCCGCGCGACGAGCGCGGTCACCGGGGTCACGCACAGTGCGCCGATGAAAGCCGAGAGCACACCGCCCACCAGGAGATCGCCGAGCACCTGCGCCGCGTAGGCGATGTAGAGGACGAGCAGGATCCACGGGAGCGAGCGTCGGGGCGCGCACCGATGCACGCAGATGCCGACGCCGAAGACGGCGACCGCGATCCACGGCGCGATCGGTCCCAGCAGGCCGGGGTGCTCGCTGAAATCGAAATCGGGCACGCCGACCAGAGCGCCGGCGGTCACGATTCCCGCCCCGAGGAGCACGAGCTGCATCGCCCCCGCGGCGGCCCGTCCCGCGCCGGAGATCATGTGCCCTGTCGACAGCTCGAGCACCGCAGTGGTGAGAAGAGCGCCCGGCAGCAGCACGACGAGCGGAGCGAGCAACGCGGCCAGAATGCCGGATCCCCAGCCCGCCCGCAGCAGCAGGAAGACGACAAGCGCCACGAAGAACGCGATCGCGACGGTGATCAGCGCCCCGTAGCGTCGGGGCACGCGCTCGCTCACCATGAGCGCTGCGCCCGTGAGAAGCCCGAGCGCGGCGGCGAGCGAGACCCCGATCCATGACGCACCGAGCAGAACCGACAGAGCAGCGCTCAGGAGCGCGTAGCCGATCACCCGCACCACCCGTCCGTGTAGAGGCGGCATTTCACGGATGCGACGAATCCGCTCGATCGTCGACCGAGGGTCCAAGACGCCGGTGCGGGCGGCGTCCACCGTGCGCTGCACTTCATCGATCTGCGAGAGCAGGAGCTGTCCGTCACCGCTGGCCACGGCGCCCGTGCGATGCTCCCCGTGGCCTCGCGCCGAGACGAGGAGCGCATTCGGGAACGCCACCACCTCGCTCTCGGGAAGGCCGTTGACATGGGCGATGTCGGCGAGCACCTGCTGCACCGTCTCCACCGAGTACCCCGCCTGGATCATCGCGCTGCCGACCGTCTCTGCGGCCGCAAGGGCCGCAGGGGCATCGGGTGCCTCTGTCGGCGTGACGGACATCGACCCTGTGATCCTCGCGCTACGAGCGCTGATCTCGATGTCGCGTTCCGCCCGTGGCCGCACCACCAGCAGCACGACGACCCCTGCAAGGAGCACCGCAATCGCGATGAGCGTCGAGATCATGGGGTCCAAGTCTGCCGGAACGACTGCGGGCTACCTGTTCTGTTCGAAGGATGCCGCGAGAGCATCGATCGTGGCGGCGCGTTCCTTCATCGCAATCCTGCGGAGCAGGGGAGTGGCCAGCCGGTACACCCCGTACGCGTGCATTCTGGCGTGGTGACGTACGAGTGTCATATCGCCATCGCCTGTCTCGAGCGAGTACGCGGGCCACCCCTCGAGCTTGAGCTTGCCTGACTTGGACTTGTCCCACCAGTGGTACACAAGCGTGTGAGGGGGCTGGAACTCCGCGATCTCGCCGGGAGTGGGGCCGACAGATGTCTCATCGAGATAGGTCGTCCCGAGGGCCGGCTCCCCCGGCGAGGTCTGCCGAGTGTGCCGAAGGAGGCTGCCCTTCTCCGGCATCCAATCGTTGTGTCCATTGATGTCAGCCAGACGGCCGAAGACGTCCTGAATGGGCGCATCAACGGTGCGCATCAACTCGAACTCGATGACACCCATGGCGCCCATGACACCAGGATACGGCTGACGGTCACCGACCCGTCGGGGGTGGTCAGGAATCCCGAAACCACCCCGGCGGGATTGTCCCAGCGTGGGACACGCGGGATGCCGTTTCGGGGGTGACTTGCGCTCGGGCACATCTTGCGCGCAGAGGATGATGGGTCCATGCCCGCTGCCCAGCGCCCCGGTCTTCGGGTCAACTCAGGAACCACATCCCCGCGACTGACCACCGAGGTGCGACCCGATTCTCGTGATCGAGTCAACTCCTAGTGGGTGAAGGCGGTCACGAGGCCTTCGGTGGGCATCGGGGACTCCAGACGATCCAGGTACTCGACGGCCTCCCGGATGTCGGCGATGAGCGACTCGGCGAGGTTGCGGCTCAGGCCGTTGCGCACGACGATGCGCTGCACGGTGAGATCCGAGAGGTCATCGGGCATCGGGTACGCGGGGACCAGCCAGCCCTTCAGGCGCAGGCGCTCGGACAGGTGGTAGAGGTTCCACTTGTCGGTGTGCCCCTTCGCGAGCTGCCACGCGAAGACCGGGATGTCGCTGCCGTCGTTCCAGAGGTCGAAGGCCTCCATCTTCGCGATCTCGCCGGAGAGATACAGCGCGACATCCTGCGACGCCTTCTGCACCTTGTAATAGCCGTCCCAGCCGAGCCGGAGGAAGAGGTAGTACTGCAGCAGCACCTGCGCGCCCGGCCGCGAGAAGTTCAGCGCGAACGTGGGCATGTGGCCGCCCAGATAGGTTACGTCGAAGACGAGCTCTTGCGGAAGGTCGGCGACCGAGCGCCAGATGACCCAGCCGAGGCCCGGGTACACGAGCCCGTACTTGTGCGCCGAGGTGCTGATCGAGACGACCCGCTCGACGCGGAAGTCCCACGCCAATTTCGGCTGGAGAAAGGGCGCGATCATCGCCCCCGAGGCGCCGTCGACGTGGATCTTGACGTCGAGTCCCGTGTCGGCCTGGATCTTGTCCAGCGCGGCCGCGATCTTGTCGACGGGCTCGTACATGCCGGTGTACGTGACGCCCATGATCGCGACGACCCCGATGGTGTTCTCGTCGACGTACCTGTCGAGTTCGAACCCGTCGAGCACCCGGTGCTCGTCGGTGATGGGCACGTAGCGCGCCTCGACGTCCCAGTAGTTGCAGAACTTCTCCCAGCAGACCTGCACGGCGCTCGAGAGCACGAGGTTCGGCTTCTCCGTCGATTTGCCCGCGGCCTTTCGGGCGAGCTGCCAGCGCCGCTTCAGAGCGAGGCCGCCGAGCATGCACGCCTCCGACGAGCCGATCGTCGACGTGCCGATGCTGTCGGCGGCGTCGGGTGAGTTCCACAGGGTCGCGAGCATCTTCCAGCACCGCGTCTCGATCGCGGCCGTCTGCGGGTACTCGTCCTTGTCGATCATGTTCTTGTCGGCCGATTCCGCGTACAGCTTCGAGGCGTACGGGTCCATCCAGGTGCCGACGAACGTCGCGAGGTTCAGGCGCGCATTGCCATCGAGCATCGCCTCGTCGTGCACGATCTGGTAGGCGGTCTCGCCCAGTGATTCGCCGTCAGGCATTCGATCCAGCGGAAAGTCCGTCGCCTCGCCCGCCCGCGCGAACATGGGGTTGAGCTGATTGGTGTCGCCGAGGCCGGTGAAGGCATGCGTCGACTCGCTGGGCTTGATGGGCTCGGACGTCGGGGGCGAAACGGTCATTGCTACGGCTCCTGCCTTCTGGCGTGAATCAGCGCATTTGCGAGGCCGAGCGGCCCGGGAGATGGGTCCCACGGCGGGCGTACTTGGCTCAGTGTGCCCGGCCCGTTGTTGCGACGCAATGGTGTCATCTGCATGAAAAGCCGCCTGCAGCAGGCAGGACCTGGACTGTTCGGGCGTTGCCGTCTACGCCTTTCCTGCGCGCCTCTGAGAGGAGACTCGGTCTGGCGGCGAGGGGCCCGAACGCAGAGGAGGCCTACGTTCACCCTGATCAGGTGACGCGGGACGAAAATCCTCCGCGCTACGGTGCAGGAAGCGGCACCCCGGCGCTGGGAGCCGCAGTGATCAGCGTCCGGGCTGAAGGCGTCATCCACTGAGCGCTCCGGCTGAAAGGTGCTTCCCCGTGAACCCGCAAGATGTGCTTCCCTTCCCGCCAACTCCCTCGGCGAGCATCGCCGGCAGGACGATGCAGGAGTCCGTGTACCGGCAGCGAGCGACAGCGAGCCGCCTGCCCGAAGACGCGCCCAACGTGCTCATCCTGCTGATCGACGACGCCGGCCCAGGTTTGCCTGATACGTATGGCGGTGAGGTGCGAACCGACACTCTCAGCCGGATTCACAACGAGGGTCTTGGCTTCAACCGATTTCATACGACGGCGATGTGCTCGCCGACGAGAGCATCGTTGCTGTCCGGCCGCAACCACCACCGCATCGGCAACGGCCAGATCGCCGAGCTCGCGAACGACTGGGACGGCTACGCCGGCGAGATTCCGAAGAGCAGCGCGCTGTGCGCCGAGGTGCTCAAGCAATACGGGTACGCGACGTCGGCGTTCGGCAAGTGGCACAACACGCCTGCCCTCGAGACGGGCGTGACGGGTCCGTTCCACAACTGGCCGACGGGCAACGGCTTCGACTATTTTTACGGCTTTCTGGCAGGTGAGGCATCGCAGTACGAGCCCAATCTCGTCAGAAACACCACCAGCGTGCTGCCGCCGAAAACCGCGCAGGAGGGCTACCACCTCAGCGAGGATCTCGCCGATGACGCCATCGCCTGGCTGCGAAACCACAAGGCGGCCGCTCCCGACAAACCGTTCCTGATGTACTGGGCGACCGGCTGCCTGCACGGCCCACACCACATCATGAAGGAGTGGGCCGACAAGTACGCCGGAAAGTTCGATGACGGCTGGGACGCCTACCGCGAGCGCGTGTTCGCGCGGGCGAAGGAGACCGGCTGGATCCCGGAGAGCGCCGAGCTCACGGACCGCGACGCGACGCTCGCCGGCTGGGATGACATCCCTGAGGACGAGCGAGCCTTCCAGGCCCGGTTGATGGAGGTGGCGGCGGGATTCGCTGAGCACGCGGACGTGCAGGCCGGCCGGGTCGTCGACGAGATCGAGGCGCTGGGCTACGGGGAGAACACCCTGGTCCTCTACATCTGGGGCGACAACGGATCATCCGGCGAAGGGCAGAGCGGGACGATCAGCGAACTGCTCGCCCAGAACGGCATTCCGTCCGCCGTTCCGCAGCACCTAGCGGCACTGGACGAACTCGGTGGCCTCGATGCTCTCGGCACGTCGAAGACCGATAACCAGTACCACGCGGGTTGGGCGTGGGCGGGCAGCACCCCGTACAAGGGCATGAAGCTGCTGGCTTCTCACCTCGGGGGAACAAGGAATCCCATGGCCGTGCGGTGGCCGGCGAAGATCGAGTCGGCTTCCGAGCCGCGACCGCAGTTCGTGCATTGCACCGACATCGTGCCGACCCTGTACGACCTGATCGGAATCACGCCGCCGCGGGTGGTCAACGGCATCCCTCAGGACGTGATCGACGGCACGAGCTTCGCCGCCATTCTGCACGACGCCGAGGCGGAGGCGACTCACCGCACCCAGTACTTCGAGATCATGGGCAGCCGGTCGATCTACCACGACGGATGGATGGCATCGGCATTCGGACCGCGGGCACCGTGGGTGCCGGGCCTGCCGCCGGGGATCCGTGACTGGACGCCCGATGGCGACGCATGGGAGCTCTACAACCTCGACGAGGACTGGACACAGGCTCACGATCTGGCGGCCGACCTGCCCGACAAACTGGCTCAGATGAGGGAGCTCTTCGCCATGGAGGCGGCGAAGAACAGCGTCTACCCGGTCGGCGGTGGCCTGTACGTGCCGTTCCTGCACCCGGAGTTGCGCATTTCCACGCCGTATCGCGAGTGGAACTTCTCAGGTGGCATTCGACGGATGCCGGAGTTCATCGCACCAGCGCTCGGCAACCGCGCTAACCGGGTCACCATTGCGGCCACCACAGAGGATGCGGCGGAAGGAGTGCTCTACGCGCTGGGTGGGTCCGGCGGTGGTCTCACCTGCTACGTCGAGGACGGACAGATCTGCTACGAGTACAACCTGTTCATCATCCAGCGCACCAAGTTCCGAACGGAGAAGCGGCTGCCTGCCGGTGACGTGAGTATCCAGGTGGATACGTCGTACGTCGAGGCGCGTCCGGCCGGGCCGCTACGCGTCGCGATCTCGGTGAACGGGGAAGAGTGGGCCAGCGGCACCGTGCCGGTGAGCGCGCCCCTGCTGTTCACCGCGAACGATTGCTTCGACGTGGGGATCTGCCTCGGCGGGGCGGTGTCACTCGACTACTTCGACCGGATGCCTTTCCCGTTCACCGGCGAGATCCACAACATGCACGTGATCTACTCCACCTAGAACCACCCCGGCGGGCGCGTTCGACGGCTGTGTCCATGGACGATGCGACCGGCGCACAGAGCGACGGCATACTGGCCAGGTGACCGACATGATCGCGATTCCAGCGGGCACGCTTCGGATGGGCTCGGCGGAGTTCTATCCGGAGGAAGGGCCGGTGCACGAGCGCGTCGTGGACGCGTTCGAGTTGGACGTGCACCCGGTCACCAATGAGGAGTTCGACGCCTTTGTCACTGCGTCGGGATACGTCACCGTGGCGGAGCGCGAACTCGACCCTGGCGATTTCGCCGGCGCGGATCCTGTCGATCTCGTGCCCGGGTCGATGGTCTTCACCCCGACATCAGGCCCGGTCGACCTGCGGAGCTGGCGGCACTGGTGGCGTTGGCAGCCGGGAGCGAGCTGGCGGGAACCTGCCGGGCCTGGCTCGTCCATCGAGGACCGGCTTCGTCATCCGGTCGTACAGGTGTGCTTCGAGGACGCGTCGGCGTATGCTCGGTGGTCCGGAAAGCGACTCCCCACCGAGGTCGAGTGGGAATGGGCGGCGCGGGGCGGACTCGTGGGCGCGCGCTTCGCCTGGGGCGACGACGAGAGGCCCGATGGGCGGCTGATGGCCAACACGTGGCAGGGCTCGTTCCCATACCGGAACACGGGTGCCGAGGGTTGGGTGGGCACCGCCCCGGTCGGTACTTTTCCCGCCAACGGCTTCGGCCTCGTGGACATGACCGGCACCGTCTGGGAGTGGACAAGCGACTACTTCGCACCGCGGCATCGCATTCCCGGGTCGGTCACTCCGGATGCCGGTCCCCGTGCGAACCTTCTGGCGTCCGCGAGCGTGGAACCGGGTTCCCGCATCCCGAGGCGAGTACTGAAGGGGGGCTCGCACCTCTGTTCGGCCGAGTACTGCTTTCGCTATCGTCCTGCCGCGCGCAGCGCGCAATCGGAAGACACCGCAACGACACACATCGGATTCCGCTGCGCCCGCTGAGGCTTCGCCCAGGTTTCGTCCAGATGGAGTGACGCGCAGCTTCCCGCCTCTCACTACGGTGTGCCCCATGAGCCCTTCCACCCAGGCCGCCGCGCCCCAACCGCAGGATCCTCCCCCCGCGCCCATCGCCGAGGCGAGCGGCGCGCAGGTCTCGACGGGTGACGCGATTCAGGCCGGAGTGCGAGGCACCGACCGGCGCAGGGGCATCCTCGCCATGATCGACCACCCGCTCGTCGTGGCGTTCGTCGCGACCCTCGGTGTGCTCGGGGCGCTTGTGCTCGGGTCGGCGATCGGCTCCATAGCTGCGATCCTCATCTACATCTTCCTCGCGCTCTTCATCTCGCTCGGTCTGGATCCCGTGGTGCGGCGACTGGAGCGCCGTGGAGTTAAGCGGGGGGCGGGCATCGCGATCGTCTTCGTCAGCTTCGTCATGCTGGTGGCGCTGTTCCTCATCTTCGTCCTGCCTCCGGTGCTCGCGCAGATCCTGGAGTTCGTCACGTCCATCCCCGAGGCGATCGTCGACGTTCAGCAGTCCGACTGGTTCCTCGCGCTCAGCACCGATCTGCAGCTCGCCCTGGGCTCCGGTCTGGATCAGATCTCCACCTCGCTCTCGCAGCCGGAAACGCTGGCAGCGATCGGCGGCGGCGCACTGGCGGTCGGCATCGGCATCGTCAACTTCGTCTCGGCCAGCTTCATCGTGGTCGCGCTCACCTTGTACTTCTTGGCATCGTTGACGGCGATGAAGCAGGCGTTCTACTCGCTGTCACCGGCACACGCCCGCCGGCGGCTCTCGGACATGACCGAGCGCATCACCGCATCCGTGGGCAGTTCACTCATCGGGTCGGTCACTCTGTCGAGCATCAACGCCGGCGTCGTGTTCTTCCTCCATCTCGTCATCGGGCTCCCGTTCCCGGCGCTGATGGCGGTCACCGCGTTCGTGATCACACTCATCCCGCTGTTCGGCTCGGTGATCTTCTGGCTCCTCGCCACGGGGATCGCGCTCTTCTCGAGCCCCACACAGGCGCTCGTCTTCGGTATCGCCTATCTCATCTACATCCAGCTCGAGTCGTACGTCGTCAGTCCGCGCGTCATGAATCGCGCCATCGCGATTCCCGCCGCGCTGATTCTGATCGGCGCGATGGTCGGCGGAAGCCTGATGGGTGTTCTTGGTGTTCTGATCGCGCTTCCGGTGATGGCATCGCTCTTGATGATCGTGCGCGAAGTCGTCGTTCCGAAACAGGACCGAAAGGTCTGACCGAGCCCACCGAGAGGGCCTCCGACGGCGCTGCGTTGCGTCGTACCGCCCATCTGAAGTGGACGCGACGGCGGGAGTCGAACCCGCAACGCTCCCGGGTATGAACCGGAGCCCGGGACCGCCCGGATCGCCGCGATGGAGACGACGTTATCCCACCGTTACCGCGGGGGCGAGAGGGTTTCCTGTCGTTTCGCTATGAGTCTTCGCGTGACGCCGGCGGGGCGGCATCCACGGCGGCGATCATGCGCGACAGAACCTCGCGGAGCTCCCCGCGAGCGGGCTCGGCGAGGTCGGTCGCATAGGCCACGCCCGCCGGAATCCACGACATCCCGTACATCGTCTCGCGGAAGTCCGCGCCGCCGACCGGCCACCGCGTGGTCGTCGGAGTCTCCTCCGTCGCCCCCTGGCCCCACTGGCCGAAGTGGGCCCGCATCTGCTCGAGGGGCAGCTCCATCACCAGATCGGTCTCGATCGGCTGGCGCACCCAGGTCGCCGCGACGCGGAAGAAGTCCTCGGTCTCCTCGGCCGTGAGCGGGCGCGGCTCGAACAGCACCCGCGTGTGCTGCACGTCGGCGAGCCGATCCACGCGGAAGGTGCGCCAGTCCTCGCGTTCGAGGTCCCAGCACAGCAGATACCAGTGGCGCTCGGCCGGGGCCAGGGCGTGGGGCTCGACGCGTCGCGGAGTCGTCTCTCCCGCCGCAGAGGTGTAGGTGAAGCGGATGCGTTCGTGATCGCGGCAGGCGAGGGCGAGTTCGCCCAGGATGTCGGGGGACACGGCCGGCGAAGTGCCGATCCCGATCGGCTGCACGACCGCCGCGAGCGCGTTGACACGTCGCCGCAGCGCGGCGGGCAGCACCTGCTCAAGCTTCGCGAGCGCCGTCAGGGTCGTCTCGGGCCCGTGCACGAGCCGCTGGGTCGCGGCGACCCGGAGCCCGATCGCCATCGTGACCGCCTCCTCGTCGGTGAGGAGGAGGGGTGGCACCGCACTTCCGGCTTCGAGCCGATAGCCGCCCGCGACCCCCGGCGCGGACTCGATGCGATAGCCGAGCTCCCGCAGGCGCTCGATGTCGCGACGCACGGTGCGCTCGGTGACGCCGAGCCGATCCGACAGCTCCATGCCCGTCCACTGCCGGTGCGCCTGCAGCAGGTTCAGCAGCTGCAGGGCGCGGTTGATCGTTTCGGCCATGCATTCAGGATGCCCGAGATTGAGGACGGAAAGTGTCCGCATTCGTTCCTACCGTGGGGTCATGGCGAACGAAACCATCATCGAATCGGAGGGCCTGACCAAGGTCTTCACTGTCAAGAAGAAGTCGGTCGAGGCCGTGACCGACCTCAGCTTCTCCGTCACGCGCGGCGAGCTCGTCGCGTTCCTCGGACCCAACGGCGCGGGCAAATCGACCAGCCTGCGCATGCTCACCACCCTCATTCCGCCGACCCGCGGCACGGCGCGCGTGGTCGGCCACGACATCCTGAGGCGCCCCGCCGACGTGCGCGCACGCATCGGCTACGTCGGCCAGCTCACGAGCGGCAGCTTTTCGCAGCGCGCCCGCGACGAACTGCTGAGCCAGGGCGCGTTCTACGGGATGTCGCGCGCCGACTCGGTGCGAAGGGCCGACGAGCTCATCGACTCGCTCGACCTGTCGAGCTTCGCGACCCGCACCGTGCAGCAGCTGAGCGGCGGGCAGAAGCGTCGCCTCGATGTCGCGCTCGGCCTGATGCACGCCCCGCCGCTCATCTTCCTCGATGAGCCGTCGACGGGGCTCGACCCGCAGAGCCGGGCGAACCTGTGGCAGCACATCCTCGACCTGCGCGAGCAGCACGGCACGACGGTCTTCCTCACGACGCACTACCTCGAGGAGGCCGACCGATATGCCGAGCGCGTCATGGTGATGGACAAAGGACGTGTCATCGCCGACGACACGGCCGGGGCGCTGAAGGCGACCCTCGCGGGCGATGTGCTGACCTTCGGGTTCGGCTCGGCCGACGAGGCCGACCGGGCGGCCTCGGTGGTGGCCGGTCTCGCCCCGGTGGAGGTGCGGCGCGAGGCCGCGGCCACCGGATCGAGTGGCGGCGTCAGCGGCGTATCGGGATCAGCGATCGCCCTGACGGTGCCGGACGGCGATCGGCTGCTGCCCGCCATCGTGCGCGCGCTGGATGCCGCGGGCATCTCGGTCGCGAGCGCGACAGGCGTGCCGCCGACCCTCGACGACGTCTTCCTGGCGCTCACGGGGCGCACGCTCCGCGAGGCCGGCGAGGGTGACGCCGGCGACGACGAGAACGACAAAGAACAGAGCACTTCGACGGGGCTCAGCACGAGTCCCGCAGCATCCACCACGACGGGAGCCCAACGATGACCACCCAGCCTCGCGCGGCGACGCGCCCCGACACGAGCGTGCGACCCAACGCGACACGCGACACCTGGAACGTGCTGACGCGGGAGCTCAAGCCCGTCGTCCGCGACCCGTTCACCCTGATCTTCAGCCTCGTGCAGCCGCTCGTGTTCCTCGGGCTGTTCGCTCCCCTGCTGATCGCCCAGTCGGGTCAGTCCGCGGGGGAGACCCTGCAGTGGTTCGTCCCGGGCGTGCTCGTGATGATCGTGCTGTTCGGCACGGGGGCGACAGGGTCGAACCTGCAGTACGAGATGATGACGGGCTCGCACGAGCGAACCCTCGTCGCCCCGCTGGCGCGGTCGTCGCTGCTCGTCGGCCGGGCGCTCAAGGAGATCGCACCGATCGTGATCCAGGCGCTCATCATCGTGCTCATCGCGTGGCCGTTCGGCTTCACGATCAACGTGCCGGGCCTCGTGATCGGGCTCGCGCTGCTCGCCGTGTTCGGCGTCGGGCTCGGGGCGCTCTCGTACTCCCTCGCCCTCGCCACAAAGGACCGGGAGTGGCTCTTCTGGGGGGTGCAGCAGACGCTGATCTTTCCGCTGCTGATCCTCTCGGGCATGCTCCTGCCGCTCGATGAGGCGCCCGCCTGGATGCGCGCCGTCTCGGCCGTCAACCCGATCAACTGGGTGGTGCAGGCGGAGCGGGCGCTCTTCGCCGGCGACCTCGGCGACATCACGGTGCTGTGGGGCTGGGTGGCGGCCCTCGCGCTCGCCGCCATCGGACTCATCGTGGGGGTGCGCTCCATCCGGCGCAGCAGCTGAATCCCTTTCGGCGCGTGAGCCTCCTCGAGTGGGGACAGCACACGCGCCGCTCGGGCGTGTCTGCGACGCGCCCGGGATCCACTACCGTGATTCCATGACGACGGCGCGGGTGCGAGCAGTGCTCGCCGCCGTCACCGCACTCGTCCTGCTGGCCCTCGGATTCGGCGTCGCCGTGGTCGTGGGCGACGAACTCGGCATCCGCACCGAGGACGGCGACTCTCCGTCCCTGACACAGACTCCGGAGGCGCAGGTCGCGCCGAACGTTCTGCCGCCCGCGCTGACGCTGGATGTGCCGTCGACGCTGCGGCTGGATGTCGCGACCGACGAATTGCGCGACGCGGTGGCAGCGGCCCCCGGCACCGAGGGCACCGCGACGCTCACCGTCGAGTACGCCGGGGGCGACCCGGCCGACGAGACCTATCGCCTCGAGGGATCGACCGACGCCCTGAGGGTCGTCGCGGAGAGCGAGACCGGGGCGGTGCGGGGCGTCTACGATCTCGCGGCGGCGGTGCGCGACGGGCGCGCGGTCGCCTCGGACCTCGGCCGCACGGTCACCTCCCGGCTGGGGCTTCGCATGGCCGACCTCGGGGCCGTCGGCGTCGAACCGGACGAAGCGGCGTGGTCGGACGGCGCGGACTACTCGCACGCCTCGCGGGCGTTCGAGGACGTCATCCTTTCCGAAGCCCCCTACATCGAACAGGATGCCCTCGCCGACGCTCAGGAGGAGTTCGAGGAGTTCGCGAAGCACATCCTCGCGGAGGGGTACAACGCGATCACCTTCCCCGGTTTCATCGAGTACGCGACCTTCGAGGGCGTAGACGGCGTGTATCCCGACGACGATGCTCACATCGAGCGGGCCCTCGCGATGCAGGAGGCCTTCGGGCCGATGTTCGACTACGCGGATTCGCTCGGCATGAAGGTGTTTCTGCGCACCGACATGCTGACTCTGACGACGCCGCTCGCAACCTACTTGACCGAGCGGTTCGGCTCGCTCGACACCGAGAACCCGGAGCTCTGGGACGTTTACGCCGCCGCGTACGACGAGGTCTACGCCGCTATGCCCTCGCTCGATGGCACCGTCATCCGCATCGGCGAGGCCGGGCCCGTGTACGACGTCGAGGGCTGGGACTACTACTCCGCGCTCGGGGTCACGACGGTCGACGCGGTGCGCGCGATGCTGAGCACCCTGTCCGCCGGGGCGGAGGCATCCGAGAAAGACCTCGTATTCCGCACGTGGAGCGTCGGCGTCGGCGCCGTCGGCGACATGCACACCAACCCGGAGTCGTACGACGCGGTGCTCGGCGGCATCGACTCGCCCGCCCTGATCGTGTCGACGAAGTACACGCTCGGCGACTTCTACAGCTGGCTGCCCGAGAACCGCACCCTCGAGATCGGGGAGCAGCGCCGCATCGTCGAGTTCCAGAGCCGCCGGGAGTTCGAGAACTTCGGGGCGTTCCCGAACGACCTCGGCGCGGAGTACCAGCGCGCACTGCAGAGCTTCCTCGCGGCGAACCCGCGCATCGAGGGGATCTGGACGTGGACGCAGGATGGCGGACCGTGGCGCGCCGGCCCGATGTCGCTGTACCTGAAGTCGGGCTTCTGGCAGCTCTACGACCTCAACACCGAACTCGCCGTGCGCCTCGCCCGCGACCCGGGTGTGGACGTGCAGCAAGTCACCGTCGACTGGGCGCGGCGCTGGTTCTCGGATGACGAGGCCACCGTCACCGCGATCGCCCAGGCGATGGCACTCTCGCGGGAAGCCGTCACGGGCGGAATGTACATCGGTCCCTTCGCCGAGAAGCGCGTCTACGCGATCGGGCTCGAACCGCCGCCCATGATGTGGATCTTCGAGTGGGACATCCTCACGGGAGACTCCGCGGCGCTCGATGTGATGTCGTCGATCGTCGGCGGCAGGGTCGACGAGGCCATCGCCGAGGGTGCGGAGGCGGTCGCTGCGGCGGAGCGGATGCGGTCGCTGATCGAGTCGACGGATGCCGCGGCCTGGCGCGACGCCGGCCTGCGGGAAGACTTCGTCGGCACGATGGACTACGAGGTCGACGTGCTGCGCATGCTCACGGCGTACCGGGCGATGATCCTGCACCAGGGACGGTGGCACGCGACACTGGCGCCCGACGCCTACTCCGCGTGGGGCGAGTCGCGCGATGAGTTCGAGGCGCTGGCGGGCGACCACGTCGCGCGGTACGAGGGTGACGTCGACTACCCCGCTTTCAACCTCACGGCCGCGCACTTGGGCGTGGAGCGCGCCGACCGTGACGTCGCCATGTCGTGGGCCGCCCGCATCCTGCTCGCCCTCGCCGTCGCCTGGGTCGTCATCGGCATGGTGGCCTCGCGCACGCGGCTCGTGCGCCGCCCGGGTGCCGCCGCCGCACGCGTGTCGTGGATCGCGGCGACGCGACCCTGGCGCGCGCGGGAGTCGACGCTCGGGATGCTGCCCCTCGACCGGTGGCTGCTGTTCGTGGTTCCGGGTGGCCTGCTCGTCGCCACCCGGGCGATCCAGACGTCTCTGCTCTCGTGGGTGCACGTCGCGGCGACACTCGGGGCGTGGCTCGTGTTCGTGATCGTGGTGCTCGTCGCGCTGCGCAAACGCTCGCCGTGGGCGGTCATCGCGGCGGTCGGCGGGGTCGTCATGCTGCGCTGCGCGCTGCTGCTGGTCGCCCTCTCGCTCACGGGGCCCGGCGGCTACTGGTACGCGTTCTGGACCGAACCGGTGCTGCGCACGGTCTACATCACGATCGCGTTCGCCCTGTTCGTCTGGGCATTCGTGGCGGGTGCCTGGGCGCTGGTCGCGCAGTTCGGGCGCAGGCGCAGCACCGGCATCATCCTCGCCGGCGTCGGGTTCGGGCTGGCCGTTCCCGCGCTCGTCGTCGCCCTCGTGGGGCTCGAGCAGGCGCTCACCGCCTGGAACGACCAGATCGGGCTGCTGCCGTGGGGGCTCTCGCGCATCCTCGGCATCACCGTCTACCTCGACATCCCGCCCGATGCCGCATGGTGGGCGGCGGGCCTGGGCGCCCTGATCGCGGTGGCCGGGGTGCTGCTCGCGCTGCCGGGCAGGCGGCAGCCGCCCGGGAGGGTGCCCTGAGTCAGCGCCCCCGCGCAGGGGCGGGTGTCGGTGCGCCCGCTTACACTTGAGGGGACATGACCGACGCCTCCACGCCCATGATCATCGTCGGCGGCGACCGTGGCCCCGGCGCGGCGGGCGACGCCGACGATCTTCTCGTCGGCCTCAACGAACCCCAACGCGAAGCCGTGCTCTACCGCGGCCCCGCCCTCCTCATCGTCGCGGGCGCGGGCTCGGGCAAGACGCGCGTGCTCACGCACCGCATCGCGAGCCTCATCCGCAACCGCGAGGCGTGGCCGAGCCAGATCCTCGCGATCACGTTCACGAACAAGGCCGCCGGCGAGATGCGCGAGCGCGTCGGGCACCTGGTCGGACAGGCATCCCAGGGGATGTGGATCTCGACGTTCCACTCGGCGTGCGTGCGCATCCTCCGGCGCGAAGCCGAGAACTTCGGGTTCACCCAGTCGTTCACGATCTACGACTCCGGTGACACGCGGGCGCTCCTCAAGCGGCTGGTCAAGGAGCACGAGGCGGATGCCTACGGGCTCACCCCCGCGGCGGCGATGGGCAGGATCTCGAAGCTGAAGAACGAGCTCGCCGACGCGGAGTCGTACGCGCGCCAGGCCAACATGAGCGACCCGGCCGAGCGCGTCTTCGTCGAGGTCTTCGCCGACTACCAGCGGCAGCTCCAGCGCGCGAACGCCTTCGACTTCGACGACCTCATCGCGCAGACCGTGTACCTCTTCCGCGCGTTCCCGCGCGTGGCGGATGTCTACCGCCGGAGGTTCCGCCACGTCCTGGTCGACGAGTACCAGGACACCAACCACGCCCAATACGCGCTCATCCACGAGCTCACGCGGCCGATCGGGTCCGACCCTTCGACCCTTCGACAGGCTCAGGACGGCGCAGGCTCAGGGACCGGGGGTGGATTCGCGTCGGGCGGCATGATGATCTTCGACACTTCGACCCTTCGACCGGCTCAGGACGGCGCGGGCTCAGTGACCGGTGGAGGCGGGGACCCCGACAAGGCGGGAGCGTCGCTCACCGTCGTCGGCGACTCCGACCAGTCGATCTACGCGTTCCGCGGCGCCGACATCCGCAACATCAGCGAGTTCGAACGCGACTATCCCGGCGCACGCGTGGTGCTGCTCGAGCAGAACTACCGCTCGACGCAGAACATCCTGACCGCGGCGAATGCCGTGATCCGCAACAACTTCGATCGCAAAGACAAGAAGCTCTGGACCGACGTCGGGGCCGGCGAGCTCATCGTCGGCTTCACCGGCTACTCGCAGCACGACGAGGCCCAGTTCGTGGCCGACGAGATCGAGGCCCTGCACCGGCGGGGGATGGCGTACTCCGAGGTCGCGGTGTTCTACCGCACGAATTCCCAGAGCCGGGCGCTGGAGGAGATCTTCATCCGCTCCGCGCTGCCCTACAAGATCATGGGCGGCACCAAGTTCTACGAGCGCGCCGAGATCAAGGACGCGATGGCGTACCTCACGGCCGTGGCGAATCCGGCCGACGGGATGGCCGTGCGCCGCATCCTGAATCGTCCCCGCCGGGGCATCGGCGACGTCACCGAGACGGCGATCCAGAACTTCGCGGACCGCGAAGACATCACGTTCCGCGACGCCCTGTCGCTGCCGGCCGAGCTCGGCGTGGGCCCGAAGATCCAGGCCGCCATCGCGCACCTCGACGGCGTGCTGCGCGAGGCGTCGGCGCTCATGCTGCCGGCATCCGGAGAGCTCGCACCGCCGACCGCCGTCGCCGACGGGCTCAGCCTGCTGCTGCAGAAGTCCGGCTACCTCGATGCCCTGCGCGCGAGCAAGGACCCGCAGGACGAGGCGCG
>NZ_DATMIO010000184.1:0-7070 GCF_035554235.1 Microbacterium sp. | reverse complement strand
ACCCGGAAGATGGCCCCAGAGAACGACCGATGTCTCGCGACAGATGAGACACATGTCGCGAGACATCACAGAGCGGAGGATAGGGGATTCGAACCCCTGAGGGCTTGCACCCAACACGCTTTCCAAGCGTGCGCCATAGGCCACTAGGCGAATCCTCCACGGCTCGAAGAGCCTCGGCAATCCTACCTCGATGTCGGAGTGCCGATTGCGCCTTCGGCATAGACCGAGCCCGGGCGGATCACGAGCGACCGCGGCGCGGCGATGGCGATGAACCGGGTACGGGCGCTCACGGCCCCGAACATGGCGGCACGAACCTCGGTCACAGCTTCGGCGAGCTGCGGCCCGAGCGCGAACTGGTGGCGGCCGCCGCGGGCGTAGCTCGCGTACTCGATCCCATCGACGAGGTCGGCGATCGCATCCTCGGGTGCGCCGTGCATGGCCACGAGGCGTGCGCCGAGCGCGCGCGGGCTCTCGCTCGCGGGCACCGGCACGCCCAGGTCGAGCGCCGTGTTCTGCAGCTCGCGCCATGCCGCTCCTGCGTCGCCCGCATGGGCAGCGGAGACCTGCACGCGCCGACGCCATTCGCGCAGCAGCGAGGGTATGGCGAGAAGGACGATGATGCCGAACCCGATCGCGAGAACCGGCAGAGGGTTGAAGGGCTGGTCGGCGCTTCCCGCACCGCCCTGCGGGATCGTGGGTGCGCCGTCCGTCGAGAGCGACGACGTCGGGGCCGGGGTCTGTCCCGGGGCGAGGCTCGGTCCGAGGTCGGTGCCGTCGGAAGGGGCCAGCACGGACGCCGGGGCGAACGTGGTCGGCACGCCGCGTCCGGATGTCGGCTCGAACGGGATCCAGCCGATGCCCTCGAAATGCACCTCGGGCCACGCGTGCAGCTGCGAGCTGCTCACGGAGAAGACCGTCTCGCCGTCGATCGAGTCGCGCGTCGATGTGCCGGGCAGGTAGCCCACGACGACCCGCGAGGGCATGTTCAGGGTGCGTGCCATCACCGCGAACGTCGATGCGAAATGCACGCAGTAGCCGCTGCGCACCTGAAGAAAGCGCTCGATCGCCTGCAGGCCGGAGCCGTCGAAGGCATCGTCGACCGGCGCATCGAGCGAGTACTCGAACTCTCCGCTGCGGAACCACCGCTGCAACGCGACGAGGGCGTCGTAGTCGGATGCCGCGCCCTCGGTCACCTGGAGCGCCAGCTCACTCACGATCGCCGGCATCCGCGGAGGAAGCGATGTCGCGTCGCCCGGCGCGACGCCCAGCCCCGTCTCGGCGTCCCTGATCTGCTCGAGCGTCGGTCGGGGGACGTGCGTGATGACCTCGTAGGTCTGCTGATTCGACGAGAAGCGATCGCTGACGACCGTCCGGTTATCCGGCACGCCCAGCCACTCGCCCTCGAGGCCATCCACCGCGACGGCCGGGAAGGCGACGGGGAGCCAGCGGCTCGTCAGGTCGATGACCTCGATGCCGGTCCTGTACTCCGTGACGCGGATGTCGTCATCCACCTGCACCTCGCCCAGCCCGTCCTCGAGGGGTGATGTGCGCCCGGCGTCTGGCACCCACACCCGACCGGTGAACTCCGAGAGCGTCACGGCCCGCAGATACGGGGTCGTCGTCGAATCGCTGTGCAGGCGCAGCACCTCGGCGTCGCGTGGCTGTCGCAGGTCGTCGCCGAGGGCGAGCGACGGGTCGATCGTGTTGCCGCGGGGACCGAAGCCGGCGCCGGGCTGCGTAGCCGCCTCGGGCAGCAGCGGCGTGATCGAGATCGCAACGACCACGGCGATCGCGCCGATGCCGGAGGCCACCGCCGACACGCCGCTCGGGGCGGTTCCGCGGTTCTCGCGCCTGCTCTCCCGCGAGCGCGTCTCCGCGCGGAGCAGGAACAGGATGCCGGCGGCCAGCATCACGAAGGAGGTCACATCGACCTCGCCGGGAACGGCGATCGCGGGGATGAGCGATACGGCGATGAGTCCGACCCCGGCCAGGAGCGGCATCCTCGCCGTCAGCACGACGTGATCGATGATGATCGCGAGCAGCCCGACGGCGCCGATCGTGAGGAACGACAGCGGCACCTCCGCATCCAGCGGCGCGGATCCCAGGGCCACCTCGCGGCTGGCGGCCTCGATGAGGGGCGGAACGCTTCGGAACGTCTCGGGCGTCGGAATGATGCCGAACAGCGCCGAGTCGCGACCGAACAGGACGGTGAGCAGCACGAGCCAGACTGCGGCCTCGATGAGCGTCACCGCGACGGCGGGCACGGCGAAATGCCGCGCGACATACCCCGCGGCGAGCACCGCGGCCACCATGACGATCGTGCCGAAGAACCACCAGTCGGGCGTGATCACCCGGAGCAGGGGCATGAGTGCCGCGAGGAGTGTCGCGCCGACGCCGATCGTGAGCGCGAGATCGGGGCGCCGCCGCACGGGGGTCAGGGACTCAGGCGAAGACACGATTCGTCTCCCGTCCGATCCGCGCCCAGGAGGTCGCGAGGTCCTCGTCCGGATCGAGGTGCGCACAGCGCCAGCCCGCCTGCGCCGCCCGCTCGAGCGCACCCCCGGCCGGTGCGACGGCGAGGAGGACCGGCAGCGTCGAGTGGTGCGCCAGGGGGGCGATGGCCTCGGCGTCCGCCTGATGGAGACGACCGACGATGACGATGACGGGTCCCGTCGTCACGCCCGCGAACAGAGCGGCCAGCCTCTCGAGGTGGTCGTCCCGGCGCGCGGTGAGGGTCGCGAAGCGGGCGAGCAGGTCGTCGATGTCGGCGTCGCTGTCGAGGGGATCGGCGAGCGCGGTGCCGTCGGTGTCGATGACCTCGACCGTGTATCCCTCCTTCGCGAGGCGCGCGGCGATGGAGACGCACGCCGAGACGCCCGCCTCGAACCCCGGATCGGCACCGGGGGAGCTCAACGCGTCGGTCGACCACCGGAGTGCGCCGAGGTCGAGTACGACGGTCGCCTCGGGCGTGGATTCCTGCTCCTCCTGTCGCACCATGAGCTGGTCGCGGTGCGCCGTGGCCCGCCAGTGGATGCGGCGCATCGAGTCGCCGGATGCGTACGGCCGCGCGATGAGGTTGTCGGCGCCCTGCCCGAGCTGGGAGGTCGATGAGTGCAGGGACCCACCCGCCTCGCCCATCGCGTTGGCGAGCGGGGGCAGATCGGAGACGGCGGGGACGATCGTGACCGGAGTCCGGTCGCCGATGACGAGGCGGCGCCGGGCGAACCCGAACGGGTCGCTCGAGGTGATCGTGAGGGGGCCGATCGCGTGCACGCCGCGCCGCTTCCCGGTCACGCTGTAGCTGAGCTCGACGGCGCGCTCGCCGCTGCGCATTCCCGACGACAAGGCCGGGAAGGCGCCGCGCGCCTCGCCCGCGAGCGCCTTCGGCAGCCCGTCCTCCCACCGCCCCGGCGGCACGGGCAGGGCGGAGCGGAGCCCCGCGGCGACGGTCACGGTCGACTCGCGGCCGACGGCGGCGACGTCAGTCGAGAGCGCGCGGGTCACGCTCGCCCCGCGCTTCATCGCGTAAAGGGAGATGACGCTCGCCCCGACGACCGCGAAGAGCAGCAGCGCGAAGTACATGAGCACGGGCAGGGCGAGCTCGCCGGAGAGGATCAGGCATGCGACGGCCAGCGCGACGGCCCCGGTTCCCCGGAGCGTCAGCGGCCAGAGGCGTCTCATGGTCGTGCGGCGAGGGGCACGCGCACGGACCCCGCGATCCTCTCGAGGATGGCGGGCACCGTGTCGGCGGCGCCGCGGCCGCGGGAGCCGATCGCCGCCCGCGTCGGGATCAGCCGGTGCGCGAACACGGGGATGAGGAGGGCGGCGATGTCATCCGGGATGACGAACGCCCGGCCATCGAGCGCGGCCCAGACCTTCGCGGCCCGAACCAGCTGCAGGGTCGCGCGCGGGCTCGCGCCGAGGCGGACATCGGGATGCGTGCGCGTCGCCTGGGCGAGCGCGACGGCATAGTCCTCGATCGCGGGCGAGACGTGCACGGCCCGCGCGTGGGCGATGAGCCCGGTGACGACCGCCGATGTGACGACGGGGTCGAGCTCTTCCAGCGGATTGACGGTGTCGCGCTGGCGCAGCATGAGGGCTTCGCTGCGCGCGTCGGGATAGCCCATCGAGATGCGCATCATGAACCGGTCGCGCTGCGCCTCAGGCAGGGCGTAGGTGCCCTCCATCTCGAGAGGGTTCTGGGTGGCCACGACGAGGAAGGGCTCCGGGAGCATGTGGGTGCGTCCGTCGACGGTGACCTGTCCCTCCTCCATCGCCTCGAGCAGCGCGGACTGCGTCTTGGGGGAGGACCGATTGATCTCGTCGGCGATCACGATGTGGGCGAAGATGGCGCCGGGCTTGAATTCGAACTCGCGATCGACGGGATTGAAGACGCTGACGCCGGTGACGTCTCCGGGGAGCAGGTCGGGCGTGAACTGGATGCGCCGCACGGTCGCGTCGACGGCGGCGGCGAGGGCACGGGCGAGCATCGTCTTGCCGACGCCCGGAACGTCCTCGATCAGGAGGTGGCCTTCCGCGAGGAACGCCACGAGAGCGCTGCGCACCGCATCGGGCTTGCCGTCGATGACCTTGCCGACGGCGTCGAGGATGCCGGTGGTCGCGCGGGCGAAGCGCGCGGCATCCATCTCCGGAGGCGGCGCCACCCCGTTCCGGGCGCCGGAGGAGAGCTCCGTGGACTCGGTGATCGCGGCGTGCTCCATACGGTCCCCTCGCGTCCGGCCATGCGGGCGTCATCGCCCGTCTTTCGATCGTAGCCCGCGGGCAGGCACCCGTCTCCTGGGAAGTGCCTGACCCGTGCGCCCGATGCGACGGCGTCGAGGCGCCTCGCGCCGCTTGCTAGAATGGTGTCGGCTCTCCGCGCGGCGGCATCCAGGCCAACTCCCCCAGGACGGAAACGTAGCAAGGGTAACCAGGCTCTACCGGGTGCGCGGAGAGTCTTCTCATGCCTGGATGTTTCGCCAGCGCCGCCTGGAAGTATGGCCAGTGTTCCCCGGGCGGCCGGTTTGCGATCGGGCCCTCCCCGTAGGCTGAGGCCGTGGCGCAGAGCATCTTCATCACCTCCGCCGAAGGCCATTCGGGCAAGTCCACGATCGCTCTCGGCGTGCTCGACACGCTCTCGCGGGCGACGTCCCGCGTCGGCGTCTTCCGCGCGATCGCGCGTTCGACCGACGAGCCCGACTACGTGCTCGAGATGCTCCTCGCGCACGACGGGGTCCACCTCCCCTACGAGGAGTGCGTCGGCGTCACCTACGACGACGTGCGGGCAGACCCGGATGCCGCCCTCGCGACGATCGTACGCCGGTACAAGGCGGTCGAGGCCAAATGCGACGCCGTCGTCATCCTGGGCAGCGACTACACGGATGTCGGCAGTCCGGCCGAGCTCGCCTACAACGCCCGTATCGCGGCGAACCTCGGGGCGCCCGTGCTGCTCGTGCTCGGCGGGCGGGCCTTGCAGGGCCAGGGCGAACGCCTCGGCACCGGAATCGCGCGAACGCCGGCCGAGATGGGCCAGATCGCCGATCTCGCCCTCACCGAGCTCGCCCATGGCCGCGCGCAGCTGTTCGCCGTCGTCGCGAACCGGGTCGACCCCGAGAGCCTGCCCGATGTCGTCGCGGCCGTCCGTGGTTCGGTCGACGTGGCCGGTGTCACCCGCGTGCCCGTGTGGGCGCTTCCCGAGGACTTCTTCCTCGTCGCGCCGTCGATCCGCGGCATCCTGCGCTCGGTCGACGGAACCCTCGTCAAGGGCGATCCGGATCTGCTGACCCGCGAGGCGCTCGGCATCGTCGTGGCGGGGATGTCGATGGTCAACGTGCTGCCGCGCCTCACGGAAGGCGCCGTCGTGGTCATCCCCGCCGACCGCACCGAGGTGCTGCTGGCCACTCTGCTGGCCAACGCGTCGGGAACCTTCCCCTCGATCTCGGGGATCGTGCTGAACGGCCCCTTCCCGCTCCCGGGCGACATCGACCGGCTGATCGACGGCTTGTCGTCGAACGTGCCGATCATCGCGACGGACCTCGGAACCTACGAGACCGCCGTGCGGGTCATGAACACCCGCGGCCGGCTCGCCGCGGACTCGCAGCGGCGCTACGACACCGCCCTCGCGATGTTCGAACGGCACGTCGACACCGACGAGCTCACCGTGGCACTCGGCGTCGCCCGCGCCACGGTCGTGACGCCGCTCATGTTCGAGTACGGGCTTATCGAGCGTGCCCGCTCGCAGCGCAAGCACATCGTGCTCCCCGAGGGCGACGATGACCGCATTCTCCGCGCGGCGGCGAGCCTCCTCTCCCGGGGTGTCGCCCAGCTGACGATCCTCGGCGAGGAGTTCGAGGTGCGCAGCCGCGCGATCGAGCTCGGCATCGACATCCGCGAGGCGAATGTGCTGAGCCCGTTCGATCCCGTGCACGTCGACAAGTTCGCGCGCGAATACGAGCGGCTGCGCGCCCACAAGGGCGTCACGTACGCACAGGCGGCCGACACCGTGACCGACGTGTCGTACTTCGGCACGATGATGGTGCACCTGGGGCTCGCCGACGGCATGATCTCGCGCAGCACGGCTGCGCCCGATTTGGTTAGATGGAGCAGCTTGACGCGCTTGTCCTCGCGCGACGGCTTGCGCTCGATCAGCGCCTTGCTCTCCAGCCGCTCGATCACGTTGCCGAGCGTCGAGCGGTCGAACGCGATCACCGCCGATAGCCGGGTGGCGTCGATGCCGGGATGGGTGTGGATCGCCACCAGCGCCGCATATTGCACCGGCGTCAGGTCGAACGCCCTGCATTCCTCGACGAAGATCGAGACCGCGATCTGCTGCATCCGGCGGAACAGGTAGCCGGGCGCGGTGTAGACCGCGTCCATCGTGATGGGTGACGGCTTACTCGGCATCGGGCTGCCTGTCCGGCGCCGCGTCGGCGAACGCCTTGATTTCCCTGGTCGCGGCTTCCGCCTCGAGCAGGCGCGGAAAGGCTGCGACGTCGACGCCGAAGCGCCGTGCGTTCGCAAGCTGCGGCACCAGGCAAAGGTCCGCAATCGTCGGCGTCGCCCCAAAGCAA
>NZ_DATMIO010000183.1:0-9784 GCF_035554235.1 Microbacterium sp. | reverse complement strand
CGCACGGTGAGCATCATGGCCGAGCAGCTCGGGTTCGAGCTGCTCTACGTCAACGACCTCCCGCACTCGGCGCGGTCGGTGACCGATCTCGCGCACGGCCGGATCTACCTTCCACCCGCATCGATCCCCGGCGGGCACGGGCTGCGATCGATGGCGCTGCAGGCGATGGCCCATCGGCTGCTCGGACACCAGCGCCCCACCGACTACGCGGACTTCCTCGAGCAGCGCCTCGAGATCAACTACTTCGCCGCGTGCGCGCTGATGCCCGAGGCGGCGTCGGTCGCGTTCCTCACGCACGCCAAGCGCGACCGCAACCTCGCGGTCGAGGACTTCCGCGATGCGTTCGGCGTCACCCACGAAGCGGCCGGGATGCGGATGACCAATCTGCTCACGAAGCATCTCGGCATCCGGCTGCACTTCCTGCGGGCCGACAGCTCGGGGGCGATCTCGCGGGTGTACGAGAACGACGACCTGCCGCTCCCCCACGACGTGACCGGGTCGGTCGAGGGTCAGATCCTGTGCCGCAAGTGGTCGGCGCGCTCGGCGTTCTCGGAGCACAACCGCACCACCGAGCACTACCAGTACACCGACACCCCGGCGGGGACGTTCTGGTGCTCGACCCAGACGGGGTCCACCGCCGACGGAGAGTTCTCGATCACGGTCGGCGTGCCCTTCGACGACGCGAGATGGTTCCGCGGGCGCGAGACGCAGAAGCGCGCGGTCTCCACCTGTCCCGATGAGTCGTGCTGCCGTCGCCCGCCTGCGGATGTCACGAGCCGCTGGAAGGGCAAGGCCTGGCCGAGTGCACGGGTGCACATGCAGATGTTCTCACCGCTCCCCCGCGGCGCATTTCCCGGCGTCGACGACAACGAGGTGTACGCGTTCCTCGACCGCCATGCGCAAGTCGAGACCGGGTGATCTTCAGCACTCACGCGGTGATGAAATCGCGGTAGCGGTCCAGCGCGGCGGCGATCTCGGCATCCGTCGCCGCGCCCGAGGCGAGCAGCTCGGGAACCGGCGCATCCGTGTGCCGCCCGACCGCGAGCGAGTGCGTCCACACGCCGACCACCTCGCCGCGGGCGACGAGGATCGGCCGGACGATGCCGTTCATGCTCGGCCCGATCCGCGCGGCGAACTCCGGCGCGCAGGCGAGGGTGCGGTCGGCGTAGGAGAGGTAGTACTCCTCGAACGGCGGCAGGGCGAGCACCTCGGGAGCGGCGGAGGTTCGGCGCGGCGCCGCGCCCGCCGCGACGTAGAGCGGCTCGCGATCGTCGAAGGCGACAGAAAGGCGATCGGATGCCGCGTCCGCCGCGGCGCGGGCGACGCCGAGCGGCAGCCCCGACCACCACGCGAAGTCGCGCGCCCCCGCAGGGCCATGGGAGGCGATGTAGCGCACGAAGAACTCCGCGAGCGGATCGGCGGGCGACGCCTGCGCCGGCACCCATTCATCGGTGCGGACGACGTACTGGTCGCGGCTCGGACCGCCGTCGCGCGGGACGACCGGCCCCTGGCAGACCAGGCCCCGCAGCGACAGTGCGACCAGGAGGTGATAGCCGCGCTGGGCGGCCGTCGAGACGCCGCTCAGGTCGAGGACGGCGAACAGCTCCTTGCGGGTGAGCCGGTTTCCGCCGCGGAGGGCGCTCATCGCGGCGCGCTCCGCCTTCGCGATCTCGTCCGCGTCGATCCCCTCGGCGCGCCGAACCGCCGCGGCCGCCCGCGACTGCCGCTCGCCGGTCAGCGACAGCACCCACGCGAGGTCACGGGCCGGGATGACATGGATCGTGCCGCGCATCGTCCACGAGCGGACGATCTCACCGCGATCGAAGGCGGCATCCACATCGCGAACGCTCGGGGCGCCCCTCGTGCGGGCGGCGAGCGCCCACCGTCCGCCCCAGAACTCCTGCCCCTGCGTGGCCAGCATGTGCTCGGCGGCCTCGGCGATCGTGCCCGCGGGCGCCGACAGCCGGTGCGACCGCAGCCGCCGTTCGATCAAGTGCTGACGAGGCATCCCGTCATTGTCGCGCACGCACCATGGTCTGGGCGAAGAACGCCGCGAGTTCTTCCGGCGCCGAAAGCGGGAGCACCGCCGCCACGTACTGGTCGGGGCGCACCACGACGACGACACCATCGCGAGACAGCTCGCGTTCGGCGAAGATATCGGCGGTGCACCACGCGCTGGGGCCCGCGGCGTAGACCTTCTCCCAGTCGGTCAGCCCCAGCGGCCCGGTCCGGGGCCTGAAGAGCTCGGGAACCCGCGAGATGTCGACGTCCTCGAACGGCCCCTGGTAGATCGCCTTCACGTCGAACACCGCGTCGATGTCTTGGCCGGCCGGGGTGTGCCGCATGATCGGAGACTCGGGCGAGGCCATCCACTCCGCCCACCGCTCGAGCGCCGGCGGCTCGCCGGCCGGCGACGCGTCAGCGGGTGCGCCGGCCGCGGCGTCGGCGAATGCGTAGACGCGCCAGCGACCGTCGGCCCGGGCATGATGTCCCAGGTGCACGACATTTCCGTCGCAGACGCGCACCACCTCGACCGACGTGAATCGCTTGCCGATCGGGAAGCCCGGCGCGAGCGACTGGTGCGACGCATCGCCGACGATCATCGAGGCGCCGTACTGCGTCATGAATCCGGAGGGGAACTCCGCGGTCGCGAGGTAGTAGGTGGCGAGATCCTGCGGATCGGAGATCTCCTCGGGCTTGCGCGCCATGAGCGATGACCACTCCCGGTCGAAGTCGATGAGCTGCTGCGCGACCGGCTGCCGCTCGGCCGAGTACGTCGTGAGCAGCGAGGAGGGGCTGAGGCCGCTCAGCACATGTCCGAGCTTCCATCCGAGGTTGAACCCGTCCTGCATCGACACGTTCATCCCCTGCCCGGCCTTCGCGCTGTGCGTGTGGCAGGCATCTCCCGCGAGGAACACCCGCGGAGTCCTCTCCTCGCCCACCGGCACGTCGTCGAACTTCTCGGTGACCCGGTGCCCGACCTCGTACACGCTGTGCCAGGCCACCTGCTTCACATCGAGCGAGTACGGGTGCAGGATGTCGTTCGCCCGGCGGATGATCTCTTCGATCGGTGTCTGACGCACGTGATGGTGGTCGTCCTGGGCGACCTCTCCCAGGTCGATGTACATGCGGCTGAGGTAGCCGCCCTCGCGCGGGATGTGCAGGATGTTTCCGGCCTCGGAGTTGATCGCGCACTTCGTGCGCCAGTCGGGGAAGTCGGTGTTCACCAGCACGTCCATGACCCCCCACGCGTGCGCCGAGAAGTCGCCGACGTGCTTGCGTCCGATCGCCTCGCGCACACCGCTGCGCGCGCCGTCGCATCCGACGACGTACTTCGCGCGCACCGTGCGCTCTTCGCCGGCGCGCGGTCCGGCCGCGTACCGCACCCGCACCTCGACGGGATGCTCCGCGCCGTCGTCGACGGTGAGGCCGAGGAACTCGACGCCGTAGTCGGGGACGATGCGACCGGGCGCGTGCGCGGCCGCCTCGGCGAAGTAGTCCAGCACGCGTGCCTGGTTGACGATGAGGTGCGGAAACTCGCTGATCTTGAAGGCGTAGTCCTCGGTGCGCACGGTGCGCACGATGTTGCGCGGGTTCTCGGGGTCGGGGCCCCAGAAGTTCATATACGCGATGTTGTACGCCTCTGCGGTGATGCGCTCCGCGAACCCGAACGCCTGGAACGTCTCCACGCTGCGCGGCTGTATGCCATCGGCCTGTCCCAGCACGAGACGACCGTCACGGCGCTCGATGATGCGCGTGGTGACCCCGGGAAACTGCGCCATCTGGGCCGCGAGCAGCATCCCGGCGGGGCCGGATCCCACGATGAGCACGTCCATCTCGTCGGGGACTTCGGCGGGCCGATCGATCCCGGAACCCGCCGCGTCCCGCACTCGGGGCTCCCCCGAGACGTATCCGTGGTGATGGAACTGCATGAATGTCCTCCCCGGACGGCGATGTCGAGGTCACCGGGCGCGATGGTTGCGGCGGTCACGCGTCTGTTCTATATTCGAACGTGATGTTCTACTACTGAACGGATTCTATGTCGGCCAACTCGCCGTTCGCAAGAGAGGCACCATGACGCAGATCGCGGCCGCACCGCCGTCGCAGACGCTGAGTCGCGGCATCCGGATCCTCGAGATCCTCGCCGACGCGCGCGAGGCGCTGTCGATCGACGAGATCGCGCGCCGTCTCGGCGTGCACCGCTCGGTCGCCTACCGGCTGCTGCGCACGCTCGAGGACCACGGGCTCGTCACCCGCGACGGCACCGGACGGATCCAGCTGGGTGCGCGCATGGCCGCCCTTGCCGCGGGCGTCGCGCACGACCTGCAGGCCGAGGCCCTCCCGGAGCTCACCGCGGTGGCGAACGAGCTCGGCACGACGTGCTTCCTCGTGGTGCTCGACCACGACGAGTGCGTCACGCTCGTGAGCGTCGAGCCGCGGCATGCGGTCGCCTCCGTCGCACAGCGGCCGGGAACGCGGCACTCGGTCACCAAAGGCGCACCGGGCAAGGCGATCCTGTCGGCGCTCTCCCCCGACGAGTGGCCGGGCGGCGTGTCGGATCGGCTCCGCGACGAAGTGATGGATGCCGCCGCACGGGGGTTCGCGACGAGCCACGACGAGGTCATCCCGAGCCTCCGGTCGGTGTCGGTGCCGCTCACCGTGCGCGGTCGGCGCCCGTCGGCGATCGCGGTGGTCTACGTGGCGAGCGCGCACGAACCCGCCGGGATCGCCGCGCGGCTGCAGCGATCGGCAGAGGCGATCCGCGACGCTCTGGGCGGATGAGCCGCGGGGTTGCTACGAGATCTCGTCGACGAACCTCACGTTGTACTCGGCCACCCGCTGGGGGATGCCGTCGAACGCTTCGGCGCGTGCGGCGGAGGCCAGGTACTCGCTCTCGAGGGCCAGGAACGCGGCCTCGTCGCCCTCCGCGCTCACCGCCCACACGAACTCGTTCGTGTCGGGCAGACCGTACGCGAACTCGATCGTGAAGCCGGCCGCGGGGCGAACGCGCGTCATCCGCTCCCGCCACCAGGCCAGGAAGGCCTCGTATTCGCCGTCGACGAGCGTGTACCTGCGGAGCTGGATCGTCTTCATCGCACCAGCTTGGCATGCTCGCTCGGTCATCCAGGCGCACGCCTATACTCGAAGCGTCCGGGGGCCGATCGACCCGCCGGTGCTCGAAAAAGGGGCACGTAGCCGCGGCATCCGGTCGCCGCCGCGAGACACACACGGAACCTTCCGTCCGTCATCGATGTCCTCGCCTGGAGCACCCATGCCCATCGTGTCCGCCCACGTCGCCGCGACCCTCGCCCGCCACATCGACCACGTCTTCGGGGTGATGGGCAACGGCAACGCCTACTTCCTCGATGCCCTCGAACGATCGACCGGCGTCGGGTACACCGCCCTACGGCACGAAGCCGGCGGCGTCGTCGCGGCCGACGCCTATCACCGCGCCGGCGGCGGCCTGGCGGCGGCGACCGCCACGTATGGAGCGGGGTTCACGAACACGCTGACCGCGCTCGCCGAGGCCGTGCAGGCGCACGTCCCCCTCGTGCTGGTCGTCGGCGACGAGCCCACGTCGGGCCCGCGGCCCTGGGATGTCGACCAGATCGCGCTCGCGTCGGCGGTCGGCGCGCGCACGTACACGGTGGGGCGAGCGGATGCCGCGGCCACGACGGTCATCGCGATCGAGCACGCCCTCACCTACCGCGTGCCGACGGTTCTCGCGATCCCCTACGACGTCGCCGCGCTTGAGGCGGGTCCGGTGCCCGAAGCGCCCGAGCCGCGCCTTCCGCAGCCGGTCGCACCGCGCGGCCCGTTCGCCGAGCGGGCGATCCGCGACGCCGCGGCCGCGCTCGCCGGCGCCCAGCGCCCCTTGCTGCTCGCCGGGCGGGGCGCGTGGATCGCCGGCGCGGGGGCGGCGCTCGGAGCGATCGCCGACGCGACGGGTGCGGTCACCGCCTCGACCGCGCTCGGCCGCGGAATCTTCCCCCGACCCGAGTTCGACCTCGGCGTGACGGGCGGCTTCGGTGCCGAAGCCGCGATGGCGCTGGTCGCAGAGGCCGACGTCGCCGTCGTGTTCGGGGCATCGCTCAATCAGTTCACGATGCGCTTCGGCGCGCTGCTGTCACCCGGCACGCGGGTCTTCCAGGTCGATCTCGCTCCCGCGGCGACGCACCCGCACGTCGGCGGCTACGTGCGCGGCGATGCCACGGTCGTGGCACGCGCGATCGCCGACGAACTCGCCGCCCTGGGGGCGAGTCCGAGCGGCTGGCGAGAGAGGGTGGATGCGGCATCCGCGCGCCGCCACGAGCCCGGCGACGCGCTCGCCCCCGACGGGCGTCTCGACCCGCGTTCGGCGGCCGCCCGCATCGCCGAGCTGCTGCCCGATGACCGCGTCGTCGTCTCGGACGGCGGGCACTTCATCGGCTGGGCCAACATGTACTGGCCCGTCGCGTCGCCCGACCGGATGATGATGGTCGGCACCGCGTTCCAGTCGATCGGGCTCGGCTTCGCGAGCGTTCCCGGGGCGGCGCGGGCACGCCCCGAGTCGACGATCGTCCTGACGATCGGCGACGGCGGTGGGCTCATGGGCCTCGCCGACCTCGAGTCGGCTGTCCGCGTCGCGGGCGGACACGGGCTCGCCGTCGTCTGGAACGACGCCGCATACGGCGCCGAAGTCAACCTCTACGGGGTGAAGGGCCTCGCCCGGGAGCCGATGCTCATCCCCGAGGTCGACTTCGCCGGGGTGGCCCGGGGTTTCGGTGCCGAGGGAGTCGTCGTGCGGTCGCTGGAGGATCTTGCGCGGCTCGCGGAATGGGTCGGGACGCCGGCAGCCGAGCGCCCGTTCCTGCTGCTGGATCTGAGGATCTCGGGCTCTGTGATCGCGCCCTACCAGCACGAGATCATCCGCGCGAACTCGTAGCGCCCCGTCGCGAGATCATATACGATATCGAATATCACACCCGAGGGATGACATGACCACGACGACGGATGCGGCAGCCGGCCCCTTCGACCCGCTGCCCGCGAGGCCGGGCAAGGTGGTCGCCGTGCACATCAACTACCCCTCGCGCGCCGCCCAGCGGGGGCGGACGCCGGCCGTGCCGTCGTATTTCCTCAAGCCCTCCACGTCGCTCTCCGCCTCGGGCGCCGCCATCGAGCGACCGCACGGCACCGAACTGCTGGCGTTCGAGGGGGAGATCGCGATCGTCATCGGCTCCGAGGCGCGGCGCGTGAGCCCGGAGGACGCCTGGATCCACGTCTCGCACGTCACCGCGTCGAACGATTTCGGGGTCTACGACCTGCGCTGGGCCGACAAGGGCTCGAACCTCCGCTCCAAGGGAGGCGACGGCTTCACTCCCGTCGGACCCGCACTCATCGACGCGCGGGAGATCGATCCCGCGGCGCTGCGCCTGCGCACCTGGGTCAACGGCGCCCTCGTGCAGGAGGACTCCACCGCCACCCTGCTGTTCCCGCTCGGCCTCCTCGTCGCCGACGTGTCGCAGCTCGTCACCCTCGAGCCCGGCGACGTGATCCTGACCGGCACGCCGGCCGGGGCATCCGTCGTCCAGCCGGGGGATGTCGTCGAGGTGGAGGTGGACGTGCCGGGCGGGCCCTCGTCCGGCCGCCTCGTCACGCACGTCGTGCAGGGCGATGCCCCCCTCCCGTCCTTCAGCGCGCAGCCCCGGATCGACGACGACCAGCGCTCGGAGGCGTGGGGCTCGCGCGAGGCCGCCGGCCTGCCTCCCGAGACGAATGGCGCCCTCACCGCCCAGCTCCGCGCGAAGCTCGAGGCCGCGCCCGTGGCCGGACTCAGCGCTCAGCTGCGCAAGCGCGGCCTGAACAACGTCACGATCGACGGCGTACGGGCGAACCGCTCCGGCACCAAGCTCGTCGGGATCGCGAAGACCCTCCGCTTCGTGCCGGGGCGCGAGGATCTCTTCGCGAGCCACGGCGGCGGCTACAACGCCCAGAAGCGCGCGTTCGACGCCGTCCAGCCGGGCGAGGTGATCGTGATCGAGGCGCGCGGCGAGCGCGGCTCGGGAACCCTCGGCGACGTGCTCGTGCTGCGCGCGCAGGCCCGCGGCGCGGCGGGCATCGTGACCGACGGCGGCGTGCGCGATTACGAGACGGTGGCCGGCATCGACATCCCCGTCTTCTCGAGCGGCGCGCACCCCGCGGTGCTGGGACGCAAGCACGTTCCGTGGGACGTCGATGTGACGATCGGATGCGGCGGCACCACCGTGCAGCCGGGCGATGTCATCGTGGGCGACGGCGACGGCGTGATCGTCATCCCCTCCGGCCTCGTGGAGGAGGTCGTCGATGCCGCGCTCGCTCAGGAGGATGAAGACGCCTACGTGGCCGAGCAGGTCAGGGCGGGGCATCCGGTCGACGGGCTCTTTCCCATGAACGACGAGTGGAAGGCCCGGTACCGGGCATGGCGCCAGACGCGGTGAGGGCCGACCTCAGCAAGTCCCAGCAGGCGTACCACTGGGTCAAGGAGCGCATCGCCCGGCAAGAATTCACGCCCGGCTATCGGCTCGTGCTGGGCAGCCTCGCCAAAGACCTCGGCATGTCCGTCGTGCCCGTGCGCGAGGCGATCCGCCAGCTCGAGGCGGAGGGGCTGGTCACCTTCGAGCGCAACGTCGGCGCGCACGTGTCGATGGTGGATGACTCCGCCTACCGCAACAGCATGCAAGCGCTCGGCATCCTGGAGGGGGCGGCAACCGCGCTTTCGGCGCGGCACCTGAGCATCGACGACATCCGCCGCGCGCGCTCGATCAACGAGCTCATGATCGAGACGCTCGACCACTTCGATCCGCACTCCTTCACGGCGCTCAACCTGGAGTTCCACTCGACGCTCTTCGACCGGTGCCCGAACCCCCGCCTGCTCGAGATCGTGCGCGGCGAGTGGGGCCGGCTCGGCAACCTCCGCGACTCGACGTTCAGCTTCGTGCCCGGGCGCGCCGCGGAGTCCGTGCGGGAGCACGAGAGGATCCTGCAGCTGATCGAGGCGAGCGCGCCGCTCGACGAGATCGAGACCGCAGCCCGGCGTCACCGCTCCGCCACCCTCGACGCCTACCTCGTCCACGAACACCCGAACTCCGACCTCTAGGGAGATCCCAGATGACCGACACCGCCGTCATCCGCGGGCACGTGCCCGCCGACCTGCCCACCCGCATCCAGCACTACATCGACGGCGCGTTCGTCGACTCCGTCGACGGCGACACGTTCGACGTGCTCGACCCGGTCTCGAACGAGACCTATCTGCAGGCCGCGGCCGGCAAGAAGGCCGACATCGATCTCGCGGTCGCCGCCGCGAGGCGCGCGTTCACCGACGGACCGTGGCCCCGGATGCTGCCCCGCGAGCGTTCGCGCGTGCTGCACCGGGTCGCCGACATCGTCGAGTCGCGCGACGCTCGCCTGGCCGAGCTCGAGTCGTTCGACTCGGGGCTGCCGATCACGCAGGCGCTGGGCCAGGCGCGGCGCGCGGCCGAGAACTTCCGGTTCTTCGCTGACCTGATCATCGCCCAGGCCGACGATGCCTTCAAGGTGCCGGGGCGCCAGATGAACTACGTCAACCGCAAGCCGATCGGCGTCGCGGGCCTGATCACCCCGTGGAACACGCCGTTCATGCTCGAGTCGTGGAAGCTCGGCCCCGCGCTTGCCACGGGAAACACGGTCGTTCTGAAGCCGGCCGAGTTCACGCCCCTGTCCGCGTCGCTCTGGGCGGGAATCTTCGAGGAGGCCGGGCTCCCGCGGGGCGTCTTCAACCTCGTCAACG
>NZ_DATMIO010000182.1:0-6888 GCF_035554235.1 Microbacterium sp. | reverse complement strand
TGCGGTCGATGCCATTGGTCCGGGAATTCCGTTCTGTGAAGTCGTGCGGCCATCTGCCGTCGACGGCAGAGGCGCTGGGCGTGTCGAAGCGCGCCGACCATCGAGTCTACCGGGTCGGCCGCGCGCCCCCAGGGTTCAGCCCTCGGCGCGGCCCGCGATGACGTCGACGAGCAGGCGCACGGCGGTCGCATACCCGGGCACGCCCTCGCCGACGACGTGGACGGCCGCGACGTCGCGGACGTACGAGTGGTGGCGGAATTCCTCACGCTTGTACACGTCGGAGATGTGCACCTCGGCGACGGGGAGCGCGACGCCCGAAAGGGCGTCGCGGAGCACGACCGACGTGTGCGTCAGCCCGCCCGGGTTGATGACGATGCCCGAACACGTCTCGCGTGCCGCATGGATGGCGTCGATCAGCACGCCCTCGTGGTTGCTCTGCATCGCCGTCACCTCGTAGCCGTACTCGCCCGCGGTGCGTGCGACGAGGGCCTCGACATCCGCGAGCGTGTCGGTGCCGTACACCTCGGGCTCCCGCGTGCCGAGCAGGTTCAGGTTCGGTCCGTTGACCAGGAGCAGGCGTCGGGGAGTCGTCACGCTCGCACGATACCAGCGGTGGATTCTTCCTCCGCCGCACCCATCAGCCGCTCACCTCCTGGTACGCGGCGAACAGGAGCGACTCGTCGGGCGCCTGGAGCACCGTCGGCTTGGCGATGTCGTCGAGCACGATGAAGCGCAGCATCCCGCCGCGGCTCTTCTTGTCGCGCTGCATCGTCGCCAGCAGCGTCGGCCAGCGGCCGGCGCCGTACGTCGTCGGCAGGCCGAGCGAGTCGAGGATGTCGTGGTGACGCTGCGCGGCAGCATCCGAGAGGCGTCCGGCCAGGCGCGACAGCTCCGCGGCGAAGACCATCCCGACCGAGATCGCGGCGCCGTGGCGCCAGCGGTATCGCTCCGCGTGCTCGATCGCGTGGCCCAGGGTGTGACCGTAGTTGAGCACTTCGCGCAGCCCCGCCTCGCGGAAGTCGTTGCTCACGACCCGGGCCTTCATGTCGATCGCGAGCTCGATGGCTCGGCGGAACTCCGCGGAGGTGACGTCGGTCGCGCGCGCGGGATCGGCCTCGATGAGGTCGAGGATCTCGGGGTACCAGATGAAGCCGGCCTTGACGACCTCGGCGAACCCGGCGACGGTCTCGTTGCGCGACAGCGTTGCGAGCAGGTCGAGGTCGCAGAGCACGGCGTGCGGCGCCCAGAACGATCCGACGAGGTTCTTCCCCTCGGCGGTGTTCACGCCCGTCTTGCCCCCGACGGCCGCATCGACCATGCCCAGGACGGTGGTCGGCACCTGCACGACCGCGACGCCGCGCAGCCAGGTCGCGGCGACGAACCCCGCGAGGTCGGTGGCCGCTCCACCGCCGAAGCCCACGACCACGTCGGTGCGCGTGAAGTCGGCCTTGCCGAGCACTTGCCAGCAGAAGGCCGCGACCTCGATGCGCTTGCCCGCCTCGGCATCCGGGATCTCCGCGAGGAGCACCTCCCGGTCGCCGCCGAGCGCGACGCGCAGCGCCTCTGCTTGCGCGGCGAGGGTCGGCGGATGGATGACGAGCACCTTGCGCGCCGCCGGCGGCAGCGCGTCGCCGAGGGTCGACAGGATGCCGTGTCCGACCGTGATGTCGTAGCCGGTGCCGGTGGTCACCGAGATCGTCGTCGTGTCACTCATGTGTACCCACTTCTGCCGCCCACGCGACGATCGCGCGGGTCACCTCGCTCAGCGGACCCGTGGACGTGTCGAAGGTCACATCGGCCACTTCGGCGTAGAGCGGCGCGCGCTCCTCGCTGATGCGGGTCCACGTCGCCATCGGGTCCTCGCCCTGCAGGAGGGGCCGCGACGTGTCGCGCAGCCGTGCCGCGACGACCCGAGGCGCGACGGTGAGCAGCACGACGCGGTGCCGAGCGAGATCCGCGCGCGTCGCGGGGTCGAGCACCGCTCCTCCGCCGAGTGCGACGACGCCGCCCGTCGCGAGGCCATCGATCACGGCCTGGCGCTCGAGGGCGCGGAAGTGCGGCTCACCGTGCGAACGGAAGAGATCCGGGATGGGGCCGTGCGCCTTGATGATCGCCACGTCCGTGTCGAAGAAGCCCACCCGGAGCGCCTTGGCCACGCGTCGACCCACGCTCGACTTTCCGGCCCCCATCGGGCCGATGAGCACGATGGCGCGGCTGTCGCCGGTCATGCCTCGGCGAGGGCGGCGTCGCTGCCGGCGAGCGTGCGAAGCGCGTCCGGGATGTTCGCGAGGTACGTATCGAGGTTGCGTCGCGTCTCGGCCACCGAGTCGCCGCCGAACTTCTCGAGCGCGACCTCTGCGAGCACGATGGCGACCATGGCCTCGGCGACGACGCCGGCGGCCGGAACCGCGCACACGTCGGAGCGCTGGTGGTGCGCAGACGCGGTGTCGCCCGTGGCGATGTCAACGGTGCGCAGGGCGTGCGGAACCGTCGCAATCGGCTTCATCCCCGCTCGGACGCGGAGCACCGTGCCGGTCGACATGCCGCCCTCGATGCCGCCGGCGCGGTCGGTCGAACGACCGATCCCGGCGTCGGTCGCGAACAGCTCGTCGTGGGCCGCAGACCCCCGGCGGGTCGTCGTCAGGAACCCGTCGCCGACCTCGACGCCCTTGATCGCCTGGATGCTCATCAGCGCCTGGGCCAGCTTGCCGTCGAGTCGGCGATCCCAGTGCACGTGCGACCCGAGCCCGGGCGGCAGGCCATAGGCGAGCACCTCCACGATGCCGCCGAGCGTGTCGCCGTCCTTGCGGGCGGCATCGACCTCCGCGACCATGCGCGCGGACGTCTCGGCGTCGAAGCACCGCAGCAGATCGGCGTCGAGCGCACCGACGTCGTCGGGTGTCGGCAGCGCGGCGCCCTCGGGGGTGCGCACCGGACCGATCGAGAGCGTGTGGCTGACGAGCGTGATGCCCAGCTCGGCCAGGAAGCTGCGGGCGATGGCGCCGAGTGCGACGCGAGCGGCGGTCTCCCGTGCGCTCGCGCGCTCGAGGATCGGGCGCGCCTCATCGAACGCGTACTTCTGCATGCCGACCAGATCGGCGTGCCCGGGGCGCGGCCGCGTCAGCGGCGCTCCGCGACCGCGCGACTTCTCGGTCAGTTCGACGGGCTCGGGGCTCATCACCTCGGTCCACTTCGGCCATTCGGTGTTGCCGATGCGCAGGGCGATCGGGCTGCCGATGCTGAAGCCGTGCAGCACGCCGCCGGAGAACGAGAGCTCGTCCTCCTCGAACTTCATGCGCGAGCCCCGGCCGTAGCCGAGCTTTCGACGGGCGAGGTCGGCGCGCACGGCGTCGGCAGAGATGGGGACGCCGGAGGGAAGGCCCTCCATGATGGCGACGAGTTCCGGGCCGTGCGATTCGCCGGCCGTGAGCACGCGGAGCATTCGTCTAGTCTCCCACGAGTGCCGAGCGCATCGCGGCGAGCACGTCCGCCTCGTCGGCGAGCACGGCATCGACGTCGCCGTTCACGAAGATCCGCACCTGCAGCAGGGCCTGGTGCAGCAGCATCCCGAGACCCGACAGTGCCGCGCCGCCGTGCGCGTTCCAGGCAGCGGCGAGGGTGCTCGGCCACGGAGCGTAGGCCGCATCGAGCAGCACTCCCCCGCGCTCCGCGAGCGCGGAGGCGACGTCGGGGTCGAGCTCGGTGCCGCTCGGCAGCGTGGCAACGGTGACATCGACGCGGTTCTCGCGTTCCCGCGAGTCCAGGGGCGCCACGATGACAGACACGCCCAGGCTCTCGCCGAGCCGGATCAGCGGGAGTGCGCGCTCGGGCCGGCGTGCGACGACCTCGATCAGCCCTGCTCCGAGCTCGTGCAGCGCGACGACCGCGGACGCGGCGGTCGCCCCGGCGCCCACGATCCGTGCGCGACCGACGTTCTCGACGCCCTCCTCGGCAAGGGTGCGCACGACGCCGCCGACATCCGTGTTCCATCCACGCGGTCCGCCCGCAGCACCCAGCAGCAGCGTGTTGACGGCACCGGTCGCCTCGGCTCGCCGATCGCGCACGGTGGACGCGGCGAAGGCCCGCTCTTTGAGGGGCATCGTGCACGAGATGCCCCGCCAGCGCGCATCGAGACCCGCGAGCGCATCGTCGAACTCCTCCGCACCCACCCGGCGGCGCCCGTACTCCCAGTCCAGTCCCAGAGCGCGATAGGCCGCGTGGTGCAGGGCGGGTGAGCGGCTGTGCTCGATCGGGTCGCCCCAGACCGCCAGCGCAGTCCGCGTCAGCACCCGCCGTCCGGGTTCTCCTCGCACCACTGCGCCCACTTCTCCTTGGCCGCTTCGTGCTCGGCATCCGTCGAGGTGAAGATCGTCTCGCCGGTGTCGAGGTTCCAGGTCACGAAGAACAGCCACGGGCCGTCGGCCGGGTGCATGGCGGCGTCGATCGCGACGTCTCCGGGGTTCGAGATCGGGCCGACCGGCAGCCCCGGGATCACATACGTGTTCCACGGGTTGTCGTCGTACTGTGCCTCTCCCGACGTGCTCACCGTGCCGTCGTGCAGTTCGCCGTAGCCGTACTGGGACGTCGAGTCCATCTGCAGCTGCATGCCGATGTCGAGACGGTTCTGGATGACGCGCGAGACCTTGTAGAAGTCCTCCTCGAGCCGCGCTTCGCGCTGAATGATCGAGGCACGGGTAAGGATGTCCTGACGCTGCTCGACGGCCACGCCCGCGGCATCCAGCGATGACACCGCGCGGTCGACCATCGTCTGGATGATCTGCGGAGCGGTCACGCCCGGGTCGAACGTGTACATCGCGGGGAAGAGCCAGCCCTCCAGGCTCGAGGCGGCGACGCCGTAGGCGGCGGGGTCGGCCACGGCGGCCTGGAAGTCCTCGATCGGCATGGCGAGGCTCGATGCGAGCTCCTCCAGGGTCTGATCGAGCGTGAGTCCTTCGGGCAGGACGGCGGAGTTCTCCAGCTTGTTGGCCGGATCCTCGAGGGCGACGAGGGCGGCCGCGGACGTCATCTTCTGCTGCAGGCGGTACACGCCCGGATAGAAGATCGGCTGCGTGGGCTGAGTGATCAGCATCGCGTAGAAGGCGTCGGGCGTCTTGGTGACGCCGGCTTCGTACAGCGACTGCGAGATGGCCTCGCCGCCGTCGCCCGAGTTGATGGTGACGAGGGCCTCGCCGGTCGCAAGTCCCTCGGCGTAGTCCTTCGGCTCTTCCCAGCCCATCACCGAGCGGATGTTGGATTCGTACGTGTTCCAGACCCAGATGCCGGCGGCGGCGATGCCCCCGAAGATCAGCGCCAGGATGACGAGGGCGACCAGGCACCCGCGGCGCCGCTTGCGCCGCTTCGCGGCGGGCGGGACCGTGTGCTCGGCGTGCGAGTCGGCGCTGAAGAGGTGGTCGATGGTCGGCTCGGCGACGGTCGTCGAGGCGCGCGCTTCCGCCCTGGGGCTCGGGACGACGACCGGCACGGCCGCCGTCGGTGAAGGGGGCACGGTGGCGGGGGCGGGGGCGGGGGTCACCTGCGCCGGGCTGGGGCCGGTCGCCGCTTCCCGTGCCGCGCGTCGCGAGAGCGGCACGGGCGATGTCGTCGGTGCGGGCGCGGCGGAATCGTCTGCGCGGGCCTTCGGGTCAGGAAGCTTCCCGTACAGATCGGAGAACGGATCGTCGGACGTTGACGATGGATCGGGCATGGTCAGGCTGGCTCCTGGCTGGGCGGTACGGGCAGACCGGGGGATCTTCCCGTCGACTTCTCGGTGTCGATGGCGTGCTGGAGCAGCACGACGGCGGCTACTTGGTCCACAATGCTACGAGAAGATCGCTGCGAACGGCCCGCATCGCGCAGTGCCGAGTTGGCGCTCACCGTGCTGAGCCGCTCGTCGACCATGCGTACGGGCGTGTCGGATGCCGCGGCCAGCGCCCCCGCGAACTCCTTCGCATCGATCGTCGAAAGGGTCTCCTCACCGCGTAGGTTCAGCGGCAGGCCCACGACGAGCTCGACGGCGCCGTGCTCACCGGCGAGCGCGATGATACGCGCGATCGGGTCGCCACTTGCCCGTGGGACGGTCTCGACCGGCGTGGCGAGCATGCCGTCGGGGTCGCTGCGGGCGACGCCGATGCGGGCCTTGCCGACATCGATGCCCAGGCGCACGCCCCGGCGGAACCCTGTCACGCCGCGGTCGCCCCCAGTGCGTCCCGCACCGCGGCGATCGCGGTCGGCAGTGCTGCGGCATCCGCCCCGCCGCCCTGGGCGATGTCGTCGCGGCCCCCGCCTCCTCCGCCGAGTGCCGCGGCGGCCGCCTTCGCGAGCACGCCCGCTTTCGCTCCGGCCTGGCGAGCGGCGTCGTTCGTGGCGACGATCACGACGGGGCGACCGCCGATCTCGCCGCCGAGGGCCACGACGGCAGGCGCCTGGCCGAGGCGGTCGCGCACCGAGGTGACGAGCGAGCGGAGGTCATCCTGCGACCCCGCGGCGCCGATCTGATCGGCGACCACCTGGAACGTCCCGATGGGCGCGGCCAGTGCGGCGAGCGCGGGCACGCGTTCCGTCAGCGCGCGCGCCTCGAACGCCGCGATCTTCTTCTCGGCGGCCTTCAGGTTCGCGGCGAGCTCGGCGATCCGGTCGGGCAGCTGGTCGCGCGGGGTCTTCAGGGCAGACGACAGCTGCGAGACGATGGCGCGTTCCGCGGCCAGTTCGCGGAAGGCGTCCTGCCCCACGAGCGCCTCGACGCGGCGGTTGGATGCCCCGACCGACGATTCACCGACGAGGCTGATGAGCCCGATCTCGGCGCTCGATGACACGTGCGTTCCGGCGCAGAGCTCGCGCGACCACGGTCCGCCGATGTCGACCATGCGCACGACGGAGCCGTACTTCTCG
>NZ_DATMIO010000181.1:0-4219 GCF_035554235.1 Microbacterium sp. | reverse complement strand
GCCCGCGCCCACGATGAGGCGCACGGCCGCGAGGGGGTCGGGAGCGTAGTGCGGGACGTAGTAGCCCTCACGCGGGTGCAGGATGCCGTCGAAGGCGTCGCTGCGGTCCCGGGCGAATCCACGCGCGACGAGCGCGTCGGCAATGTGCGGGCGCCCGACCGTCGCGTCGCCGTGGGTCTGCTCGACGACGTCCTCCCACGTCAGGTCGTAGTCGCGCGCGATCTTCTGCACGATGCGCTCGGCGCGACCCATACGGTCCTCGCGGATGCGGTTCATCTCGGCGCGCAGGGCGGCGTCATCCGGATCGAAGAGGTACGCGAGGATGTGGACGCTCCGCCAATCCTGCTTGGCAGAGAGCTCCATTCCCGAGATGAACGTCATCCCGAGCGACGTCGCGGCGTCGGCCGCCTCGGCCCATCCGGCGGTCGTGTCGTGGTCGGTGAGCGCCACCGTGCGAAGCGCGTGCCGGTGCGCCGCCTGCATGACGACGGCCGGCGGTTCGGTCCCGTCCGAGCGGAGGGAGTGCAGGTGCAGGTCGCTCGGGCCCTGCCACCTGCGCGCCCCTGTCATCCTCTGAGCGTAGCCCGCCGCGGCACCCCCGCGAGCGCCCGGCGTTCGCCCGTTTCACAGCCTGCTCACCTAGAGTCGCTGCGTGCTTCGCCTGTTCGGAATCCTCGCGACGGTGCTGTTCGCCGTTGCGGCGGCCGTGCTGACGTGGCCGTCGTTCTTCCGGCTCGAACGCACGTATCCGGTCGCCCAGATCGTCTCTTTCCGGGGCCTTGTCGTCGCCGGATTCCTCGGCGTCATCGTGCTCGCGCTGCTGCTCGCCCTCCCCCGCACGACGCGCGGCTTCGCCTTCTCGATCGTGCTCGTCGCCGCGATCGCCGTTGCCGCCAACGCGGGCATCATGATGTCCCGGGGACTAGGGGCCGACACGCTGCCCGCGAGCACGGACACGAGCGTTCGGGTCATGACGTGGAACACGGCGGGCGAGGCGACGCCGTCCGAGGCCGTGGCGAAGACGGCCGTGGCGATGGATGCCGACATCATCGCCCTGCCCGAGACCGCCGAGTCGGTCGGCGAGAGCGTCGCGGTCGCGATGCGCGAGATGGGACGCCCCATGTGGGTGCACCATGTGCGGTTCAACACCGAGATCGAGAACGGTCCGCAGGCGTGGGAGACCACCATCCTCATCTCCCCCGAACTCGGCGACTATTCGGTGATCGAGTCTTCGCGGGACGGCTCGAGCAACACCGGCGTCGTTCCGAGCGCGGTCGCGATGCCGGTCGACGGCGACGGCCCGATCGTGGTGGCCGTGCACGCCGTGGCCCCGCGGTCCGCCTACATGCCGAGCTGGCGCGACGACCTCCAGTGGCTCGCCGACCAGTGCGCCGCCGCCAACGTCATCATGGCCGGCGACTTCAACGCGACGCTCGACCACATGAGCGGCCTCGGCGTCGGGAACGCAACGCTCGGCCAGTGCCGCGACGCGGCCGCGGAGACCGGGAACGGCGCCGTCGGCACGTGGACGAGCCAGATTCCGGCGCTGGCCGGCGCACCGATCGATCACGTCATGTACTCGAGCCACTGGAAGCCGACCGGATCGGTCGTGCTGCGCTCGATGGATGACTCGGGAAGCGACCACCGACCGCTGGTCGTCCAGCTCGAACCCGTCGGCTGAGCGGACGCTTCGGCCCTCCGCGGCCGAAGACCACCGCCGGCGCGCGCGTGCGAAACTGGATGTCATGAGCACCGCAGGCGACACCGACACGATCGACGCCACCCCCGCCGAACCCGCCTCCACCGAGGCTGCGGCGAAGCCGGCCGGCACGTCGACGAATCGTCGACAGCCCTTCCCGAAGGGCTTCCTCGACAGCATCTCCACGGGATGGGCGGAACACCCCGACACCGTCCCCGCCGCGCGCGAGCAGGCGCCATACGCCGCCGCGCGCCGAGCCGCGGTCTCTGCCGCTTTCGCCGGCAAGCGGCTCGTCGTACCCGCGGGGTCGCTGGCGACCCGCAGCAACGACACCGACTACCCTTTCCGGGCGCATTCGGCTTTCGCGCATCTCACGGGGTGGGCGAACGACGCCGAACCCGACTCCGTGCTCGTGTTCCAGCCCACCGCGGACGGCCACGACGTCACCCTCTACTTCCGCGAACGCGCCGATCGCACGACGAGCGAGTTCTATTCCGATGCCACGATCGGGGAGTTCTGGATCGGGCCTCGCCCCCCTCTCGCCTCCGTCGCCGCCGACCTCGGCATCGCGACCGCTCACATCGACACGTTCGACTCCTTCGACGACGACATCGTCGTCGACGAAGACGATGAGCTGACGCGTTTCGTCAGCGAACTCCGGCTCGTCAAGGACGACTACGAGATCGCCCAGCTGCGGCTCGCCGTCGAGGTGACCGCGAAGGGCTTCGACGACATCGTCGCCGAGCTGCCGCGCATCATCGAGCACCCCCGCGGCGAGCGCGTCGTGGAGGGCGTCTTCCACCAGCGGGCACGCAGCGACGGCAACTGGGAGGGGTACGACACGATCGCGGCCTCGGGTCCGCACGCCTGCTACCTGCACTGGACGCGCAACGACGGACCGGTCGTCCCCGGGGATCTCATCCTCATCGACGCCGGCGCCGAGGTCGACAGTCTCTACACGGCCGACATCACCCGGACCCTGCCCGTGAGCGGCACCTTCAGCGAGGTGCAGCGTCGCGTCTACGAGACGGTGCGCGAGGCCGCGGATGCCGCGTTCGCGGCCGCCAGGCCGGGGGTGAAGTTCCGCGCCGTGCACGAGGCCGCGATGCAGGTGATCGCGCTCCGGACAGCCGAGTGGGGCTTTCTCCCGGTGACGGCCGAGGAAGCCCTCGACGCCGACGACGGCGGCCAGCACCGCCGCTACATGGTGCACGGCACGAGCCACCACCTGGGCCTCGACGTGCATGACTGCGCACAGGCCCGCCGCGACATGTACTACGACGGCCTCCTGGAGCCGGGGATGGTCTTCACGATCGAACCCGGCCTGTACTTCCAGATCGACGACCTCACCGTTCCCGAGGAGTACCGCGGCATCGGCGTGCGCATCGAGGACGACATCCTCATGACGGATGCCGGAGCGGTCAGTCTCACCGGGGACATCCCGCGCACCGCCGACGAGGTCGAGGCGTGGATCGCGCGACTGCGCACCGGACCGGCCGACGCATCCCGTTGACCGACCTGCCCGGGCGGCACGGCTAGCGGCGCAGAAACTCCGCGACGAGGGGTGCGAGCGCCGCGCCGACCGCGTCCGCGGGGCGCTTCCTGCCCTTGATGTCGAACGAGTGCCCCGCGTCCGCGATCCACGCGATGCTCGCGTCCTGGCACGCAGCGACGGCGGCCTCGAGCTGCTCGTGGGGGGCGACGAATGGATCGTTCGCTCCCGAGACGAACAACTGCGGCACGCGGATGCCGGGCAGGTGCGCGACGCGCGCCTTCTGCGGGTCGCCCGGAGGGTGCAGGGGGTAGCCGAGGTAGACCAGACCCGCGGCCTCCCGGCCATGCGCCTCGAGGCCTTCGGCGACCGCCATCGAACCCATCCGGCCCCCGTACGATTTGCCCGAGACCCACACCGGCTCGCCCTCGGAGCGGGCCACGGCGAACGCGAAGGCCGCGCGCCACGCGGCGATCGCGTGCGTGGCCGGTCCCGGCATCCTGCGCCCCGCCTCGATGTAGGCGAAGTTGAAACGGAGCGTCGCCGCGCCCTGCGCGCGCATCCCCCGGGCGAAGCCCGTCATGAACGGGTGGCCGTAGCCGGCGCCCGCGCCGTGGGCGATCGCGATGGTCGCCCACGCCTCGTCGGGGCGGCCGTAGGCGGCGGAGACCTCGACCGTTCCCCCCGGGAGATCGACCGGAAGGCGGACCTCGGCCTCGCTCATGGATCCTGGGAGGGGCGGGCGTCACGGGCATCGCCCGTCTCGTCCGCAGCCGGGGGCGGCGGCTCCGCCCCGGGCGTCGGGGACGGTGTGACCCGCTCCCCATAGCGCGGCGGCTCGACCCGTTCGGGGTCGATGACCGGGTCGCCGACCGGCGGCGCGGTGGGCGCCGCGGGCGCGGGGCGAGCGACGACGGTACGCTCGATTCCGGCGCCGCCCAGGATCTCCCGCGCGCGGTGGATGCTGCGCGCAGCGATGGCCACCTCGTAGTGGTCGGCGACGACCTGCATGACGCTCGCGTAGTCAC
>NZ_DATMIO010000180.1:0-10851 GCF_035554235.1 Microbacterium sp. | reverse complement strand
TCGATTCCCGTCATCCCCTCCACAGAATCACCGCAATTCACTTTGGCACGTCCCAGAAACCTGTCAATTTTGGGGGACGATTCTTTACACGTTCCTCCTGCGTGTGTTCTAGAGCCAACGATTGGCTGATCTCGCGACGGCGATTCCTCCGACGCAGGATCCCGGGAACGACGAGGTACGGCTGGTGGTCGCCTCCGGTCATCGGCCGATGCGATCCGAAGTTCACGGTGGCCGTGTGGGTCATCTGCGCGCTCCCGGCGGGCTGTCGCGCATCTCGTGCGCAACTATCCGTCCCGAATACCGGGATGATCCGTTGTCGCAGTCCGCGTGCGTGCGGATCATGGGATGTCCGTCCCGCTGGGGCTCAGATCAAAGGAGATTCTGAAATGGATGAACACCGCACGCGCGGGCGGATGTTTGGCCTCGCCGCCGCCATGGTCACTGCGGCACTTGTGATGGCAGGGTGCGCACCGATCGGTGCGGATGCCGGGGACTCGGGTTCTGACGAGCCCATCCGCATCGGCGCGACGGTACCCCTCAGCGGCGTCCTCGCGGGGTTCGGCAGCTTCCTCAAGTGGGGCTATGAGCACGCTGTCGAAGAGATCAACGCCGACGGCGGCATCGAGATCGACGGTGTGAAGCGCCCGGTCGAACTGACGCTGGTCGATGACAAGTCCGACCCGAACGAGGTCACCACGCAGACCCGCACTCTGATCTCGAACACGGGCGTCGATGCCCTGCTCGGATCGTGCACACCCGATCTGTCCAACCCGGGTGCCGTCGTCGCCGACAGCCAAGGCGTTCCCTTCGTCACCGCGTGCAACCCCGTCGAAGTCTTCAAGGGCGTGAAGGAGTGGACCTACGCGTGGGACATCTTCTTCTCGATCCCCGAACTCTCGGGGGCGACGTTCGAAACCCTCAAAGCGACGGGCGTGGAAACCAACAAGAAGGTCTTCATGATGCACGACAACGGCCCCGACGGAATGATCGTCGGCACCGAGATCTGGCCCGCCCTCGCGGAGGCGAACGGCTACACGGTGGTCGGCAACGAGGAGTTTCCCGTCGACAACACCGACTTCTCGGCCGCGCTCCAGAAGGGCAAGGACTCGGGCGCCGACATCCTCCTCATCGACTCGATCACGCCGGCCGCGATCTCGATCCGCAAGCAGATGGCCGCGATCGGCTGGAACCCGAAGGCGATCGTCGCCGAGAAGGGCGGGGAGCCGATCCAGTTCGCGGAGGCCCTCGGCGAACTCGCGGACGGTGTGATGGTGGGAGCGTACTGGGACCCGTCGTTCGACTACCCCGGCGCCGCCGACCTGCGTGACGCGTTCGAATCCGAGACCGGTCTCACCTCGAGCCAGCACATCGCCGACAGCTACACGGCCGCGATGGTGCTGTTGGATGCGATCGCCGCGGCGGGATCGCTCGATCCCGACGAGATCAACGAGGCGATCTCGAAGACCGACGCGGACTACGCCGTCGGCCATGTCAAGTTCGGCGAAAACAACGCCGCCACCATTCCGGTGGCGCAGTCGCAATGGCAGAACGGAGTCCCCGTCATCGTCTGGCCTCTCGACCAGGCGACGGGCGAGTTCCTCTTCCCCATGCCCGCGCACTGACGTCTCATCCACTCTGGGACGGGGCCGCCGCAAACGGCGGCCCCGTCCCACCCTCTCGGAGCCTCATGATTCCCACCGACCTCACCGGGCTGGCGAACACCCTCGTGGGTGGCGCGCTGCTCGGAGGCCTGATCGCCCTCAGCGCGGTCGGACTCTCGCTCGTGCTCGGTGTGATGAAGCTGGTCAACCTGATGCACGGGCAGATCGTGGTTCTGGGCGCCTACCTCGCCTTCTTCCTCGGTTCGGTTTTCGGGCTCGACCCGCTGCTCGTCCTGCCGATCGTGTTCGTTCTCGGATTCGTGCTGATGGCGCCGATCCAGCGGTTCATTCTCGAACCCGTCACGAAGCACGGCGAGGAGGCGGCCCTGCTCACCACGTTCGCGCTGGCGATCATCTTCGAGAACGTGTTCGTACGGGTCTTCTCGGGCGACACCCGGTCGCTCGACACCTCGCTCAGCAGGCAGACGGTCGGGATCGGCCCCCTGAACATTCCGACCATCTACCTCATCGGGTTCGCGATCTCGCTGGTGATCTGCGTGCTGGTGCATCTGCTCGTGACCCGCACACCATTCGGACGGTCGTTGCGGGCCAGCTCGGAGGATCCCGTCTCAGCGGCCATCGTCGGCATCCACGTCAGCCGGGTTCGCTGGGCGACGTTCGCGCTGAACGGCGGACTGGCGGCACTGGGCGGTGTGCTCATCGCGCTGTGCTTCTCGTTCACCCCGTCGTCGGGGTCGGAGTACCTGCTCACCGGGTTCGCCATCATCGTGCTCGGGGGTCTCGGCAGCGTGCTCGGCACGCTGATGGGCGGCATCGTGCTCGGGCTGGTGCAGGCCATGGGTGCCTACCTGTTCGGTGACGGCTACCGCACGTTCGTCGGCCTCGTGGTGCTGATCGTGCTGCTCGCCGCCGCGCCGAACGGACTGCTCCGGATCGGGCGGCGAGCATGAGCGTGATGACCCGGCAGCCCGAGCGCCTGGCCGGCCCCTCGCGGGCGAGGGTCCGCGACCTGGTGGTGCTGATCGTGATCGGCGGCATCGCAGCGCTGCTGCCGTTCGTGCTGGGCGCCTACCCGCAGGAGGTCGGCTTCCGCATCCTGCAGCTGGGCGCCCTCGCGAGCGCGTGGAACCTGATCGCCGGCTACACCGGGCTGGTGTCGCTCGGCTCGGCGGCGTTCTTCGGGCTCGGCGTCTACACGATGGCGTTCTCGAGCAATGCCGGCATCCCGCTGCCGCTGTGCACACTGCTCGCGGTGGCGATCGCCGTGGCATTCGCCGTCGTGGTCAGCCCCGCCCTCTTCCGTCTGCGCGGTCTCTACTTCACCGTCGCAACCCTGGCGCTCGCCGAAGCGCTGCGCATCTTCGTGATCAACTCCCCGTGGTTCGGTGGACAGTCGGGGGTGTTCCTGACCACACGCACCCCGAAGTCCTATGAGCTCTACTGGATGGGGCTGGTGCTCGCGGTGCTGGCGGTCGCCTGCATCCTGCTGGTGCTGCGCAGCCGGCTGTCGTACCGCATGCAGGCGGTGCGTGACGACGAGGATGTCGCGCGGCAGCTGGGCGTGCGCACCTATCGCACCAAGCTCGCGGCGTTCGCGCTGGCAGGCGGGATCACGGCGGCGATCGGCTCGGTTCAGGCGCTCAGTCAGGGCATCGTCCAGCCGACCAGCTCGTTCGGCATCAGCTGGACGATCGACATCATCGCCGTGACGATCATCGGAGGCATCGGCACGAAGGTCGGCCCGTGGGTGGGCGCGGTGTTCATCGTGCTGCTCGGACAGGTGCTGATGAAGTTCCCCGAGATCCACCTCGCGATCGTCGGCGTGATCCTGCTCGTGGTCATCCGGTTCATGCCGGACGGCATCTGGGGCTCCGCCGTCAAGCTTGTCGCGCCCCGCGGGAGGTTCCGGTGAACGAACCGCTGCTGAAACTCGAGGGCGTCACGAAGTCCTACGGCGGGGTGACCGCGCTGAGCGACCTGTCGCTGCAGGTCAGCCCGGGCGAGATCCTCGGGGTGATCGGACCGAACGGTGCCGGCAAGAGCACTCTGGTGGGGGTGATCGGCGGTGCTCTGCGGAGTGATTCGGGCAGTGTCGAATTCCGCGGCCACGACATCACGAAGGCCAGCGCCCCCGACCGCGCGCGGCTGGGCATCGGACGCACGTATCAGATCCCCCGGCCGTTCACTCGTATGACGGTCGCCGACAACGTCCGCCTGGCCGCGACCAACTCGGGACACCACGTGTCGTCGCGCGAGCTGGGCCCGTTCGTCGACGGCATCCTCGAACGCCTCGGCCTGATCGATGTGGCCGAGGAGCTCTCGGGCAAGCTGCCGCTGCTGCGCCGCAAGCGGCTCGAGCTCGCGCGGGCACTCGCGCTGCAGCCCAGCATCCTGCTGCTCGATGAGATCGGCGCCGGCCTCGTGCGCTCCGAGACCGACGAGCTGATCGGGACCATCAACTCCCTGCGGTCCGAGGTCGACGGGATGATCCTGATCGAGCACGTGATGGACGTGATCTCGCGCTGCTGCGACCGCACGGCGGTGCTGGACTTCGGGCGGCTGGTGACCGAGGGCACGACGCAGGACGTTCTGGCCGACCCGGTCGTGGCGGCGCTGTATCTGGGCTCGCTGGGAGCCGACGCCCCGGATGACAACGGCACCGCGCTCCCGTCAGCGGGTTCGATGACAGCGCTGATCAGCGTCGGCGGCGACGACGAGCACGACGGGCCGCTGCTGTCGGTGCAGGATGTCGTGGTCGCCTACGGCGATCTGCAGGCCATCAAGGGAGTCAGCTTCGACATCGCGCGGGGCGAGTGCGTGGCGCTGCTCGGCGCGAACGGGGCGGGCAAGTCCACGATGGCGCGGGCGATCGCCGGCGCGCAGCCACTGAGGTCGGGAACGATCGCGTTCGCCGGTCGCTCGATCGCCGGGCTGCGGCCCGACCGGGTCACCGCGCTCGGCGTCGCACAGTGCCTCGAGGGACGCAAGATCTTCGGCACCCTGTCGATCGAGGAGAACCTCATCGCCGGCGCGCTGGGCGCGCCGAAGCCCGTGGTCGCGGAGCGGCTGGAAGGGATCTACGACCTCTTCCCGGTGCTCAAGGAACGACGCCGGTCACCGGGCACCGCGCTCTCCGGCGGGCAGCAGCAGATGCTCGCGATCGGGCGGGCCCTGATGTCGGCGCCGCGCCTGGTGGTGTTCGACGAGATCTCGCTCGGCCTGTCGCCGATTGCGGTCGACGAGGTCTATGCCGCCCTCGTCGGCATCCGAGCATCCGGCGCTGCGATGATCGTCGTCGAGCAGAGCGTGGATCGCGCCCTCAAGGTCGCCGACCGTGCGCTGGTGCTGAGCCAGGGCGAGATCACCCTGCAGGGCACCCCGATGGAGCTGCTGGCCGACGAGCGCCTCCTGGCCAGCTACCTGGGTTAGGAAGGACCCCCGATGCGTGGCGACGAGGCAGGCCGGCTGCTCGACGCAACACCCCTCCGGCCGGCCGTGAAGGACGAGCGCTCATCCCGTGGGGCGAGCTCGGTCGTGGCGATCGGCTCGCGATTCCGCCTTGGCCTGAAGCGCCTTCAGGCGTTCGACGAAGAGCCTGACCCGGCCGTCGAACCGCTCGGTGGGCGCAACGATTGCCACCGCATGGTCGACGCCGACGACACCGGCGACGATCGCCGCGACGGCCGATATCCCCAGATCGTGCTCTTCGCGATCGAAGGCGATGCCGGTCTGCCGCACGCGGTCGAGTTCTTCGAGGAAGGCATCGACATCGGTGATGGTGTGCGGTGTGTGCGGCTGCAGGGTGGGCGGCAGCACGTCACGCACTTTGCTCACGGGGAGGCGGGCGAGCAGGGCCTTGCCGATGCAGCTGCCGTGCAGCGAGAAGCTCTTGCCGATCTTGGTGACCGCCTGCATCCGCGCCGTCGACACCACCTGATCGACCACGATCACCTCGCGGCCGCTGAACAGCGCGAGCTCGACGTTCTCGTTGACGGCCTGGGCGAGCGAGATCAGCGAAGGGCGCATCCCGGCCACGAGTGCGAGGTGACTGTTCATCCCGAACTTCAGCACGCCCGGGCCGAGGAAATAGCCGCCGGCGCGCGCGTGCCGGATCACGAAGTACTCCCGCTCGAGTTCTTGCACGATGCGGTGCACCGTCGACCGCGGCAGACCGCTGCGGTTGGAGAGGTCGGTCAGCGTGAGTCGTCCGCGGCCCTCGGCGATGATGTTCAGGATCGTCGCGGCACGTCCGAGGATCGACATCAGGAACAGGCCCGCAGATCGTCGTCCGAACGAGGCGTGGGAAGTCCGTGAAGATCGCGGGGGCCCGGCTGTCGCCGCAGGGAGAGACGTTCGCCGCCGTGCTGCAGGGGCCCGACCAGCCCGCACGCATCCTGACCGATCTGGCTTCGTTCTGGGCGGCACCGGTCGTCGCGATGTCGTCGGCGATCGACGGCGCATCGCTCGTCGGGCTCGCGGAGCTCACCCTCGTTCCGCCGGTTCCGGCCGGCGCGCGTGTCTTCTGCGTCACCCCGGATGACGGGGGTTTCCGCATCGACGCCCGCTGGTCGGCGTCGCTCGCCGTTGACGGATCGTCCGTTCCGCTGACCGCGGCGCATGGCGGGCTGCGCTGGGCCGTCGGAGTGGCCGCCTACATCGGTTCCGTGCTGATCGATGTCGACCCGGACGAGGCGGACAGGGCGATCGTCGGCTACTCGTCGTTCAGTGACATTGCGGCCGCGGGCGCCGGCCTGCACGCGGCGCTGGCGCGCAACGGTGACAACAGCGCGCCGATGGGCGCTCTGATCACGCGAGACGAGGTCGGCGACCTGGATGACGCCGTGCGCGTGCGGGTGCGGGTCGGCGCCGACACCGTCCACGATGCGTCCGCCGTCGGATCGGCCAGTCGGCTGGCCTCCGCCGTCTCGCTCATCTCCCGATTGCTGACGCTTCGTCCCGGCGATCTGATCGTGCTCGGCGTGGCTGCTGAGCCCGAGACCGCAACCCCGCTGCGATCGGGAGCGGTCATCGAGGTGGGCATCGAGCGCCTCGGGACCCTGACGAACACCGTCGTCGGCGATGAGCGGCGCAACGCTGCCGTCGGCTCCGGCGGGGAGCATCAGGCGTCGTCCGCCCGCGCGTGATGGGTGGCGTCGACGACGTCGAGGGCGCGGATCCGAGCCATGGTCGCGGTGAACTCCGCGACGATCTGCTCGCGATGGCTGATGAAACGCGACGACGGGACCGGGACGGAGATCGAGTAGATCTCGCCATCGATTCCCTCGACCGCAGCCCCGACCGCCGAGACGCCGGGAGTGTGCTGGTCGAGATCGAACGCGATGCCGGTGGCGTGGATCTCGGCGAGCTCGGCGGCGGGCAGGCTCCCCTCGGCCAGCTGATGACGCTGCGGTTCCGCAAGCAGCGCGAGAGTCGCCTTGCCGTTCGCGGTCGTGATGAGGGGGAACGATTCGCCGATCGACGAGACGGTGCGCAAGCGGTGGCGTCCGGGCGTCTGATCGATGAAGACCACGCGCCGCCCCTTCAGCACGGCCCGAGCCGGATGCCGCGGCCGGCGTTCGTCACCACGACGAGCCGTTCCTGCTGGAGAGCGCCCACGATGCGCTGCACGGTGGAGCGCGGCAGGTCGAGCCGCGTCGCGAGCTGCCTCAGGCTGAGGCTCGACGGCTCGTCCTTGAGCTCACGCAGGATCGCGGCCGCGCGTGCGATCACCTGCACGCCCGATGCGGACTCGCGGTCACCTGCGCTCATGTATCGATCCTGCCGTCAGTCCGGTCGCCTGTCAGATGGACCGGGTGTGTTGCTCAGAATGCGGTGCCGGCGGCGCCCTTCAGGCCCAGCATCTCCCGCGCCTCGTCGGGGGTCGCGACCTCGGCGCCCAGCTCCTCGATGACGCGCCGCACCTTCGTCACCTGCTCGGCGTTCGACCCCGCCAGCCTGCCTCGGCCGATGAACAGACTATCCTCGAGGCCGACGCGCACATTTCCGCCGATCGCCGCCGCCGACGAGGCGAGCGGCATCTGCGCGTTTCCGGCGCCGAGCACCGACCACTGGTAGTCGTCGCCGAACAGCCGGTCTGCCGTGCGCTTCATGAACACGAGGTTGTCCAGGTCGGGGCCGATGCCGCCGAGTATGCCCAGCACGAACTGCAGGAAGATAGGTGGCTTGAACAGCCCCGCGTCGAGGCAGAACTTCAGGTTGTAGAGATGCCCGACGTCGTAGCACTCGTGTTCGAATTTGATGCCGTGCGGCGCGAGGGCCTCGGCAGCGGTGCGGATGTCGCGGAACGTGTTGCGGAAGATGTAACCGTCCGATTCGGCGACATAGTCGCGCTCCCAGTCGAATTTCCAGTCCGAGTAGCGCTCCGCGAGCGGATGGAACGAGAAGTTCATCGACCCCATGTTGAGTGAGCACATCTCGGGTGAGAACCGCAGCGCCGGAGCGATCCGGTCCTGGATGGAGGTCTTCAGGCTTCCCCCGGTCGAGATGTTGATGACCGCGTCGGTATTCTCGGCGATCGTCGGCAGGAAGGCAGCGAAGTGGTTCGGATCGAGAGACACCGATCCGTCGAGCGGGTTGCGTGCGTGCAGGTGCAGGATGGCGGCGCCTGCCTCGGCCGCGGCGATCGCCTGCTGCGCGATGTCCTCTGCCCGATAGGGCAGGGCGTCCGACATGGTCGGCGTGTGGATCGCGCCGGTCACCGCGCAGGTGATGATCGTCTTGCGTCGTGCGGCCATCAGGTTTCCTCTTCCGGGACTCGATCGAGTTGTTCGCTCATCCGCAGGAGATGCGCCGAGACACGCTCCCGCACGGCATCCTGCTCCTCGGCAGTCCAGGACATGAAGCCCTCCCCGCTCTTCCAGCCGAGGCGGCCGTCACCGACCAGCTCCCGCAGCAGCGGGGACGGCTCGGGCCGGCCGTCGAGGTCGTAGAGCACCTGGGTGTGGATGTCGAGGGTGAGGTCCGTGCCGATGAGGTCGGCGTTTGCCATCGGTCCGAGCACGGCGAGCCGGCGGCCGAAGCCCGACGTAACCACCAGGTCGATGTCGGCCGCGCTGCAGTAGCCCTGCTCGACGATGTTGATCGCCTCCCGCCAGAGGGCATGCTGCAACCGGTTGCCGATGAAGCCGGGCACGTCGCGCTTCACGCGCACCGGCGACTTGCCGATCCCCGCCAGCGTCGCGACGGTGCGCTCGACGGTGTCGTCGGTGGTCCATTCGGTGGGAACGACCTCGACCAGCGGGATGAGATGTCCCGGGTTCCACCAGTGCGTTCCGACGGCCCGCTCGGGTGTCGACATGAGCGCGGTGATCTGGGTGATCGGAATCACCGACGTGTTGGAGGCGAGGATCGTCCCGGCGGGAACCACCCGCTCGAGGTCGGCGAAGATCCCGCGCTTCACATCGAGCCGCTCGGGCGCGGCTTCGGTCACGTACGCCGCGTCGTGCACGGCCTCCGCGAGATCGGCGCACACGGTGATGCGGGCGAGCGTCTGGTCGACCTGCGCATCGGTCCGGCCGAGGTCCCGCAGGCTGCGCTCCACCCGACCGGGCAGGCTCGCGCGTGATGCGAGCTCCGGGTCGTACACGCTGACCGTGCGCCCCGCCGCGGCGAACGTGAGGGCGATGGCGTGCCCCATGAGCCCCGCTCCGATGACGGCGACGGCGGATGTCTGATCGTCCATCAGCCCGCCGTGTATCCGCCGTCGGCGTACAGGATGTGCCCGGTGTAGAAGTCGGACGCCCCCGAGCAGAGGAAGAGCAGGGGACCGGTGAGGTCCTCCGGCTCGCCCAGGCGGCCCTTGGGCACGCGGGCGAGGAACTCGGTCCGCACGCGCGTGGCCTGCTCGGTGTCCTCGAACATCCACGCGGTCAGCGGCGAGCGGAACACCGTCGGGGCGATCGCGTTCACCGTGATGCCGGTCGGCCCGAGTTCGCAGCCGAGCGCGCGGGTGATCCCGTCGATCGCCGACTTCGATGCGCAGTAGGCCGTGTAGCCCGCGGGGTGACCGAGCAGCCCCCGGGCCGACGAGACCAGAACGATCCGGCCGCCCTCCCCCTGCGCGATGAGCTGCCCGGTCGCCGCGCGGGCCATCAGCCAGCTCTGGGTGACGTTGGCATCCATGACCGCGAGAAAATCCTCGAGCGCCATGTCGCCGATCTTCGCGACCTTGTTCATGCCCGACGCGACAACCACGATGTCGAGCCGGCCGTACCCCTGCACCGTGTCATCGACGAGCGCCGCGCACGCCGCCTCGCTGTCGGGCCGCCTGTTGAGCTCAAGAACCTCGGCGCCGAGCTCGCGGCATTCGTCTGCCACGCGCGCGAGGGCTTCGGCGTCGCCCGCCGCGAGAGCGAGCCGGCACCCCGCCTCGGCGAGCGCCCGCGCGGCAACGGAGCCCAGCGATCCCGAGGCACCGGTGATCAGCGCCACACGGCCCCGGACGGCGAAGGGATCGGCGTTCACCGTGTGCCCACGACGGGGAGGACGGTGAGCATTTCGCACACCGTCGTTCCGCGGTTGACGATTTCACGGACCTCGTCGGGAGCGATGGTGCACGAATCCATCGGGCCCAGCACACTCTCGGTGCCGTCGATGATCACGGTTATCTCGCCACGCACCACGACGTACACCTTCTCGAACGGACTCGAGTCGGGTCCCGCTCCGCCGCCGGGCTGGACGACGGAGAATCCGACCAGGGAGCGCGACGCGCCTTGATCCGGCCCTTGAAGCCGGTACGCGACGACGTCCCGGTGGTTGGGCGCGTCGTAGGGAAGTGCATCGCCGATGCGCGTGACGTTCATCAGAACGATTCGCCGGCTTCGATGCGGTAGGCCTGCGACTTGTCGATCATCGCGACGAGGCGGATGATGCAGCCGTCGCCGCGGTCCCAGTTCCAGGGGAACAGGGCGAAGGTGACGCGCTTGCCGGTGACGGCGTCGAGGTCGCCGCCCACGTTCTCGATGCCGAGGATGCCCTTCTTGAACAGGATGTTGTGGACGGGTTCCCAGTCGGGGAAGTCATCGGCCCAGTCGCGCCCGCCAGACCACTCGTAGTACTCCTTCTGCAGGTGCGGAAGCAGCGGTCCGTTGCGGTGCGGCCCGATCGCGGTGGCCAGCGGATGATCATTGGCCTGGGTGTCGTGCCCGACGATCTTGACGCCCTTCTCGACGAACCACTCTCCTGCGGACGCGACGAAACCGGGGCAGTA
>NZ_DATMIO010000179.1:0-2306 GCF_035554235.1 Microbacterium sp. | reverse complement strand
GAGAACGTCCCGGACCCGAAGATCCTCAACGACCGCGACGCGATCGTGAAGATCACCTCGACGGCGATCTGCGGGTCCGACCTGCACCTCTATGACGGCTACATCCCCACGATGGAGAAGGGGGACATCCTCGGGCACGAGTTCATGGGTGAGATCGTCGAGACCGGCAAGGGGGTGTCGAACCTGCAGGTCGGCGATCGCGTGGTCGTGCCGTTTCCGATCGCCTGCGGCAACTGCTGGCACTGCAAACACGAGCTCTACTCGGTCTGCGAGAACTCGAATCCCAACGCCGGGATGGCCGAGAAGATGTTCGGCCACTCCACCTGCGGCATCTTCGGCTACTCGCATCTGACCGGCGGCTACGCCGGCGGGCAGGCGGAGTACGCGCGCGTGCCCTACGCCGACGTCGGTCCGATCAAGATCGAGGACGACCTCACCGACGAGCAGGTGCTCTTCCTCTCGGACATCTTCCCGACGGGGTTCATGGGCGCAGAGTTCTGCGACATCCAGGGCGGCGAGGTGATCGCCGTGTTCGGGGCCGGCCCCGTCGGGCAGTTCGCCATCGCCAGCGCGGTGATGCTCGGCGCCGACCGGGTCATCGCGATTGACCAGTTCGATTACCGGCTCGAGATGGCCCGCAACAAGGCCCGGGCGACCGACACGATCAACTTCGACGAGGACCCCGACGTCGTCGAGCAGCTCAAGGAGCTGACCGGCGGTCGCGGCCCTGACGCGGTGATCGACGCCGCCGGCATGGAGGCGGTGGACGGACACGGCGTCCTGCAGGCCGCCGAGCGGGTCAAGCAGGCCACGCGCTCGGAGACTGATCGAGGGCCGGCCCTGCGCGACGCGATCCTCGCCTGCCAGCCGGCCGGCATCGTGTCCATCATCGGCGTCTACGGCGGACTGATGGACAAGTTCCCGACGGGCGCACTGATGAACAAGGGCCTGACCGTGAGGACTGGCCAGTGCCACGTGCAGCGGTATATGAAGCCGCTGTACGAGCACATCAAGAACGGCGACATCGACCCAAGCTTCGTCGTCACGCACCGGCTCGAGCTCGGCGAGGCGCCCAACGGCTACGAGACGTTCAAGCACAAGCAGGACAACTGCGTGAAGGTGGTGCTCAAGCCATGACCGAGAACAGCTCGAGGGGATTTCCTCGTCCGATCGACTCCACGCTGCACGGCGTCACCGACTACACCGTCGGCACAACGCTGATGACCGTCTTCCCCCGCTTGGTGGGAATCGAGGGCACGCTCGCAGCGAAGCAGATCAGGGTGGCCGGCGCGATCCACGCCGGCTACAGCACGCTCACCTCCTACCCGCTCGGCGTAGCGAAGGTGATCCCCTACAAGGCGCACCTCGCGCTCGACGCGATAGGCGCCCTGGCGCTGGCCGCCACGCCGTTCGTGACCGGCCAGTACAGGAAGGACACGGACCAATGGGTCCCGCACGTCGCCCTCTGCCTATTCGAGCTGACGTCGCTGATGTTCAGCGATCCAAGCGGCAGGGGCGACTACAAGGCCGACGTGCCGGCCGTCCAGCGCAGCAATATGGAGGACCCGCACCGCAAGATCTACGACGGAACGCCGGCGGTCACCCCCGGAACGGCGTGAGCGGAACTCACGTGACCTCGACGACGCCGTAGCGCAGCGCGAAGACAGCGCGCCAGAAGTCTCGGACAATGAACCTGCACAGTCAGCCGCCGCCTAGCCGCAGCACGATACGACCACGGAGAACGACATGCAGATCACCAGGAACTCCGTCGAGACCGCGACCGGACCGAGCGACTGGTTCACCGGCGCGGTCTACATCGACACCGTCGCCACGCCGTCGCCGCCCTCCCGCCTCGCCGCCGCGAGCGTCCACTTCACGCCCGGCGCCCGAACCGCGTGGCACACCCATCCCTTCGGGCAGAACATCTACGTGACCGAGGGCGTCGGCCGCTGCCAGCGCCGCGGCGGGCCGATCGAGGTCATCCATCCCGGAGACCGGGTGTTCTTCGAGCCCGGCGAGGATCACTGGCACGGCGCCGCCCCTGATCGCTTCATGACCCACCTCGCGATGCAGGAAGTCGATGACCAGGGCAGCCCCGTCACTTGGGGTGACCATGTCACCGACGACGAGTACGACGCCGCCCCGGCGAAGTAGCCGGCGGCCCGGCGGGCGTGCCTCCGGCTTCACGCAGACGGTCGCCACCCCATCGACAACCTCTGGGACGCCGAGTCGTCCTCCGCCCCCCGCAACGCGGAGCGGCGATTAGGCCAACGGGGCGGCTCGTGGAGAGCTAGCGCCGGTCCATG
>NZ_DATMIO010000178.1:0-3956 GCF_035554235.1 Microbacterium sp. | reverse complement strand
GACCGTCGAAGCGGCTGCCCGTCGACCTCGGAGACCGAAGCTTGGACCGGCGCCCATCGGCACTCGTCCTGCGCTGCCGTCGCTCCGCGGTGTCGGCGTGTCGCGGGCGCTCAGCTGTTCAAGATTTGCGTACTCAAGTCTGCGCTTAGGCACACACAGACTTGAGCACCCCGGCAGCACCCGTACTCAAGTCTGCGCTTGTGTACACGCAGACTTGAGTACGTAAATCGGGAACAGATGCGCCTCGCCGACACGCCGGGGCCGGCGCTACAGCAACGCAGCTAGACAGCTGAACGCGAGACGGCGAGACAGCGAGACAGCTGAACGGCAAGACAGCTCACGAGTCGCCACGTACGCCGCCGTCGCGACGGGCCTACTCGCGGAGCGTCGCGCCGAAACGGTCGGAGGCCACCGCGACGCCCGCGAGCTTCGACTCCGTCGCCTCCGCCGCGGTGAGCGTGCGGTCGGGGGCGCGGAAGCGCAACGCGAAAGTCATGCTCTTCGAACCGTCCGGCACACCGGCGCCGCGGTAGTCGTCCACGAGCCGGACCGACTCCAGGAGGTCGCCGGCACCCTCCACCAGGGCGGCGCGCAGGTCGGCGGCCGCGACATCCGCGGGCACGACCAGCGACACGTCCTGCGTGGCTGCAGGGAAGCCCGACAGCGACGCCGCCACGACCTTCTCCCCCGCCAGCGAGATGATCAGATCGAGGTCGAGCTCGGCGACGATCACGCGGCCGGGGAGATCGGATGCCTCAGCCACGGCCGGCAGCAATTCTCCCGCGTAGCCGACCGCCGTCGGGGCGCCGGAACCCACGGACAGGACGGCGGTGCGGCCCGGGTGCAGCGCCGCGCGCTGGCCTTGGGAGACGGAGACCTCGACGCCGGCGGCCGCCGCGATGGTGCGCACGGCGTCGAGCACGTCGGCGAGGTCTGCGGTCGCTGCGGCGACGCCGGGCTGCTTGGCGACCGTGCTGCCCGCCAGGAGCACAGCGACGAAGCGGCGCTGGGGCGGGATCGACGCGTCGAGCGCGGTGAGGGTCGAGGCATCCGGGCGCACGGCCAGAGGAGGCACCGAATCCGTTCCGTAGACGACGGCCGGCTCCGGCAGGAACACCGTGCCGGTCTCGAACAGCGCGAGATCGGTGAGGCCTCGGGCCACGTTGCGGTGCGCGGTCTGCAGCAGTCCCGGCACGAGCGAGCGCCGCAGGTACGGCGCCTGGCCGTCGAGCGGATTCGCGAGCTTCACGCTGGGCACGTGCTCACCGGACGCAGACCCGTGAAGGTCGTTGTGCTCCTCGGTCGTGAAGGGGAACGAGGGAGTCTCGACGTAGCCGGCCGCGGCGAGCGCGTTCGACACGCGGCGGCGTCCCTGCTGGGCCGGGGTCAGACCGCGCCCAGCGGGCGGGCTCGGCAGTACGGACGGGATGCGACCGTACCCGTTGATGCGGGCGACCTCTTCGGCGAGGGTCCATTTGTCGGTGAGGTCGGGGCGCCAGCTCGGCGGGGTGACGACCCCGCCTTCGGGCACGTCGAGCACGCGGCATCCGATCAGCTCCAGCGAACCGCGCACCTCGGAGTCCGAGTAATCGACGCCGATCAGGCCGGGGACGAAACCCGCGGGCAGCACGATCTCGGGAGCGACGAACGGCTCCACGATCATCGCCCCGACCTCGGACGCCGTTCCGCCGGCGTACTCCACCATGAGCTGTACGACGCGCTCCGCCGCCGCGACGGCGACGAGAGGGTCGACTCCGCGCTCGAAGCGCCGCGACGCCTCGGACGGAAGCTTGTGACGACGTGCGGTACGCGCGATCGAGATCGGGTCGAACGTGGCCGCCTCGACGAGGACGTTACGAGTGCCCGCGCCCATCTCGGTGGTGCCGCCGCCCATCACGCCGGCGAGCCCGATCGGGCCCGAGCCATCGGTGATCAGCAGGTCTTCGGGGTCGAGCACGCGCACCTGGCCGTCGAGGGTCTCGAGCTTCTCGCCCTGGCGCGCCCGGCGCACGGTGATGCCGCCCGTGAGCTTGTCGAGGTCATACCCGTGGATGGGGTTTCCGAGCTCGAGCATCACATAGTTGGTGATGTCGACGAGGATCGAGATGGAACGGATGCCGGCCAAGGCGAGGCGCGTGATCATCCACACCGGCGTCGGGCGCGAGGCATCCACGTCGTGAACCGCCCGTACGGCGAAGCCCGTCGCGCCGACGCGCCCGCGGATGGGGGCCTCGTCGAGGATCGCGAGCGGGAAGCCCGACGCGCTCCATTGGGGAGCGCCGTCCGCCGGGTCGCGGAACGCCGCGCCGGTCGCGTGGGCGTATTCGCGCGCAACGCCTCGGATCGACAGGGCGTAGCCGCGGTCGGGCGTCACATTGATCTCGACGGCGACATCGTCGAGCCCGAGGAGGGCGATCGCGTCGGTGCCGACCGGCGCGTCGATGCCGAGTTCGACCAGACGCAGGATGCCGGAGTGCTCGCTGCCGAGCCCCAGTTCCTGGGCCGAGGCGATCATGCCGTCGGAGACGTGTCCGTAGGTCTTGCGGGCCGCGATCGGGAACGGCCCGGGCAGCACGGCTCCGGGCAGCGTCACGACGACCTTGTCGCCTTCGAAGAAGTTGCGGGCGCCGCAGACGATTCCCCTGATGGGGCCGCCGCTTGCAGCGGCATCGGTCCCTGAGCCTGTCGAAGCGCCATCGGCCGCGGTCTCACCGTCCGGCGCGACGCGCACTTGGCACCAGCGGATCGTCTTGCCGTTCGACTGCGGCTCCTCGACGAACTCGACGACTTCGCCGACGACGATCGGGCCGCGGAGCTCGAACCGGTGGACATCCTCTTCTTCGAAGCCGACCGATACGAGCGCCGCCAGCACGTCCTCGGGGGTCGCCTGCACGGGAACATCCACGTACTCACGCAGCCATGAAAGCGGGACGCGCATCACACCACCATCCCGAACTGCTGCGAGAAGCGGATGTCGCCCTCTGCCATGTCGCGCATGTCCTGCACGTCGGAGCGGAACATCAGGGTCCGCTCGATGCCCATGCCGAACGCGAAGCCGGAGTACTCCTCCGGGTCGATGCCCGCCGCGCGGAGCACGTTCGGGTTGATCATTCCGCAGCCGCCCCACTCGATCCAGCGCGCGCCGCCCTTGAAGGTCGGGTGCCACAGGTCGAGCTCGGCGCTCGGTTCGGTGAACGGGAAGAAGTTGGCGCGGAAGCGCGTCTTGGCCTCGGGGCCGAAGAGCACGCGAGCGGCGTGGTCGAGGGTGCCCTTGAGGTGCGCCATCGTGATGCCCTTGTCGACGACGATGCCCTCGAACTGGCTGAAGACGGGCAGGTGCGTCGCATCGAACTCGTCGGTGCGGTACACGCGGCCCGGGCACAGGACGTACACCGGAAGATCGCGCTCGAGCAGGGAGCGCACCTGCACGGGGCTGGTGTGCGTGCGCATCACGAGGTGCCGATCGGCCGGGTCGACGAAGAAGGTGTCCTGCATCTGACGCGCCGGGTGGTCGGCGTCGAAGTTCAGCGCGTCGAAGTTGTACCACTCGTGCTCAAGCTCGGGGCCTTCGGCGATCTCCCACCCCATGCCGACGAAGATGTCGCTGATCTGCTCCTGCAGGAGGGTGAGGGGATGCCGCGCGCCGACGCGGGCGCGAGTGGGGAGCGCCGTGACATCGATCCGCTCCGCCTCGAGCCGAGCGGCGGTCTCGGCCTCGACGAGCTCGACCTCGCGTGCCGCGATCGCCTGGTTTACCCGGCCGCGTGCCTGCCCGACGAGCTTGCCGAACGCAGCCTTGTTCTCGGGGGCGACATCGCGCAGGCGTGCGTTGAGCGCCGCGAGCGGCGACGACTCTCCCGCGTGGGCGGACCGCGCGCCCTTGAGCGCGGCGGAATCGGATGCTGCGGCCACCGCGGCGAGCGCGGCCTGGACGGCGGCATCCACCGCTTCGGGTG
>NZ_DATMIO010000177.1:0-86014 GCF_035554235.1 Microbacterium sp. | reverse complement strand
CCCAACGGCGCCGGCAAGTCGACGCTGCTCAAGGCGATCTTCGGCCAGGTGAATGTCCGCAAGGGCACGATCTCACTCGAGGGCGAGGACATCACGGGCCTCAAGGCCAACAAGCTCGTCGGCCGCGGCGTGGGGTTCATTCCGCAGACCAACAACGTCTTCCCGAGCCTGACGATCGAAGAGAACCTGCAGATGGGGCTCTACCAGCGCCCTTCTGCGTACAACGAGCGCCTCGAGTTCGTGACGGGCATCTTCTCGGAGCTGGGCAAGCGCCTCAAGCAGCGCGCCGGCTCGCTGTCGGGCGGCGAGCGTCAGATGGTGGCGATGAGCCGCGCCCTGATGATGAACCCCAAGGTGCTGCTCCTGGACGAGCCCTCGGCGGGACTCTCCCCCGTCCGCCAGGACGAGGCGTTCATCCGGGTCTCGGAGATCAACAAGGCCGGGGTCACGTGCATCATGGTCGAGCAGAACGCGCGTCGTTGCCTGCAGATCTGCGACCGCGGCTACGTTCTCGACCAGGGCCGCGACGCCTACACGGGCACCGGGCGCGAACTGCTGCACGACCCCAAGGTCACCGAGCTCTATCTCGGGACGCTCGGCACCTAGCACCGGAACGACATGAAGAAGGGCGGATGCTGCGGCATCCGCCCTTCTTTCTACCTGAGCCGCAGCGTGTGAGCGCCGCCCTGCTCACCCGCAGGCACGGGAAAGGGGCCCCGATCCGAAGATCGAGGCCCCTTCCTGTCAGCGGGTTCTAGCCCTCGTACGCGACGTAGTTGTTGTCGTCGCCGTACTGGTAGATGCCGATCGACGCCTCGGTCGGGTCGCCGACGTCGTCGAACGTGATCGGGCCCGAGATGCCGTCGTAGTCGGCCGTGCCGCCCCCGACGATGATCGCGGCGCACTCGGCGAACGTGGTGCACTTCTCACCGTCGCCCGAGCCGCCCGAGACCTCCTGCAGCTTGGCCGCGATGGCCTCGCCCTCCGTCGAACCGGCGGCGAGAGCCCCGAGCGCCAGGAGGATCGTGGCGTCGTAGGACTCCGCCGCGTAGCTGTAATCGGTGAGTGCCGGCTTGCCCTCTTCGGCGAGGAAGGCGTCGAGCGCGTCGGTGAAGTCGCCGAGCGTGTCGATCGTCAGGCCGGGCAGCGTGCCCTTGGAACCCGTCAGCGAACCGGGCGCGAACGCCGTGCCGAAGTTCTTCAGGTTGCCGTCGACGAAGTACAGCTTGTCGGCGGGGAACTGTCCGATCAGGCCCGGCAGGATGGTCGCGACCTCATCGAACGTGATCAGCGCGATCGCGTCGGGCGCCGCCGCGAGCACCTCGCTGAGCTGCGCGTCGAAGCTCGTGTCACCCGTGTTGTACGTCGGGGCGGCGACGACCTCGCCACCGGCGGCCTCGAAGGCCTCGGTGACGTACTTCGCGAGGCCCGTGCCGTACGAGTCGTTCAGCACGATCAGCCCGAGGGTCTGGTTGCCGTCCTCGGCGATCAGGTTGCCGAGCACCTCGCCCTGCAGCACGTCCGAGGGAGCGGTGCGGAAATACAGGCCGTTGTCGTCGTACGTCGTGAAGGCATCGGAGGTGTTGGCCGGCGAGAACTGGATGACGCCCGCACCGACGACCTGGTCGATGAACTGCAGCGACGTACCCGATGACGCCGCACCGATGATGGCCGAAACGCCCTCGCCGAGGAGGCGGGGGATCTCGGTCTCGTAGGCCTTGTTGTCGGTGTCGCCCGAGTCGCCGTAGACGACGTCGAGCGTGAGGCCGGTGTCAGCCGTGGCCGCGGCGATCTCGGAGGCGGCGTACGCGACGCCGGCCTCTTCGGGCGGGCCGAGGAAGGCCAGGTTGCCCGTCTGCGGCAGCGCCGTTCCGATGGTCAGGGCGAGATCCTCCGCAGGACCCGCCGACTCGGACGGCTCGCCGCCGCCGCCGCCGGCGCAGCCCGCGAGGACGAGGGCGCTGACGCTGGCGATCGCGATGCCGCCGAGTGCCGCGCGTACGCGCGAGCGTGAGGCAGTGCCTCGGGTGAAGACGCTCATGTTGCTCCTTGCTGTGGGATGAACGCGAGCCGGCTCGGGGGCCGACCCAATGAGGTTTACCCTAACCTCGCGTGAGTCTCGCGAGTGTTGCGTCTCGTTAACGATGTGTAACGCGGCTGAATCGTTACCATCGCGCGGATTCCCGGGTGTCTCAGGTGACCGCGCCGACATCCGACACGCCGCGCGTGCGACGGGCGAAGACGAGCGAATCGACGGTCAGCACCGTGAGTGCGATCCAGACCAGGCCGAAGCCGATCCAGCGCTCCGCCGGCATGGGCTCGCCGAGCACCCAGGCCCCGATGATGAACTGCATGATCGGGGCGACGAACTGGAGCAGGCCGATCACCACGAGCGGCAGGCGGCGGGCGCCCGCGGCGAAGAACAGCAGCGGCGTCGCGGTGACCACGCCCACGAGCGAGAGCAGCACCGCGTGCCACGGCCCGGCGGAGCCGAGCGTGATGCCCGTCACGGCCCCGACGATGATGAGCTGCGCGATGGCGATCGGAAGCAGCCAGAACGACTCCAACGTGAGACCGCTCACGGCATCGACAGCGGGACCGATCTGCTTCTTCACGAGCCCGTACACACCGAAGGATGCCGCGAGCGTCAGCGAGATCCACGGGAACGACCCGTAGCCGACCATGATGACCAGCACCGCGACGGCGGCGACGCCGACCGCGACCCACTGCGTGATGCGCAGGCGCTCGCGCAGCACCAGCACCCCGAGCAGCACGGTCACGAGAGGATTGATGAAGTACCCGAGGCTCGTCTCGAGCACGCGGCCCGTCAGCGTGGCGAGCAGGAAGACCTGCCAGTTGACGTAGATCAGAACTCCGGCGACCGCGGTCCACAGCAGCAGGCGGCGCTGGCGGATGATGACCCCCAAGCGCCGCCACGACCGCAGCGCGGCGATCAGGAGAACGCAGAACAGCAGCGAGAAGACGATGCGCCACGCGACGACCTCCCACGGGCCCGCCGGACTCAGGGTGAGGAAGTAGAGCGGGAGGATGCCCCAGAGAAAGTACGCCGAGAAGGCGTAGATGCCGCCGAGGAGCCGCTCTCGGGCGGGGTCGGGAGACGCGGGCGGCACGCCTTCAGCCTATGGGCGTCGCACCCGGGCGGGCCGGCGCCGGCCGCGTCGCGGCATCCGTTCACTGCCGTCCCACAACCCGCCGGGCACGCGAAAGGGTCCGGATGCCGAGGCATCCGGACCCTTCGATCGCGGGAAGCGAGGACTAGTGGACGACGACCGCCAGCACGTCGCGGGCCGAGAGGACGAGGAACTCGTCGGCGCCGAACTTGACCTCGGTGCCCCCGTACTTGCTGTAGATCACGCGGTCGCCGACGGCGACGTCGAGCGGGACGCGGTTGCCGTTGTCGTCGATGCGGCCGGGGCCCACCGACACGACCTCGCCCTCCTGGGGCTTCTCCTTGGCGGTGTCCGGGATGACCAGGCCGCTGGCGGTGGTCTGCTCGGCCTCGACCTGGCGGATGACGATGCGGTCCTCGAGCGGCTTGATGGAAACCGACACGGTCTACCTCTTCTTTCTTCGCTTCGTACACGGAAGTCTCGTTAGCACCCTCACCCCGAGAGTGCTAATAGGCAGTCTAGGCAAGTGCTGGCACTCATGCAACGCGAGTGCCAGCGCGGGCCGCGCCGCGTAACACGAAGGCCCGGCTTTTCAGGCACACCCCTATCGACAAATTGCCGACGGGGCTATCCTCGTGCGTGGGCGGTCCTCGGAGTGGAGGATCCCCTGCTGCGACCGGTGGCTTGGGACCACGGGTCTACGCACGGTTTGGGGCCATTGGGCTCGTCCGATCCGTTGGGGACGCGATAGGGATGACCAAGCAATACTTTCTTGCGATAGATGTCGGGACCAGCAGGACAGCGGCGGCCGTAGCGCGCCCGTCGCCGGAGGGCACGCTTCAGGCGGTGTCGTTCCCGCTCGGTCGAACCTCGGACAGCGCGCCGAGCGCGATCTTCGTCACCGACTCCGAGCTGCTCTTCGGAGACGCCGCAGAGCGGCGCGGGCTCACCCAGCCGGAGCGGATGCTGCGCGAGTGCAAACGCAGGATCGGGGACGAAGTCCCGATCGTCGCCGGTGACCGGCGGTTCTCGCCGGAGGAGCTGTATGCGCTGACGGTGGCGTGGGTCGTGGATGTCGTCAGCGAACGCGAGGGACACTCGCCCGCCGCGATCTGCGTGACGGTGCCGGTCACGTGGGGTCGCTACCGGTGCGAACTGATCGAATCCGCGCTGGCGCGCCACGATTTCGCGGGCGTTCGCCTGATCCCCGAGCCCGAAGCGGCAGCGCGGCACTATGAATCCACGAACCCGATGATCCCGGGGAGCGCGATCGCCGTCTACGACCTCGGAGGCGGCACGTTCGACGCCGTCGTGCTGCGGAAGGAAGAGAACGGCGAGGTTCGCACGATCGGCGATCCCGTGGGGCTCTCGGACTTCGGCGGCGTCGACTTCGACGACGCGGTGCTCGCACACGCCGTCGAGGCGGCTGGCCTTTCTGCATCGGCACTCGCTTCGGACGACAGCGCGCGGGTGGCGCTCGCCGCCCTGCGGCGGGAGTGCGTCGACGCCAAGGAATCGCTGTCGTTCGACTCCGAAGCCGTCGTGCCCGTTCTGCTCGGCGATCACCACGGCACCGTTCGCCTGACCCGGTCGGAGTTCGAGGAGATGATCGAGGTCGGTGTCGATCGCACCATCGATGTCTTCGCGGATGCCCTGGAGCGCAGCGGCGTCGCGGTCGACGACGTCGCCGCCATCCTGCTCACGGGCGGATCCTCGCGCATCCCGCTGATCGCACAGCTTCTCTCCGAACGCTTCGACCGCCCGATCGCGGTCGACGCCGACCCCAAGGCGATCATCGCCCTCGGCGCGGCGAGGGCGACGGCCGAGGCGAGTCTGTCGTCTGCGCCCGTGCCGGTGTCGGCGCCGACGGACGCCGTCGCCGCCGTCGAGCGGACCGCCGAAGACGAGACGACGACGGCCCTCCGCATGCTGTTCGGCGCGGGCGCGGGCGTCGACGCGCCTCGGGAGGACGACACCGCGTCCACACGCCGGAAGCGGCGGTTCCGCGCGCTGCCGGTCGCCGTCGTGGCCGGCGGTGCGCTGGCGCTGATCTCCGGCGTGGTGATCTCCGGTGCGACCGGCATGAGTCGCGTCGACCCGCCGAGCGCGGCCGACCAGGTCGCCCCCCTGTCGCTGCTGGATTTCCACGCATCCCTTTACGAGGAGTCGACCGTTCTCGCGACGGCCGACGTGCCCATCGGCACGGAAGACGCGCTCCAGCCGGTGACACCCCCCGAGAACCAGACGGATCGCGGCACCCAGCCCCGGGTCAAGACCACGAATCCGCGTGTGCCGGTGCGTGCGGAGGCGGAGGCGCCAAAGAAGTCGTCCTCCGCCCCGCTCGCCCCTTCGTCCTCGTCCGCGAACCCATCCACCGGGTCGGCGCCGCACAGCCCCACCACGGCGGGAACGGGCGACACCCCGGCAGCGCAGCCGCCTGCGCAGCCGCCCGCAACCACCCCCGACCCGGCGCCCGCCGAGACGCCGCCACCCCCTCCCGAAACGACTCCGGATCCGGAGCCCGAACCAACCGTGTCGGAGTCGCCCCCGCCCGACGCGGATCCGGGTCCGGAGCCGAGTACCGAACCGAGCGAACCGGCAACGCCGCCCGATCCCGCCCCCTCGCCCACGGGCGAGCCCGAACTGTCCTGATCCCGGCCGTCAGCGAGCTGAAGGATGCCGACCCAGGCGGGACCGAAGTCCCCGTTCCACGCGCCGTCACTGTGGACGCGACTGGCACATGCGCACATCGATGCGCTCACGTCGGACGACGAGTCGCCGCACCGCGCCTTGATCGTCGGGAGCGCCAGGTCGGGCAAGACGCGGATGCTGCGCCACGTGCACCGAGAGCTGGCGGATCGAGGGCTCGATGTCGCCGAGGGCCGCCCGGGCATCGACCTGTCGCGTGTCCCCGCGACGTCGATCCTGCTCGTCGACGACGCGCAGGATCTCGAACCGTCTCAGCTGACGGTCGTCGCGGCGCGGATGCGCGACCCGGAGGCCGGCGTCGTCCTGGCATGCCGGCCCTGGCCGATGTCGGACGATCTGCGGGCGCTGGCGAGGGAACTCGAGCACGCCCACCCTGTGACCGTGCTCGGATTCACGACCCGCGGCGATGTCGGAGCCTACCTGACCGAGGCCGGGGACAAGATGACGTCCGCGTGCATCGACAGCGTCCTCGAGCTCACCGGCAACGCGACCTGGCTCGTCGCCGAGGCCCTCTCGATCCACGATGTCACCGGCTGCGGCGGCGCATCCGATCACGAGGTGATCGCCGAAGCGCTCCAGGAGCTGATCGCCTACCGGCTCCGGTCGGTCGACCCCGAGCTCGGACGATTCGTGGAGACGCTGTGCCTGCTGCCCCGAGGCGATCGCGCGCTCCGGCCCGCGGCACGGCAGGACCTTTTGATGGCCGGCCACGCCGAGGGGCTGCTGCTGCGCAACGGCCAGCCGGTGCCGATCGTGCGAGCCACCGTACGGGCGACGACGCCCATCGAGCGCCGGATCGATCTCTACGTGGACTCGCTGACGGGCGGCGCCGACGACCCGTTCCTCCGGGAACTGGTCGGCCCCATCGCCGATCCCCGGGTCGCCGCGGCGCTCGTGCGGCAGGGGGACGGGCTGCTGGCCGAAGAGCCGCGGTCGGCGGCCGAGTACTACCGCAGTGCGGCCGAAGCGGGCGCGGAGTCCGCCGCGCTCGCCGTGCGCCGCGCAGAAGCCGCCTGGGCCGTCGGTGCGATCGATGAGGCCGGCGCCCTCCTCGACGAGGCGGGGATCGGCGAAGACCACGAAGAGCGAGAGCGCGCCGCCCGAGTCGCCGCGGCGATCTGGGCGGCGCGCGGTCTGGTGGGCATGAGCCACGCCGTGCTCCAATCGACGCCGCGCCTGGAGCCCGAGACCGCCGGGTACGCGGCGATGTCGGCGCTCGCGGCGGCGGAACCGGACGCCCTGAACACACCGTCGATCCAGCCGGGTGGGTACACGGCGCCCTCGACCCTCACGGTGTCGATGGATCTGCTGCGGACCGGCCTGCGCTCGACCCTGTCCGGCTCCGGGGAACGCGCACTCAACGATCTCGTGCGCGCGAGCGAGATGTACACGGCGTCGGGGTGCGCGTCGCCCGCACCTGAGGTTCCGGCCGTCATCGCGGCGCTGGCCGCTATCCATCTGGGCGAAGTCGATGTCGCCCACACCGTGCTGGAGGATGCCTTCCGCGAGCGCCAGTCGGGGCCTTGGGCCCGCAACCGGCTCCTGCTGTGGCGAGGGTGGGTCGCCCTGCAACGGCAGCATCCGCGCGATGTCGACTCCGCCCTCGAGCAGGTGCTCTCGTCGGGACATCCGCTCAGCCCGCGAGAGCGCCTCCTGGCGGACGCGATCGACGTCGCCTCCGCGCGCCGGTACGGCGATACGGCCGCCCTCACGACCGCATGGCGTGCGGCGCGGGAGAGCATCATCCGCGCGGAGTTCGACCTGTTCAGCATCCTGCCCCTCGGCGAATTCGTCGTCACCGCCGCGAGGACCGGCGACACCGCGCGTGTGCGCCCCCACTTCGAGCGGCTCCTCGAGCAGACGCAGCGGCTGGGGACGGCGTCGGCCTGGTCTGCACACGTGCACTGGGCGGGCATCCAGCAGGGGATGCTGCTCAATCGGCCCGGTGACCTCAAGCCCCACGCGCGCCAGCTCGTGGCATCCGCACCGCACAATCGGCTGGCTTCGATGATGGCCCAGGCCGGCAGAGTGTGGACGGACGCCCTCGCCGGTCACGTTGACCCCGCCGCCGTCGAGCAGGCCGCGTACGGCCTGGCGTCGGTGGGACTGGCCTGGGACGGCGCCCGGCTCGCCGGCCACGGCGCCGCACGAACGGACGATCGCCGTCAGATCTCGCGGCTTCTCGCGTGCGCACGACACCTGCACCCGCGGGACGAGGCGCACCGAACGCCGGAGAGCGACGGTGCGGCCGCACCCGTGGCGCCCCGCACGAACGCCGTGCTCAGTCACCGCGAACACGAGGTCGCGATCCTCGTGCTCCAGGGGAAGACATACGCGGAGATCGGCGAGACGATCTTCATCTCGCCGCGGACGGCCGAGCATCACATCGCGCGCATTCGCCGGCGTCTGGGCGCCACGTCGCGCTCGGACCTGATCGCGAAGCTGCGCCTCGTCGTCGACGACGATCGCGATGCCCACGACCTCCTGGGTGAGCGTCACAGAGAGGCGGGCTGAGCATGCGCCGCGCGATGCGGGAAATGCCCGTACGCCGGGCGGGGGATGAGGGTGTCCCCCCTAGTGCGCACCCGGGAGGTTGCGGGCCTACCCCCGACGCGAACTCCGCGAGAAAGTCCTACCGTCAGAGAGAGATCGACAGAGTGAGGAGCCAAGCATGAGCGTAACGCTGGCAACGGTGGCGGATGCATTGATCGAGTTCATCCTCAGCCTTCTGCGAGACCCCGATACCGCCGCCGAGTTCGATGCCGATCCCGAGGGCACGATGGCAAGCCGAGGCCTCAGTTCCGTGCGCGCCGAGGACGTGTGCGCCGTGGCGCCCATCGTCGTCGAGCGCGCCGCCGTCGTCCACTCGGCTCCGGCCAGCACGCCGGTGCCGCAGGCGACGCCGCGCAATGTCGAGCCCAACCCGGTGCTCCGGGAGATCCAGAACATCACGAACAACTTCGCATGGGTCGATGATCGCGACACCGTCGTCGACCAATCGGTGAACCAGAACATCTGGGCGGATGGCGATGTGACGCAGACCTTCGACCAAGAGGCGGTCGTCGCCACCGGTGAGGACTCCATCGCGGCCGGCGATGACGTCGACATCGACCAGACCGAGGACAATTCGACGACGATCACCGCGGCCGGGGACGCGAACGTGGGCAACGAGACGACGAGCACGGTCGTGGACAGCTCCTTCAACGAAGCCACGGACGCCTCCACGACGACGGACAGCTCTACGGATATCCAGGTCGAGGAGGCCCTCAACGACAGCTCGACGACCACGACGACAACGGACTCCGACAACTCGTCGGCCGTGGAGTACACCGAGACGAACGTCGATGTCGAGGCGAACACCGCCTTCGAGTCGACCGACACGGTGATCATCGAGGATACCGGCGCCGATGACGAGTTCTGACATCGAGCGCACCGACAGAACGCCGGCGGGAGAAGATCGTCCCGATCCGCGAGGAGCGCGACCGGAAACCGGACGTGAGATTCCCGCCCGCCCCGCACTGACCGGCAAGGAGGCCGCGCCGGTCATCGTCAAGCGGCCGGCGCCCTTCTCCGTGCGCCTGAGCCAGCTCTTCTGGGTGCTCAGCCTGGCCGTGGGGGCCGCCGCCGTCGTGTACCTCTTCGTGATCCGGCAGGCTCAGCTCCCCGAGATCCAGAAGGTCGTGCGCGCGGTCGACCCCTCCCGGGTCGAGGACACCTACAAGACCGCGGCCGACATCATCTACTGGTCGAGCTTCGGCGTGCTGGTGGCCTTGATGCTCGTCCAGGTGACGCTGCTCGTGTCGTTCAGCAATCGTCGCCCGAACGCGAGGTGGTGGCTCTTCGGCACGTTCCTCGTGCTGGCCGGCGTCGTGCTCGTCGTGCGCGAGATGGTGGCCGTCGGCGATCGCGGAGTTCCCCTCGAGCGCCTCCTGCTCGCCCAGCTCGGGCTCGCTCTCCTCGCCCTGCTCGTGAGCGTGCTTCCGCCGGCCCTACGCTGGACCGCCCGCCAGCACGACGTCGCCCGGCGAGAGACTGCTCCGCCGGGGGCCGGTGGCCTCTGACGCGATCCCTTCGATGCTGCGGATCACGACGCGGCACAGGTCGGTCGTGGCGCGCATGCTCAGCGGGGACTCGCTCAGGTTGCGCCAGTGGCCGAGCAGCCCGTCGATGCGCTCGCGCACTTCGACCCGCGGTGCGCCCTCCGCGAGCCCGAGGCGCGTCAGCGCGTCGGTGCCGTTCCCCCCGATGAGGCGCTCCGCGGCGACGAGATCGTCGGGGGTGAGAGAAAGGACGCTGGTGCGGAGATCGGCGAGCAGCGACAATTCCGCCAGGTCATGGGTGGATGCCGTGACATGCTCCATGCCGCGCACGATCGGCGCCGTCCCCGGTCGCGGCTTCGCTCGCAGCAGCGCGTCCAGCCCCTGCAGCACGCCGCGCGCCTTGAGCGCGACCGTGCGCGAGCGGAACTGCTGGTTGACGAAGCGCTGGAGGTCGATGAGGCCGCTCTGCTGCACGAGACGGTCCGCCAGCTCCGACGACGAGTCGGCGCCCGCACGCACGAGGGCGGCACCGAGGCGCACACCGAAGATCCCAAAGCGGCGCAGCAGATCCTGCCGGACCGCCACACTCAGTGCCGTCTCGTTCGTGGGACGGGTGAACCTGTCGACCGAGACGAGCAGCCGCTCCCTCACCGTCCGGTCGAGAGCCGCCAGCGAGCGGAACGCGATGAACTCGCTCTCGCGCAGGGTGCGCGCTCCCTCTGCGACGAGCCCCGCCACCGGGATCACTCCGAGCGTGAGGGCGCGCAGCTCGCCGTCCTGGCGGTAGCGCTCCGCGATCCGGGCGGCGGAGAGCAGCGAGTCGATCCGGCCCGAGCCGATCTCATCGGCTCGGGAGAGCACCGCCACGGCGTTCACCGTCTCGGACGCCCCGGCGGCCGTGTCGCGGAACGCCTGCAGGAATTTCACATCGGCCGCGTGGATGTGGCGCAGAAGGTAGATGATGGCATCCGCCGCCGAGTGGGTGTTCTCCGGGGTCAGGAACCTCGTGGACTTCGCCGACGTCTCGACCGAGAGCGAGGCGATACCGGGGGTGTCGATGAGCACCGTGGAGCGAAGGTTCTCCGCCGGCCACGCCACGTCGATCCACTCCACCTCGTCGGCGGTCAGGTTGCCGATGTCGAGCACGAGGTGACTCCCGTCGCGCCGCACCGGCATCCGCTCCACGCCGCCGTCGCTTCTGTGCACGGTGATCTGGGCCGTGCGGGAGTGGCGATACCACGTGACCGTGCGCGTGCACTCGCCGGCGTCGGTCGGCGCGATCTGCTCGCCGATCATCGCGTTCAGGAGGGTGGATTTGCCTGCCTTGACCACCCCGGCGACCGCGAGGCGCAGCGGCTCCTGCAGCCGTCGGCTGTAGGCGTCGAGCTCCTCCGACGCCGCGGGATCATCGCCGTAGAGATCCCGCGCGAGCTCCACCAGGTCGCCGACCTCGTCGAGTTCTCCGCGCTTCACCGCGAGGCCTTCGCATCGAGCGCCAGCAGTTCGGGGATCTCGTCGCGGAGCGCCTCGATCCGTCGCAGCTGCAGCTGCAGCTCCCTGACGCGCCCATCGCGGTCGGCCGTGTAGGTGGCGGCGGCCTGCTTGGTGGCGAGGACCGCGTCGGAGAGCGAGCGGTGGAGCTGGTCGGCGAGGGTGCCGAAGTGATCCCTGGCCACCCGCTGAACGAACCGCAGCCGATCCTTCAGCTGCTTCCCGACCTGGAACACGACATCCTCGATGTGCCGGCGCACGAGGTTCTTCGCCTCGAGCTGACGGCGGGTGAGGCGCGAGGACATGTCTTCTCGATAGGCGCGACGCCCCACGATCACTCCCGCCAGCAGCGACAGGGGGTTCACGAGCGAGAGCCCGATGAGACTCGTCGCGAGTCCGACCATCAGGACGCCGCCGTACGAACCGCGCACCCCGATGTAGATCTTCTCGGCGGCACCCAGCCGACCCTCATCGAGGCTCTGCAGCTGCTCCACCGGATCGAGCAGCCCCTCCGTGTCGGCGACGTCGATGAGCGGGATGGCGGACTCCCCCTCCGAGAACTCCACCGCCACCTGCTCGGCGAGCCACTGGGATCGTTCGTTGGTCCACACGAAGGTCTCGGCCACCGCCGCAGACACGCGCTCGTCGAGCCACTCGGCGATCTGGTCCCAGATGGGGCCCGGATCACCCTCTTCGATGGAGCTCTCCGCCTCGCGCTGCACCTTGCGGAGCCGATCGCGGAGGTCGTGCTCGGTGTCGGAGATGAGGTCGGCGATGCCGTCGCTCAGGGTGACCTGCCACCGCGATGACCGGCTGCGGAACTCGTCCGCGCGGCTCTTGGCCTCTTCGAGCTGGGCGATGAGACGCGGGGTGTCCTCCGGGTGCAGGAGGGCGTTCAGCTCGGTCTGCAGCGACATCGACAGCTGGTCGACGACGGATCCGAGATCGTGCACGGCGGCGCGTCGATTGATGGTCTCCGCCTGCCCGACGACGTCGCGCTTGAGGTGCGCGATGAGTGCAGGGAAGCCGGATTCTTCGTTGAGGTCTCGATCCTGCTGCCCGGCGGCCAGCATCCGCAGATCGCTCGACACGGCGAAGATCGGAACCTCGCCGACGTCTCCCAGATGGGTTCGGTCGATCTGCTCGATCTGACGCCACTCGGGGTAGATGTCGGTCTTGGAGAGGACCGCGGCGACGTTGGGGGAGATGCGCATCGCATGGCGCAGAAACTGCACCTCCGGCTCGGTGTACTCCTGCGAGGCATCCGACACGAGCAGCACGGCGTGCGCCGTCGAGAGGGCCGCGAGGGTGCTCAGCGAACGTGTCGATTCGAGGCCGCCGACACCCGGCGAGTCGATCAGCCTCAGGCCGCCCTTGAGCAGCTCCCGCGGGAGGAGCACCTCGGCTCCGACGATGTCGCGCTCGTCGTCACGGCTGCCGCGTTCGGATACGTACTCCGCGAGGCTCTCGAGAGGGATCGGGATCCGCTCGATGCTGGCGTCCGGGCCGTTCTCGTGGCGCACCAGAACGACCGCGGAAGCCTCTTGCGCGTACCCCACCGACGTCGGGACGCTCGTGGCCACATCATCGTCCACCGGGCACGCCGGCGCGTTGATCAGGGCGTTGACGAGCTTGCTCTTGCCTTGCTTGAACTGACCGACGATGATCACCCGCACATGCGGATCGACCAGCCGGGAACGGGTCTGCTCGAGCCGTTTCACGAGATCGGCGCGACCCAGGCTTCGAGAGAGGCCCCTGGCCTTCTCCACGAGCGTGACGAGGTCGAACGCGCCAGGCCCGGAGTCCGAGCCTCGAGGTTGAGGACTCGGCGGGGTGGTGGCGATTGCGGTGGGCCGTGCGGTCGGATTCAACGTCTCTTCCTTCGGTCGTGTCGTGTCCTTCGGTCGTGTCGTGGTTCTCGTCACACCTGGTCGTTCTCAGCCCGATGGCCCCGGACCGGATCGACCGGTTCGGGGCCACAAGGCCGCGGAGTCCCGCTGCGGGGTCAGCACGCTCGGATCACGCCGGTGGAAGATCCACGGCAACGTCTTGAACGATGGCGCTGTCATCGCTCCCCCAGATGACGTTGGCGTCGATGTCCCAGTCGTTTTCGCTCACCGAGACGAGCTCCTCGTTGAACGAGTTGTCCGCCGTGTAGCTCTCGGATTCGTCATTCCAAGAGTCCTCGATATCCACCTCGATGGAGCCGTCGGTCTCGACCGAGTTGTCCGTCCAGGTGTTGAAGGAGCCGATGACGGTGGTGATCTCCGTCTCGTTCCCGACGTTGACATCGCCCCCACCGGTGATCGTCGTCGATTCGTCCAGGGTCTGGTCGATGTCGATATCGTCGCCCGCGGCGATCGAGTCATCCCCCGACGCGACCACGGCGTCCGCGCCCGATCCCGCCCCCACGGGACCGTGCGCGGCGACGTTCGCGTTGACCGATTGATCGACGATGGTGGCCCGGTTGTCGACCCAGACGTCTCCGTCACCGGCGGCGCCGCCGAGGGTGAGGTCGTTGAACCCGGTGCTGTAGCTGCGAGCCCCGGCGTTGATCGAGTGGTCATCGACAGAGTGGTCGGAGTTGTCGTTGTATGAGTCGTCCACCGAGTTGTCGGAGTTGTCGTTGTACGAGTCATCGACCGAGTTGTCGGTGTCGTCGTCGGTCGAATTGTCGGAGTTGTCGTTGAACGAGTCGTCGATCTCGACATCCGTCTCGACATCCACGTCGTGGGAGTCCTCGTTGAAGGAGTCCGCGACATCGACTCCGACGTTGCCGCTGTCGTTGACCGAGTTGTCGGTGTTGCCGACATCGTCGATGTCGACCGCCAGGTTCGCGGTGTTGTTGCTGCTTGTGGTATTCGTCACGTCGCGGACCCGCGAGTTGAACGAGTCGTCGATGTCATCGATTTCCAGAGCCATGAGGGGGTATCACTTTCTCTCGGATGTTCAGGGGGCCTGCTCCACGGGAGCAGTGGGACCCGGTCCCGTAGGCGGCCACCGACGGGACCGGGCGCAGAGAGGTCAGAAGCTGACGTCCAGGTCTTCGACGATGGCCGAGTCCGAACTGTCGACGATCGCGTTGACGTCCACATCGACGTCCGTGTCGGCGAACAGGTCGGTCGTCTCGTTGAACGAGTCCGTCGCTGTCCAGGTCTCGGACTCGTCGTTCCACGAGTCCTCGATGTCGACGTCGACCGAGTTGTCCTCGTACGTCGAGTTGTCGGTGTACGTGTTGAAGGAGTCGACGACCGTCGTGATCTCCGTCTCGTTGCCGACGTTCACGTCGCCTTCGCCGGAGATGTTGGTGGAGTTGTCGACATACGTGTAGAGATCGACATCGTCGCCCGCCGCGATGGCGTCATCGCCCGAGGCCACCACCGCGTCGGGGCTGTAGTGCCCGTAGGCTCCCCCGCCGTCGACATTCGCGTTGACCGACTGGTCGACGATCGTGGCGCGGTTATCGACCGTGATGTCTCCGCCGCCGCCGGCCGCCCCGCCGAGGTTGAGGTCGTTGAAACCGGTGCTGTAACTGCGCACCCCGGCGTTGACCGAGTGATCGTCGACCGAGTGGTCGGAGTTGTCGTTGTAGGAGTCGTCGGTCGAGTTGTCGGAGTTGTCGTTGTACGAGTCGTCGGTCGAGTTGTCGGTGTCATCGTCCGTCGAGTTGTCCGAGTTGTCGTTGAACGAGTCGTCGAGGTCGACGTCCGTGTCGACATCCACGTCGTGGGAGTCCTCGTTGAAGGAGTCCGCGACGGCGACGTCGAGGTTGCCACTGTCGTTGACAGAGTTGTCGGTGTTGCCGACATCGTCGATGTCCACGGCGAGATTGGCCGTGTTGTTGCTGTTTGCGGTGTTCGTCACATCACGGACTCGCGAGTTGAACGAGTCGTCGATGTCATCGATCTCGATAGCCATGAGCGCTTCCCAATCCCGGGGCGATTCGCCCCGACGTTTGTGTTTCGCTTCACAGTACGAATGCGCGGCGGCCACCACATCGGGGATGCCTCCCGGTAACTGCGGGATCGATACGGGGGTTCGTGGTGCGGATCCCCTAGCGGGAGGGGGTGGTCGGGTTGCCCGGCGTGGTTAGGTTGCCCGGCGTGGTTAGGTTGCACAGTGGAGATGGCCGAGCTCGTGGCGCTGCTGACCCCCGATGGTCTGCGGCTGCTCGATGAGACCTCGGCGACCGCGGACGTCGCGCACGAGGTGTCACGCCTCCGCGCGGCCGGGCACTCGCCCGAGCTCGTCTCCGCCGTCGTCGGGCAGGCCCGGCTGAGGGCCAGGGCCCGGGCGAAGTTCGGCGACTTCGCCGGCGGCATGCTCTTCACCGCGTCCGGCCTCGAGCAGGCGACCCGGCTTCCGGTCGCCGCGCTCCACGCCCGGCGATTCCGCGATGCCGGGCTCGCGCGCGTCGCCGATCTCGGCTGCGGCATCGGCGGCGATGCGATGGGGTTCTCCGGGGTGGGGCTCGACGTGCTCGCCGTCGACGCCGACGAGGTGACGGCCGCGATGGCCGCGTACAACCTCGCGCCCTTCCGCCCGGGCGCACAGGTGCGACACGCCCGGGCGGAGGATGTCGACCTCACGGGCTGGGATGCGGTGTGGCTCGATCCGGCCCGACGGACGGCGGGACACACCGAGACGACGAGGCTGACGCGCAGCGAGGACTACTCGCCCGCGCTGGAGTGGGCCTTCGGGCTGAGCGCGGAGCGGCCGCTCGGGATCAAGCTCGGTCCGGGGTTCGATCGGTCGGCCGTGCCCGACGAAGCGGAGGCGCAGTGGGTGAGCGTCGACGGGTCAGTCGTCGAGCTTGCGCTCTGGTTCGGCGCACTCGCCCGGCCGGGGGTGCGCCGGGCGGCGCTCGTCGTGCGCGGGGACGAGGCGGCCGAACTGACCGCAGCCGACGACGCCCCCGACGCGGAGCCCCGCGAGCTCGGCGCGTTCATCCACGAGCCGGATGGCTCCGTCATCCGCGCCCGCCTCATCGGCGAGGTCGGCCGCGCCCTCGATGCCGGCATGCTCTCCCCCGGCATCGCCTACCTGACGGGGGATGCGGCCCTGACGAGCCCGTTCGTCTCGAGCTTCCGGGTGCGCGAGGTGCTGCCGAGCGATGTGAAGGCGCTCGCCAAGGAGCTGCGACAGCGCGGAATCGGAACGCTCGAGATCAAGAAACGAGGGGTGGATGTCGACCCCGCGGCCCTCCGGAAGCGCCTGGCGCTCCGTGGGCCCGGGCAGGCGACGCTCATCCTGACGCGCATCGGCGATCGGCGCCTGACCGTGCTCGCCGATCGCGTCCCCCGCTGACGGCTTCGCGCCGGGGGCGTCCCTCAGCCGAGGACGTTCATCCGGCTCGCGGCCCACACGAGCCATCCGGCGCTGTAGAGCAGGCCGAGGATGCCGAGGGCCAGCGCCCACGCCGCGACCGTACGGCTCTCGAGGGGACGCCGGAGCGCAACCACGGCCACGACGACGCCCACCAGCGAGACGGGAAAGCCCCAGCCGACGAAGAGGGATGCCACGAGCCCGACGACCGCGAAACCCAGCGCCCACGCGCCGAGGCCGCGGTGCGGTGCGATCGGCGGGGTCACCATCCACTGCGGCAGCGGTGCCGTGGGGTCGGGTTCCGCGTGCGAGGCGGTGACCGCGTCGACCGGCCCGGTGGGCAGGCGCGAGAACGTCGGCGCGGGCACACCCGGCACGCGCGCCTCGGGCTGCATCGCGTGGTCGAGGTCGACATCCGGGGTCGGCGGCTCCTGGCGCGGCAGCGGCCCCTCGGGCGCGGTCCCGCTCATACCGGCACCGCCTCATCGATCTGGATCTCGGTCACCGGCAGCGTGGAGTCTGCGCCGAAGCCGAGCGTCGACGGCGGGCGACCGGCCCTGATCAGCTCGGCCGCGAGCGCGGCGATCATGGCGCCGTTGTCGGTGCACAGAGAAAGGGGTGGGATCCGCACGGTCACGCCCGCGGCATCCGCCCGCTCGATCGCGACGTCGCGCAGGCGCTTGTTCGCGATGACCCCGCCCCCGAGCAGCAGGCGCGGCACGTCGTACCGGGCGCACGCGTCGAGGGCCTTCGTGACGAGCACGTCCACGACCGACTCCCGGAAGCTCGCTGCCACGTCGGCCACGGGGATCTCTGCCCCGTCCTGCTGCTCGACCCAGCGCGCGACGGCGGTCTTGACGCCCGAGAACGAGAAGTCGTAGCGGTGCTTGTCCATGTCGGAGGCCCGCGAGAGGCCACGGGGGAAGCGGATGGCGGTGGCGTCTCCGGATGCCGCAGCCCGGTCGATCTCGGGACCGCCGGGGTATGGCAGGCCCAGCAGCCGGGCGACCTTGTCGAAGGCCTCGCCGGCGGCGTCGTCGACGGTCTCGCCCAGCAGCTCGACGTCGCTCGTGAGGTCGCGCACGAGCAGGAGGGACGTGTGACCGCCCGAGACCAGGAGCGCGACCGTGGGGTACTCGAGGGGCGGTGCCACGCCGTCGCGACGGCCCGACGGCGACACGATGTCGGCGGCGATGTGCCCGACGAGGTGGTTGACGGCATAGAGCGGCTTGCCGAGCGCGACGGCCAGGGCCTTCGCGGCACCGATGCCGACCATCAGCGCTCCGGCGAGCCCGGGCCCGCTCGTCACCGCGATCGCGTCGAGCTCATCGAGCGTGACGCCCGCCTCGGCGAGCGCCGCCTCGATCGCGGGCTGCAGCGCTTCGAGGTGGGCGCGCGCAGCGACCTCGGGCACGACACCGCCGTACCGCGCGTGCTCGTCCATACTGCTGGCGATCGTGTTGCTCAGCAGCGTGCGGCCGCGGACGATGCCGATGCCGGTCTCGTCGCAGCTCGTCTCGATGCCGAGCACGAGAGGGTCGGTGCGGTTCACGTGCACACCTCCGCCTGGGGCGCGGCGCCGCGGGCGGCCACCCAGCCGGGCACGTCGAGCTTCATCACGACGGCGTCGACGTCGTCGGGCTGGTAGTACCGGGGGCGACGGCCGACCTCGGCGAATCCCTCCGAGACGTACAGCGCGTGCGCGACGGGGTTGTCGGCGCGCACCTCGAGGAAGACGTCCCGCACGCCGCGCGACACCGCCTCCGCGAGCAGCGCGCCGAGAAGTGCGCGGCCATACCCGCGTCCGCGGGCGGCTTCGGCGATCGCGATCGTCTGGATGTCGGCATCCGCCGCCCCCCGCGGGGCGCGCAGTCCCGCGTAGCCGACGACGCGGCCCGCGCTCTCGAGCACGATGTAGTGGCCGTGCGGGCTGGCGAGTTCCTCGCGCATCATGGCACCCGACCACGCGTCGGCGGGAAAGGAGGCGTTCTCGAGCGCCATGATCGGCTCGAGGTCTGCCCCGGTCGCTGGTCGGATGCTCATGCCCGCACCCGCTTCGGGGTGTGCCCGAGGGTCACGTCGGGGGCGCGCAGGTAGAGCGGTTCGGATGTCGCTGCGCCGCGCCCCGACGCGATCGCGCGGGCGGCGAGAAGGCCCAGGCCCTCCGGATCGATCGACGCGACGACGCGCAGCGAGTCGTGGTCGAGCGCGACCCCGCCGATCGTGCCGGCCGCCTGGAGTTTCGGCCCCTCGATTCTGCGCGGCATCCCGTCGTCGTCGACACCGTCGTAGAGAGTGACCGCGATCTCGCGCCGGCGCGCATCGGTGACGACGGCGAACCGGCCCGACCGCGCGGCGTCAGCGGGTGCGGGGCCCGCGAGTGCGGCGTCAACGGGTGCGGCGCGAGCGGGTGCGGCGTGAGCGGGTGCGGCGTCAGCGCCGCCCGCGAGAGCGACGGCGTCGTGGCTCACGACCGGCACGAACGGCACGGCGCGAGCGAGCGCGAACACGCGCGCCGCGGCGATGCCGATGCGCAGGCCGGTGAACGGTCCCGGTCCCATGCCGGCGACGACATGCGTGATGTCGCTCGGCGCCACGGCCGCCTGGGCGAGCGCCTGCTCGAGGAGCAGGCCGATCGCCTCGGCGTGGCCGAGGCGGGTCTCGCTGACGGCGGAGCCGTGCACGACGCCGTCCGCATCGACCACGACGACGGTCGAGCCGATGGAGGTGTCGACGGCCAGGATCACCTTTCCAGGTTAGTCGCGCGCAAGATCGGCCGGTCGCGGGCACCGCTGACGCACCCTGGACTCTCTGACGCACGCTGGGCTCTCTGACGCACCCCCGACTCTCTGACGCACCCTGGGCTCCCAACCCAACCCGCGCCCCCGGGCTCCCAACCCAACCCGCCCTCCCAACCCACCCCGCGCCCATTCCCGGGGTTTCGCTGTCGACGAATCGGGTACTCAAGTCTGCGCTTGGGCACACGCAGACTTGAGTACGTCGAACGGGAACACCGGCAATGCCGCGACACGCCGGAGGGCACCGACCGAGCACCCACCCGGGGCACCGCCACCGACCGAGCACCCACCCACCCCCGGGGCACCGCCACCGACCGAGCGGCCCGTCCTACGGCCGGCGGGACAGCGTCACGGTGCGCGGCGCCTCGATGTCCAGCTCGAGCGCCGCGCGGGAGGGTCCCCCACAGGCCGTGTCGGCGCCGCGGCCACCCATCGGGCGCTCGAGCTCGATCTCCCACCAGCTCTCCCGCAGCCCGTCGACCATGCCGCGGCCCCACTCCACCACGACGGCAGACCCGTCCACATCGATGTCGAGGTCGTCGAGCTCGAGCGCTGATCCCAGGCGGTAGGCGTCGACGTGCACAAGGGGGGTCCCGCCGACGAGCGACGGGTGCGTCCGGGCGATCACGAACGTCGGGCTCTGCACCGGCCCGCGCACCCCCAGCCCGGCGGCGATCCCGCGCGTCAGGGTCGTCTTCCCCGCCCCGAGCGGGCCCGTCAGCACGATCAGGTCGCCGGGACGCAGCATCCGGCCGACCTTCTCGCCGAACGCCTCGGTGTCATCCGCGGTGCTCAGCACATGACGGCCGGTGAGCGCATCGAGCCCGCTCACGACGACACCTGCCTCCGCGCCACACGAGGGCCGATGCGGGTCACGATCTCGTAGTTGATGGTGCCGGCGGCGGCGGCCCAGTCATCGGCCGCGGGGGTTCCGAGCGTCGGGTCGCCGAAGAGCACGACCTCATCGCCGACGGCGACCGGGTGGTCGCCGACATCCACCACGAACTGGTCCATCGCGATGCGGCCGGCGACGGTGAACCGGGCCCCCCCGATCGACACGGGTCCCGCACTGGAGGCCTGCCGCGGCACCCCGTCGGCGTAGCCGAGGGGCACGAGCGCCAGCGTCGTATCGCGCTCGGTGCGGTGGTCGTAGCCGTACGACACGCCCTGGCCGGCGGGGACCCGTCGCACCGCCGCCACGGCGCCGCGAAGGGTCATGGCGGGGACGAGGCCCAGGGAGGCGGACGAGCGATCGGCGAACGGAGAGAGCCCGTAGAGTCCGATGCCGAGGCGAACGCAGCCGAGGCGGGCCTCGGGCAGGTCGATCGCCGCGTGCGTCGCGGCGAGGTGGGTCAGCGGCGGGCGGAGCCCCGCCGACGCGGCGACGCGGATGCCGCGCTCGAACGCGCGCAGGGCGACACGGTCATCGTCCGCCGACGCGTTGGAGAGGTGGCTGAAGAGGCCGATGACCCGCAGCTTGCCGATGCGCTCCAGCCGCGCCGCCTCCGCGCAGAGCATGGGCCAGTCGGCGGCCGAGACGCCGTTGCGCGAGAGTCCCGTCTCGAGTTTGAGGTGAACGCTCACGGGGCGATCCATGGATGCCGCGGCCGCCGCGGCGAGCAGCTGCTCGAAGCTCGAGATGCCGAGCTCGACACCGACCGAGGCGGCCTCCGCGAACGAGGCCCCGGGGGCATGCAGCCACGCCACGATCGGGCTCGTGATCCCTGCGGTGCGCAGCGCGAGCGCCTCCGTCGTATCGGCGACGCCCAGGCGCGCCGCGCCGCCCTCGAGCGCCGCGACGGCCGCTCGCACGGCGCCGTGGCCGTAGCCGTCGGCCTTGACGACCGCGATCACCTCCGAGCCGGTGAGCCGCCGGAGGTGGCGGGTGTTCGCCGTGATGGCGGAGACGTCGATGAGCGCCTCCCGCATGACCCCGAGCGGAAGACGCGTCACCATGCCGCCCCGTCGGCGGACTGCGCCGTTGCCGCCCCGTCGGCGGACTCCGCGACCACATAGGCGGCGGCGAATCCCCCGTCGTGCGTCATCGACAGGTGGATCTGGGTGATTCCCCGTGCAGCGACGACGGCGGCGGTCGAGCCGCCCAGCGTGAACCACGGGCGCCCGGAGTCCTCGGGGGTAATCTCGATCTCGGTCCAGTGCACGCCGTCCGAACCCCCGAGCGCCTTGATCAGCGCCTCCTTGGCGGCGTACCGCGCGGCGAGGGACCGGAGGGGCAGAACCCGCTCGCCCGGGGAGAAGAGCCGCTCGAGCAGTCGCGGCGTGCGCTCGATCGCGCGCTCGAAGCGAGGGATGTCGACGAGGTCGACGCCGATGCCGACGATCACGCGCTCTTCCTCACCGGCCGCACGGGCGCGGACCGCGGCTACTCTACCGTGACCGACTTCGCGAGGTTCCGCGGCTGGTCGACGTCGAGGCCCTTCGCGACGGAGAGGCCCATGGCGAAGATGTGCAGGGGAACCACCGCGAGCAGGGGCTCGAAGAGCGGGCCGGCGAGGGGGATGCGCAGCACCTCGTCGGCGTGCGGCAGCACGGAGACGTCGCCCTCTTCGGCGATCGCGATCACGCGGGCACCGCGCGCACGGATCTCCTCGATGTTCGAGACGACCTTGCGGTGCAGCTCCCCCGACTCCCGCGGCGAGGGCACGATCACGAACACGGGCTGACCGGCCTCGATGAGCGCGATGGGGCCGTGCTTGAGCTCGCCCGCGGCGAAGCCCTCGGCGTGGATGTACGCGAGCTCCTTGAGCTTCAGCGCGCCCTCCATCGCGATCGGATAGCCCACGTGGCGGCCGAGGAAGAGCACCGAGCGCGTGTCGGCCATCCAGTGCGCGAACTGCTCGATGCGCTCCTGCTCGGTCTCGAGGATCCGCCGGATCTTGCCGGGAATGCTCTCGAGCTCGATCACGTGCTGCGCGCCCTCGACGGCGTCGAGCGTGCCGCGCACCCGGCCGAGGTGCAGGCCGAACAGGTAGAGGGCGGTGATCTGCGCGACGAAAGCCTTGGTCGAGGCCACCGCGACCTCGGGGCCGGCGTGGGTGTAGACGATCGCGTCGGACTCGCGCGGGATGGTCGCCCCCTGCGTGTTGCAGATCGACAGCGTGCGCGCCCCGTGCTCGCGGGCGTACTTGACGGCCATCAGCGTGTCCATCGTCTCGCCCGACTGGCTGATGGAGACGACGAGGGTGCCGGGGCCGATGACGGGATTGCGGTAGCGGAACTCGTGCGCGAGCTCGACATCCACCGGCACCCGTGCCCACTGCTCGATCGCGTACTTGCCGACCGACCCGGCGTAGGCCGCCGTGCCGCACGCCACGATGACGATGCGGGAGATGCCGACGAGCAGCTCGTCGAGTCCGTCGAGTTCGGGGATGACGACGTGGCCGTCGCGAATGCGGCCGAGGATCGTGTTGTGAACGGCTTCGGGCTCCTCGCTGATCTCCTTGGCCATGAAGCTCGACCAGCCGCCCTTGTCGGCGGCGGCGGCATCCCACAGCACCTCGAAGGGCTCGACCTCGACCTCCGCCCCGGTGAAGTCGGTCACCCGCACACCGCCGGGAGTGATGGAGACGATCTGATCCTGTCCGATCGCGAGCGCGTTGCGCGTGTGCTCGACGAAGGCAGCGACATCCGAGCCGAGGAAGTTCTCGCCCTCGCCGAGACCGATCACCAGCGGGGAGTTGCGGCGCGCGCCGACGACCAGCCCGGGGTGGTCCTCGTGCATCGCGAGCAGGGTGAAGGCGCCGTCGAGGCGGCTCACCACCGAGCGGAACGCCGCCTCGAGGTCTCCGCCCGCCGCGCGGTACTCGCGACCGAGCAGCACGGCCGCGGCCTCGGTGTCGGTCTCGCTGCGGAAGGCGTAGCCCTGGGCCAGCAGGTCTGCCTTGATCTCGGCGAAGTTCTCGATGATGCCGTTGTGGATGACGGCGAGCTTGTCGTCGTCGGCCAGGTGCGGGTGCGCGTTGGTGTCGGTCGGGCCGCCGTGCGTGGCCCAGCGCGTGTGCCCGATACCGCTCTTGCCGTCGCCGAGCGGGTTGGCGGCGAGGTCGTCGCGCAGCACCTTGAGCTTGCCGGCGCGCTTGCGCATGCCGAGCCCGCCGTCGCCGTCGATGACCGCGACGCCTGCGGAGTCGTAGCCCCGGTACTCGAGCCGGGCCAGGCCGGCGAGGAGGATGGCCTGGCTGTCGCGGGGGCCAACGTATCCGACGATTCCACACATGCCTCCCAGCTTAAGGCGGGAGGTATGCAAGAAGGCTGTACGAACCGGCTAGGTCTCGACGCTCGCAAGCTCGCCGGTTGTCGAGTAGCGCGCCAGCGCGTATCGAGACACGACCTTGACGCGATCCGCATCAACGCGTGCTTCGCTCGCATTGATCCGGATCAGGTCAAAGCTTGCGCAGACGCACCCGCTCGACCGAGTGGTCGGCACCCTTCTGGAGGATGAGCGTGGCACGCCGCTTGGTCGGCAGCACGTTCTCGACCAGGTTCGGGAGGTTGATGTCGTTCCAGTAACCGAGGGCCGTGCGCGTGGCCTCGGCGTCGTCGAGGTGGGCGAAGACGTTGAAGAACGACGACGGGTTGGCGAAGGCCCCCCGCTTGAGGGCGAGGAACCGGTCGATGAACCACTGCTCGATGTGCGCCGTCTCGGCGTCGACGTAGATCGAGAAGTCGAACAGATCGCCGACCGAGACGTCGTTCGGCGTCGGCGGCGGGGCCAGCACGTTGAGGCCCTCGACGATCACGACATCCGGCCGGCGCACCACGACGTGCGCGTCGGGGACGATGTCGTACCGCATGTGCGAATAGAAGGGTGCCCGCACCTCGGGTGCTCCGCTCTTGACCTCGGTCAGGAAATCGAGCAGCCCGCGGCGGTCGTACGACTCCGGAAATCCCTTCCGGTCCATGAGGCCGCGGCGCTCGAGCTCCGCGTTGGGATAGAGGAAGCCGTCGGTCGTGACGAGCTCGACGCGAGGCGTGTCGGCCCACCTGCTCATGAGCTCGCGCAGCAGGCGCGCGATCGTCGATTTGCCGACGGCGACCGACCCGGCCACGCCCACGACGAACGGCGTGGTCGTGTCGGGCTCGTGCAGGAACTCGCTCGTCGCCGCCCCGAGCCGCTTCGTCGCCGTCGCGTAGAGGCTCAGCAGCCGGCTCAGCGGCCGGTACACCTCCGCGACCTCGAGCATGTCGAGGCGGTCACCGAGGCCCCGGATCTGCACGATCTCGGTCTCGGCGAGGGGCTGCTGCACCTCCGGCGCCAGCCGCGCCCAGTCGGCACGATCGATCTCGCGATACGGGGAGAGCGTCGACGTGCTGGGGATCACGGGGTCGGCGGCGGACATCGGCCCCATCGTATCGCCGCCCCGGTGAGGGCGACGGCGAGGGTCGCCCGTGGATGCGGGCGGGGCGGGGCGGCCACCCCGCCCGCGATAGTCTCATCGGGTGCGTCTGGGAGTCCTCGACATCGGTTCGAACACCGTGCATCTGCTCGTCGCGGATGTGCTGCCGGGTGGACGCCCGCTCGCGACGACGAGCCAGCGCACGGTGCTGCGGCTCATGCGCTACCTCGCGCCCGACGGCTCGATCACCGAAGACGGCGTCCGCGCGCTCGAGGCCGCCGTCGCGCAAGCGCGCCGGGTCGCCGCCGACGAGGGTGTCGACGAACTGCTCGCGACCGCGACATCCGCCGTGCGGGAGGCGACCAACGGCGCCGATGTCATCGCCCGCATCGAGACCGCCCTCGGCCAGCCCCTGCAGGTGCTGGGCGGCGAGACCGAGGCGCGCTTCACGTTCCTGGCCGTGCGCCGCTGGTTCGGATGGTCGGCGGGTCAGATCCTGCTGTTCGACATCGGCGGCGGCTCGCTCGAGCTCGCGGCGGGCTCGGAGGAACTGCCCGACGTGGCCGAGTCGGTTCCGCTCGGGGCCGGCCGGATGACGGTGGAGTACCTGCCGCACGACCCTCCGGGAGACGCCGAGATCGACGCGCTCCGCGCTCACGCCGCCGAGGTTCTCGCGCCCGTCGCGAGCCTCTTCTCGTCGCAGCCGCGCCCCGACCACGTCGTCGGATCGTCCAAAGCGATCCGTTCGCTCGCGAAGCTCGCCGGCTATCCGATGCCCGGCTGGACAGGGATCGAGCGCATGGTGCTTCCCCGCGCGTCGCTGAAGGCGTGGATCCCGCGCCTCGCGCGCATCCCCGCCGAGGCGCGGCAGGAGCTGCCGGGCATCACCCCCGACCGCACCTTCCAGATCGTCGCCGGGGCGGTCGTGCTGCACCAGGCGATGAAGGCGATGGATGTCGAGGAGCTCGAGGTCTCTCCCTGGGCCCTGCGCGAGGGCGTGCTGCTGCGCTACATCGAGTCGCTGTCGTGGAGCGCGCCCCAGGCCTGAATCCTCGGGCGCGGAGGGTGGACGACCCCGGCCTGCTGGGTCCACACTTCGTAGATGGATGCACCCGCGGCGGCGATCCGAACTCCCGACCAGCGCATTCGAGTCTTCGTGAGTTCCACCCTGCGCGAGCTCGAGGCCGAGCGCCGCGCCGCGCGCGCGGCGATCGAGTCGCTGCAGCTCGCGCCGGTCATGTTCGAGCTCGGGGCACGGCCGCATCCGCCGCGCTCGCTCTACCGCTCGTACCTCGCCCAGAGCGATGTCTTCGTGGGGATCTACGGCGCGAGCTACGGCTGGATCGCCCCCGGGGAGGACACGTCGGGGCTCGAAGACGAGTATGCGCTCGCCGGCGGCATCCCGAAGCTGATCTACGTCAAGCAGCTCGACGACGCTCGCGAGCCCCGGCTCGACGCGCTGCTCGAGCGCATCCGCGACGACGACGACGCGTCGTACAAGCGGTTCTCCGACCCGGACGAGCTACGCGAGCTCATCACGGTCGACCTCGCGGTGCTGTTCGCCGAACGCTTCGACGCGAGCCGCCCGTCGCCGGAGGAGCAGTCTCTGTCGGCCCACGAGCCCGCCGGCGGGCGCGTGCCCGCCCCCTTCACCGCGATCGTGGGCCGCGGCGGGGCCATCGCGAGCGTTCGCGAGCTGCTGGCGCGGAGCGATGTGCGCCTCGTCACGCTCACCGGGCCGGGCGGCATCGGCAAGTCCCGCCTCGCCATCGAGGTCGCGACCGCGATCGCCGGCGAAGGCACCGAGGTCGTCTTCGTGATGCTCGAGCCCGTGCGATCGGCGCCGTTCGTGCTTCCCGCGATCGCGCACGAGCTGGGGGTCCGGGACTCGGGCGAAGGCCCGCTCGAAGACAAGGTCGTGACGGCGCTGGATGGGCGCCGTCTCGTGATGGTGCTCGACAACATGGAGCACGTCCTGGATGCCGCGCCGGTCATCGTTGCGCTCATCTCCGCGCTGCCGGAGCTCACCGTCCTCGTCACGAGTCGGTCGCCCCTGCGCGTGCGCCCCGAGCGCACCTTCGACGTGCCGCCCCTCGAAGTTCCCGCCGACGACCTCGAGCCGACGCCGGAGGCCGCCTCCGGCATCCCCTCCGTTGCGCTCTTCGTCGAGCGCGCGCGTGCGGTCCAGCCCGACTTCGAGCTGACTCCGGCCAACAGCGCCGCCGTCGTGGCCATCTGCCGCACGCTCGAAGGCGTGCCCCTCGCCCTCGAGCTCGCCGCGGCGCGTGTGCGGACGCTGTCGCCCGAGAGCATCCTCGGACGGCTGGCCGACGGGCTGAGCCTGCTCTCCGGAGGCGCCCGCGACCTGCCGGCACGCCAGCGGACCCTGGCGAGCACCATCCAGTGGAGCGTCGATCTGCTCGAGCCGTCGGCCCGCGCGAGCCTCGCGCGACTCGCCGTGTTCGCGGGGCCCTTCACGCTCGACGGCGCGGAGGCCCTGGTCGGCCCGGGCGCCCTGGACTCGCTCGACGCGCTCGTGGAGTCGAGTCTCGTGAGCCAGCACGATGTCGCGGGCCAGAGCGTGTTCAGCATGCTCGGCACGGTTCGCTCGTACTCGGCCGCCCTGAGCACGGCCGAGGAATGGGATGCCGCCCGCGAGACGCACGCGCGGTACTTCTTCGAGCTGGCGCGCGCCGCGGCCGTGGGGCTGCGCACCGGCGACCAGGTGGGCTGGCTGTCGGCGCTCAATCTCCAGCGCGCCGATCTCGCCTCCGCCGTGGCGTGGCTCACCGACCGCGGCGACGGGGACCGGGCGGCCGAGCTGGCGTGGTCGCTCTGGCTCTACCTGTGGCTCGGCGGCCTGCTCGGACAGGTGCGGATCTGGATGACGCGGCTGCTGGACGAGGTGGCGGCGCGCGGGAGCACCCTGTCGCACCGTGCGGAGGCGATCGCGCTGTACTTCACGAGGGCGATCGCGTTCTGGCAGCAGCAGGACGTCGACCTGGTCGGGGGCCTGACCCGCAGCGCCGAGCTCTTCGCGGAATCGGGGGACGACACCGGCGAGGCGCTCGCCCTCGTCTCGTGCGCGCTCGCCCGGCTCGCGGCGGAGACGCCCGATGTGCCCGGCGCCATCGCCGACCTCGAGCGAAGCCGGGATCGCTTCACGGCCGCCCACGACCGCTGGGGCGAGGCGATGGCACTGGTCACGATGGGTCGCGTGCTGATGGTCGCGGGGCAGGCGGATGCCGCAGCCCTCCGCTTCGAGGAGAGCCTGGCGCTCGCGAGCGCCGAAGGGGAACCCCTCGGCATCGCGATCGCCTTGCACCACCGCGGATGGGTGCGACTGCTCGCCGGCGACGTCGAGGACGCCGAGGGCGACTTCGCCCGGGGTCTCGACATCTCGGCCGCGCTCGGACATGACGAAGGCGTCGCATACGGCCTCGAGGGGCTCGTCGCCATCGCCGCGAAGCGCGGCGACGCCGACCGCGCCGGCGAGCTCGCCGGGGCGGCCGAGGCGCTCCGCCAGCGCACGGGGCTGTTCAACGCCGCCGCCTTCTCGTTCCACGCACCCGCGGTGGAGGGGCTGCGCTCCGCGGGGCTCGCCGACGAGTTCGATGCCGGCTCCGCAAAGGGTCGCGCCCTGCCGCTCACGGAGGTGCTTGCCCATGCCCGCACGTGAGCGCGTCGGAATAGCCGGTACCGATCGGGTACTGCTGCCGGTGCGGTGGCTGGCAGTCGTGCTGCTGCCGTTCCTGCTGATCGCCGCCGGCATCCTGATTCTCCTGCCCGCGCGCGTCGCCGACCTGTTCGCCTGGCCGATCGAACCGCCGATCACGGGCATGATCCTCGGCGCCGCCTACCTCGGGGGGATCGTCTACTTCGCCGGCGTGCTGTTCACCGCCGAGTGGCACCGCGTGCGGCGCGGCCTCCTGCCGGTCTTCGTGTTCTCGAGCCTGCTCGGAATCGCGACGGCGCTGCACGCCGACAGGTTCACTCCCAACCTGTCGTTCGTCGTGTGGTCCGTGCTGTACGCAACGACGCCGTTCCTGATCGCGGCGGCCGCCGTCGCCCAGCGATCCGCGGACCCCGGCACACCCGCGTCGCGGGAGACCATCATCCCCGCCCCCGTGGCGTGGACACTCGTGGTCGTGGGCGGCATCGCGACCCTGACGGGCCTCACCATGTTCGTGTCGCCGGCGGCGTTCATCGGAGTCTGGGGATGGGATCTCACCCCGCTCACGGCCCGTACGCTCGGCGCGATCCTCAGCCTCACGGGGTTCGTGAACGCGTCGATGATCATCGATCGCCGATGGACGAGCTTTCGCATCCTGTACGCCGCCCAGCTCGTGAGCATCGCCTTCGTGCTCACGGCGATCTGGGTGGGTCGCGCCGACGTGCAATGGGAGCGCCCCGCCGCGTGGGGGTTCGTGGCCCTGCTGGTGATGGCCCTCGGATGCTACGGCGGCCTCGCGGTATGGGCGGAGCGGCGGATGCGGCGCGCCGCGCGAGCGGGCGAGCGCGCCGTCGATCGGCAGGCCTAGAGGGCGAGTCGCTCGCTGACGACGGCGGCGAGCCGGTCGGCATAGGACTGCGCGGACTCGGGATCGGCGGCCTCGACCATGACGCGCACGAGCTGCTCGGTGCCGGAGGCTCGCAGCAGCACGCGACCGGTGTCGCCGAGCTCCGCCTCGACCTCGGCGACCGCCGCGGCGAGCACGTCGTCCGAGGCCACGCCAGTGCGATCCACGCCGCGCACGTTCAACAGCACCTGCGGGAACACGGTCATGACCGATGCGAGCTCTGCCAGCGTGCGGCCCGAGCGTGCCATCTCGGCCATCAGGTGCAGGCCCGTGAGCAATCCGTCGCCGGTGGTCGCGTACTCGCTCATGATGACGTGGCCGGACTGCTCGCCGCCGAGGGAGTAGCCGCCCTCGTTCATCGACTCGAGCACGTAGCGGTCGCCCACGGCGGTCTGCAGGAGGCGGATGCCCTCCTGTCGCATCGCGACATGCAGCCCGAGGTTGCTCATGACCGTCGCGACGAGCGTGTCGTCGACCAGGCGCCCGCGGCTCTTCATCGCGACCGCGAGGATCGCCATGATCTGGTCGCCGTCGACGACCTTGCCTGCGGCATCCACGGCGAGGCACCGGTCGGCGTCGCCGTCGTGCGCGATGCCGACGTCGGCGCCGTGCGCGAGCACGGCATCCGCCAGCTGGTCGAGGTGCGTCGAACCGACGCCGTCGTTGATGTTGAGCCCGTCGGGATCGGCGCCGATGACGGTCACCTTCGCACCGGCGTCGCGGAACGTCTCCGGGGAGACGCCGGATGCCGCACCGTGGGCGCAGTCGAGCACGACGTGCAGGCCGTCGAGCCTGTGCGGCAGCGACCCGAGGAGGTGCACGACGTAGCGGTCCTCGGCGTCGGCGAATCGGCGGATGCGGCCGACACCGCCGCCCGTCGGCTGCAGCTTGGGGGCGGCCATGGCCGCCTCGATGCGCTGCTCGACGACGTCGGGGAGCTTCACTCCCCCGCGCGCGAAGATCTTGATCCCGTTGTCGGGCGCCGGGTTGTGCGACGCCGAGACCATGACCCCGAAGTCGGCGTCGATGTCGGCGATGAGGTACGCGGTGGCCGGCGTGGGGAGCACCCCCGCGTCGAGTACGTCGACACCGGATGACGCGAGGCCCGCCGAGACGGCCGCGGCGAGGAACTCACCGGAGACCCTCGGGTCGCGGGCGACGACCGCCGTGAGGCGTTTGCCCGCCGCGCGGCGGGCGTCGGCGGTACGGCCCTGGCCCAGGACGACAGCGGTCGCCTGGGCCAGGGTGAGCGCGAGGTCGGCGGTCAGGGGGCCGTTGGCCAGCCCCCGGACCCCGTCCGTGCCGAAGAGCGGCATCGGGACGTTGCGACCTAGCGCTTCGAGTACTGAGGAGCCTTGCGGGCCTTCTTGAGACCGGCCTTCTTGCGCTCCTTGACGCGCGCGTCGCGCGAGAGGAAGCCGGACTTCTTGAGGGTCGGGCGGTTGTTCTCCTCATCGATGCCGTTCAGCGAACGGGCGATGCCGAGGCGCAGCGCGCCGGCCTGACCCGACGGGCCACCGCCCGAGATGCGCGCGATGACGTCGTAGGCGTCGGTGAGGTTGAGCACGGTGAAGGGGTCCTTCACGAGCTGCTGGTGCAGCTTGTTCGGGAAGTAGTCCTCGAACGTACGGCCGTTGACCGTGATGACGCCCGAGCCGGGGACGATGCGCACGCGGGCGATGGCCTGCTTGCGACGGCCGACGGCTGCGCCGGGAACGCTGAGAACGGGACGCGGGGCCGCTTCCACGGCCTGGGCGGCCGGGGTCTCGGTCGTGAACGTCTGAGGGATGTCGGTGGATTCTTCGATCTTCGCCACGAGTGTGTCCTTAGTCAGTCTGGGAGGCGCTTACTGGGCGACCTGGTCGAGGGTGAAGGCCTTGGGCAGCTGAGCGGCGTGGGGGTGCTCGGCGCCGCGGTAGACCTTGAGCTTGCGGAGCTGCTGAGCGCCCAGGCTGTTCTTGGGGAGCATGCCGCGCACGGCCTTCTCGACGGCGCGCTCAGGGTTCTTCGCGAGGAGCTCTTCGTAGGTGACCGACTTGAGGCCGCCCGGGTAGCCCGAGTGGCGGTAGGCCTTCTTCTTCTGGAGCTTCTGACCGGTCAGCGCCACCTTCTCGGCGTTGATGATGATCACGAAGTCGCCCATGTCCATGTGGTTGGCGAAGGTCGGCTTGTGCTTGCCGCGGAGCAGAACCGCGGTGTGGCTCGCGAGGCGGCCGAGCACGACGTCGGTCGCATCGATGATGTGCCACTCGCGCTGGGCTTCGCCAGCCTTGGGGGTGTACGTGCGCGTCACAATAGTGCTGCTTTCTTGATTCGAACGGAGAGGTTCGTGAATCCCGCTCCGGGGGGTTTCACCGACGGATGTCGGAGGAAACACACCAGTGGAGGGCTCACGTTCGCGGTGGCCGGCCAGCAGGGGCGCGGGCACCAAGGGTCAAGCTTACGGCATGCGGAAGCATCGGCCAAACCTCGCGCCTGGCGCGGTCCGCCCCCCATCCCCCTCTGCCGGCTCCGTGCCGCTTCAGGTGGCAGGTGGCGCCGGATACGGGCGCGGGAAGCGACCACGGCTGCCACTCGCGTTGGTGTCGCGGCGGGCGGTCACGACATCCATCCTTGCCGCTGGAAAGGATGCGGCATCGAACCCGCGCCGATTCGCGGCGATGGGGCGTCCCGTGGCACGCTCGGGTCACGCGCGCGTAATCGCCGCTTAACGCGATTCCCCTAGCGTCGGGGCATGGACACTCCCATCAAGGCAGTCATCCCCGCAGCGGGCCTCGGCACGCGCTTCCTCCCCGCGACGAAGGCGATGCCGAAGGAGATGCTCCCCGTCGTCGACAAGCCCGCTATCCAGTACGTCGTCGAAGAGGCCGTCGCGGCCGGCATCGACGACGTGCTCGTGATCATCGGCCGCAACAAGAACGCGCTGGCGAACCACTTCGACAGGGTCACCGAACTCGAGCACACCCTGGAGCGAAAGGGAGACGACGCCAAGCTCGCCCGGGTCGTCGAGACCAGTTCGCTCGCCGACATCCACTTCGTTCGCCAGGGAGACCCGAAGGGACTCGGGCACGCCGTGCTGCGCGCCAAGAAGCACGTCGGCAACGAGACCTTCGCCGTCATGCTCGGCGACGATCTCATCGATGCGCGGGATCCCCTGCTGACGCGGATGATCGACGTCAGCCGTGCCCGGTCGGCGACGGTCGTCGCGCTGATGGAGGTCGACCCCTCGCAGATCCACCTCTACGGATGCGCCGCCGTCGAGACGACGGACGAGAGCGATGTCGTGCGGGTCACCGGGCTCGTCGAGAAGCCCTCCGCGGCGGATGCGCCCTCCAACCTCGCGATCATCGGGCGCTACGTGCTGAAGCCGCAGATCTTCGATGTGCTGGAGGCCACGGAGCCGGGCAAGGGCGGCGAGATCCAGCTCACCGACGCGCTCGAGGCGCTCGCGGCCGACGAGCAGCTCGCGGGCCCCGTTCTCGGCGTGATCTTCCGCGGGCGACGCTACGACACCGGCGATCGCCTCGACTACCTCAAATCGACGATTCTGCTCGCCCTCGACCGCCACGATCTGGGGCCCGACCTCTCGTCGTTCCTGAAGGAGCTGACGCCGACGCTCTGATCGCGATCGCTTGCCACGATCGCTATACTGGGTGGGTTTCACGCCCTGCACGAACCCACCAGATCCTGCCGTACGGCACCGAGTGCACTCGATGGAGAGTCACATGGACCTCACCCCTGTCTTGCCGCTCGTCGCGGCCTGGGCGGCCGTCGCCGCCGTCATCGCCGTCCTCTTCGGGCGCATCGTCGCGCGCGCCGATCACGACGGCGAAATGGGTGCGATGACCCGCGAGGTGCTGGCCGCGGATGCGAGGGCGGTGGCCGCACGCGCCGGCATGCGCGCCGTGCGCGACGAGCGGCTGCGCTGAAGCACCCCGCCTCGTGAACCACCGGCCTCACGAGTGCGTCAGTACGCGCCGTCGCTCTGCAGCACGGCCTTGACGGTCTTGAGCAGGATCATCAGGTCGCCCGTGAGCGTCCAGTTCTCGACGTAGAACAGATCCAGGCGCACCGTCTCGTCCCAGTCGAGGTCGGAGCGGCCGCTCACCTGCCACAGTCCCGTGATGCCGGGCTTGACCAGGAAGCGGCGGTGCACCGACTTCGAGTACTGGCGCACCTCGCGATCGAGCGGCGGGCGAGGGCCGACGAGTGACATCTTTCCCATCAGCACGTTGAAGAGCTGGGGAAGCTCGTCGAGGCTGAAGCGGCGCAGGAACCTGCCCACCGGGGTGACACGCGGATCGTCCTTCATCTTGAACATGACGTCGTTGCCGCGATCCCGCGCCTCGTGCTGCAGTTCCGCGAGCCGATCCTCCGCGTCGACGTACATCGAGCGGAACTTCAGCATGTCGAAGTGGTCCCCGCTCAGGCCCACGCGGTCCTGACGGAAGAAGACGCCGCCGGGACTGGTGAACTTCACCATGACCGCGGAGATGAGCAGCACCGGCGCCAGGAGCACGATCAGCACGCCCGACGCGACGAGGTCGAAGGCTCGCTTCGTGACGAGCTTTCCGCCGCCGTAGCGCGGGGTCTCGACGTGCACCAGGGGCAGGCCGGCCACGGGTCGGGTGTGCAGACGCGGACCGCCGATGTCGGTCAGGCTGGGGGCGACGATGAGGTGCTGGCGCCCCGGCTCCAACTGCCAGCTCAGCCAGCGGACCGTCTCGGCAGACAGCTCGTTGGCGCTCGTGATGAGCACGGTGTCCGCCTCGACGCGCTGCAGCGCCTCCAGGACGTTGGTCACCGACCCCGAGATCGCGATGTCGGTGCCGGGGATGTGGTCGGCCACGCGTCCGCTCGGCGTGCAGGCGCCCACCACGAGCAGGCCGGCCGCCGGCGTGCGCTTCAGGTCGCGCGCCGTGGCGGCGATGGAATCCTCGGCGCCGATGAGAAGGACGCGGTGCGACATCCGCCCCGCCCGGCGCTGAGTGACGAGCCAGCGCCGGCACAGCCAGCGCGACAGGATCAGGCTCGGCATCGTCGCGAGAAGCCCGGCGGCGAGGATGAAGTGCAGCCCGGCCAGGCTCGTGACATACGCGAGCAGCGCGAGCGTCGTGAAGGCCAGGAAGCTGGACTGCACGATGGCCCGGTACTCCTGGCTCCCCACGCCGACGACCCGCGGGCTGCGGCTGCCGCTGAGTGAGAGCAGCACGAGGAGCGTCGCGATCAGCGCCCCCACGATGAGCCACACCGAGACCTCTCCCCGCCCATGGAGGAACGGGAGCGTGTAGGGCTGCGATCCTGCGATCGTGACGGTCAGGAGGCACGCGATGATGACCAGCGTGTCTGTCACGACGAGCAGACGCGCGTACGCCTTCTCCCAGCGATCGCGGTAGGACGTCGTCGTCGCCTCCTCAAGGGGGGCGAGAGCGCTCGGCGGCTCCTCGGGCACTTGCATCCTGTCCTCGGTTGCCGTGATGACCGCCATGTGCTGCGTACCTCCGGATGGTCATGGGTTACCCCGGGGGCCGCAGCGAGGGCGTCGACGGGCGACGTCGTTGCTCCCCCGCAACAGATCCACTCTCATCATGGACGTCGGGATCACCCCCTGAGTTACCTCTCTGTTACATCTGCATGGCCGTCTGTCTTCGCCCGCGCACCGGGCCGGCCCGCCGTCGCGCGTCTTTTCGCCGTCAGCGAGCGCTGGGCGGTTACACCCGGGAAACAGTGTCTTCACGTGGGCCGACTATGTTGCCAGTCATGCTCTCGCCCCACCTGGAGGTCCCGTGACTCAGCAGGGCCGCCTGATCGTCCCGCCCAAGCGCCGCGTTCCTCGGCGAAGGGGGGTGCTCTGGGCGAGTCTCGTCATCGTCGTCCTGGCCGTCTCGTTCGGCGCCGTCGCGGTCGCGGCATTCCGACAGGGCGCCGCTCCGCCGCCCGCGTCGCTGACTCCGGCGCCTCAAGCGTCGCCCTCGGCAACGGGCACGATCGAACCCGCCCCGGCGGGCGTCGAAGACAGCCTCACCGACGTGATCGACGGGCAGACCGTGCGGCTCGAGCTGCCGGCGGGGGATGCCGTCGGGATCGCCGTGCTCTTCCCCGGCGCGGCCGACGACCCCGCCGCGCTCCTCGCTGAGCCCTGGGCGCTCGAGCTCGGGGCAGCCGGCTGGGCGGTCGCGACGAGTGACTTCCATGGCACGAGCTGGGGATCGCCCTCGTCGACGACCGACCTGCAGGCGCTCCTGACGTGGGTCCGAACGCAGACCGACGCATCGCCGCTGCTCTTCGTGTCCACCGGCATGGGAGCGACGACCAGCCTCGCGGCCATCGCTCGCCAGCCCCTCGAACCGGTCGCCTGCTGGTATTCGGCAGCGCCCGTCGTCGACCTCGTCTCGCAGGTCGAGACCGAGCCCGCCGTCCAGGATCAGATCCTCGAGGCCTGGGGCCGGGCGCCGGGCACCGACGAGACGCCGCTGGCCTCGATCGGCTCGCTGCCGACGGAGACCGCGTACCGGGTGATCGCGCCGCCGGAGGGCTCGCCCGAGCTGCTCGCCGAGAACTCGGCCGCGCTCGTCTCGGGGCTGGAGTCATCCGGTCACACCGTCACGACGACAACCCCCACCGCCCCGGCCGACGCCGCCGTCGCCATCGAGCCCGATGATCTGCTCGGCTTCGCGGAAGGATGCGGCGCGTGACCACCGAAACGGCGACCACCAGCGGCACGACGAGAGACACGGTTCGCGTCCTGCACTCGCTCGCTCCCCCGGACGGCACCACGAAATACGTCGACCAGATGACGGAGGGCGCACCCGACGACGTCGAGGTGTCGTACTTCTCCTGGAAGCGGGCCCTCGCGGGCGACTACGACGTGCTGCACCTCCACTGGCCCGAGTTCCTGCTCCGTGCGAAGTCGGGCCGCACGCGCTTCGGCAAGCGACAGGCGATGCGCGCCACGCTGCTCGTCACGCGGGTGCGCCGCATCCCGATCGTCCGCACGGTGCACAACCTGCACCCGCACGAGCGGGGCGGCCGCGGCGAGCGGCGGCTGCTGGCGAAGATCGACCGGCGGACGACGACGTTCATCCGGCTCAACCCCACGACCGAGGTCGAGCCGTGGATGGATGCCGTCACGATCCTGCACGGCCACTACCGCGACCGCTTCGCGGAACACCCGCGCGAGGCGCGCGAAGCGGGCCTGGTGCTCTACTTCGGCATCATCCGGCCGTACAAGGGCGTCGAGAAGCTCATCGACGTCTTCACATCGCGCGACCGGCCCGGGCAGCGCCTTCGCATCGTCGGCTCGCCCACTCCCGAGCTGAGCGAGCGGATCGCCTCGCTCACCGCCGATACGCCCGACGTCACGACGCGCCTCGCGTTCGTCGACGACGACGAGCTCGTGCGCGAGATCAGCCGGGCCTCGCTCGTCGTGCTCCCGTACGCCGAGATGCACAACTCCGGCGCGGCGCTCGTGGCCCTCTCGCTCGATCGCCCGATCCTCGTGCCGCGGAGCGCATCGAATTCCGCGCTCTCCGCGGAGGCGGGACCGGGCTGGGTCATCGAGTACGACGGGGAGCTGACGGATGCCGCCCTGTCGGCCGCCCTCGAATCCGCTCGCACGATCGACCCTTCGTCCCGCCCCCGGCTCGACGGCCGCGACTGGGACGAGGTGGGCAGGCGGCATCGGGCGGTCTATCGCGACGCGATGATCGCCGCCGGAAGCGGAAGGATGAGAGCCCGATGACGACGCGACTGGGCCGCATCGCGGCCGTGGTTGCGATCGCCGCGCTCGCCTTGACCGGCTGCGCGGCGACGCCCGCGTCCGCGCCGTCGACGTCCGCCCCCGGCGTCGATGTCGAGCGGGACATCACCTACCGGGAGGTGGACGGGCAGGAGCTGCAGCTGGACGCCTGCCTGCCGGGCGACCACGAGCGGCCGCTCCAGACGCTCGTCCTCGTCCACGGCGGGGCGTTCGAGACCGGCGACCGGTCGACGATGCTCGGCGTGTGCGAGATGCTCGCCGCCGGCGGATTCGCGGCGTTCGCCGTGGACTACCGGCTCATCCCCGACACCTACCCGGCGCAGGTCGACGACGTGAGCGCCGCGGTGGCGTGGCTGCGCGAGCCCGCCCAGGTCGAGGCCTTCGGGCTCGGCGATCAGCTGTCGCTGCTCGGCAGCTCCGCGGGCGGGATCATCGCACTCAGCGCGGCCGCGGCCGCCCCCGTGCCCGTGACATCGGTCGTGACCCTCTCGGCCGCCGGCGACCTGACGGCCGACGCCGCGGCGCTCGGACACCCCTCGGCCGCCCTGGAGAAGGTCGTGCTGGCCTACCTCGGATGCAAGAGACCGGAGGACTGCGCGGTGGCGGGCGAGGCATCCCCGCTCACTGTGGCCGCCCGCCTGCCGCGCACCCTCCTCGTGCACGGCTCCGACGAGATCATCCCGATCGAGCAGGCCGAAGCGCTCGACGGGGCGCTCGATGCCGCCGGGGTCGAGCACGAGCTGATCGTCGTGCACGGCGACCGGCACGGTCTGCAGCTTCTCAACAGCAAGACACGGGCCGCGATCCTCGCCTTCCTCGACTCGAACTCGTCACCATGACTTCACACAACGCTCATCGAACGCAACAAGCACGCAACATGACCTCGATAGGTTCGACGTGTTCACTCGCAACCGGAGCGTGGCGTTCCGTTGCGTGGCGTCGTGGATCCGGAGCACGAGTCCTGGACTGACCGTCAGGCACCGACGAACGGACACCGTATGAGCTCCACGACACTGATCCGATCAATCAAGAAGTGGTGGTGGGCCGTCATCGCCCTCACCCTCGCGGGCGGCCTCGCCGGTGCGGCCAGCACGCTGCTGATGACTCCCGAGTACTCGTCGAGCAGCCAGATCTTCGTCGCATTCGACGCACCGACGGGAGCGGGCTCGGCCGAGCTCGTGCAGGCCAACAACTTCGCGATCCAGAAGGTGTATTCCTACCAGGAGGTCGTCGACTCTCCCCGCGTTCTGGCCGACGTGATCGACACGCTCGGACTCGACACGACGACCGACGAGCTCGCCCGCGACGTCTCGGTCTCGGTGCCCGCGAACAGCGCCGTCATGCAGATCAGCGCCACGGCCGCGAACCCGCAGGATGCCGCGACGCTGACGACCGCTGTCGTCGAGTCGTTCAGCGACACCGTGCGGGAGCTCGAGACGCCCTCCGGCGGCGGCGTGCCGCCCGTGCGCATCGAATCACTGCAGGACCCGATCCCCGCCGAGGACCCCTCGTCGCCCAACGTCCTGCTCAACATCGCACTCGGCCTCTTCGTGGGTCTCGCCGCCGGCGTGATCTGGATCGCCGTCGCGGCCGTCTCCGACCGCCGCGTCTATTCATCGGCCAGCCTCGCGGGCCGCCACGAGTCGATCCGAAGCCTCGGCACCGTGCCCGCGCCATCCGGCGCCTCCTCCGTCACCGAGGTCTACGATCAACCGCTGAGTCGGGTCGCCGAGGCCTACCGCACCGTCGCCGCCACACTCGGGCACACTCCCGGCGCGCGGCTGGGCATCGTCGCGGTCGCATCGGCGACCCCTCGCGACAGCACATCGGCCCTCACCGGCAATCTCGCCCTCGCGATGCAGGAGTTCGGTGTGCGCACCGTGCTCGTCGATGCCAACCTCCGCTCCGGCACGATCTCATCCTCGCTCGGGCTGACCGGTCCCGGCCTCGCCGAGTGCCTGACGGGCACGTCGACCGTCGCGAACGCGCTGCAGACGGTGAACGGGCTGACTGTCCTTCCCTCAGGCGCCCCGACCGAGAGCCCGGCGGAACTGTTCTCGGGACGCCGCTTCGAGGAGATCCTGAAGACGCTCAGGTCGCAGTTCGACATGGTGCTCGTGGATGCCGCGCCCGCGCTTCCGCTGAGCGACACGCTGTTCGCGGCGACCGCCGCCGATTCCACCGTTCTCGCAGTCTCGGCCGGCCGGGTCACTTCGTCAGAGGTCACCGCCGCGGTGGACGCGCTGGCAGCCGTGAACGCCGATGTCATCGGCGTCGTGGTGCTGGATGCCGCCGTGTCGGGTGTGGATGCCGACCCAGCGGCATCGATGTACCGCGACCTGCGACCCGCCGGGGTTTAGCATCGCGGGGCACCAGGTCGATGCCGTGCGAGTCCTCATCCTCACCACCTCGCTCTCCGGCGGCGGTGCCGAGTTCGTCGCCCGCACGTGGGCGAGCTGGCTCGGCGCCCGCGGCCACGACGTGCGCGTGCTCACCACCTCGGGGTGCACCGCGCGCACGCTGGAGGGCGGCGCGCGCGCCCGCGCCCTCGAGGGCCGGGGGCATCTCGGTGCCGTCCGTGCGCTCCGCGCGGAGCTCACCCGCGAAAGCGCCGACGTGGTCCTCGCGCTGCAGAGCTACCCCAACCTCGTCGCGATCGCCGCGCTTGGCGCACGCCGGAGCCGTCCCGCCCTGATCGTGAGCGAGCGCAACATCACCACCCGCGAACACGAGCCGGTCGGCCTCGGCGAGCGGCTGAAGATGTGGCTCGCCCGGCGCCTGTACCACCGCGCCGACCTGGGCATCGCGGTCTCCCATCCGGTGGCCGCACAGCTCGTGAGCGCGTTCGGTATGCGCGGCGGTCAGGTCGTCGTGGTTCCCAACCCGTCAGCGCACTCTGCTGAAGTGCGGGCGGCGGAGGTACGGGGCGCGGAGGTACGGGGGTCTGAGATGCGGCGGGCCGAAGCACCGGGCGCCGACGCACCGCGGACAGAAGTGCGCGAGGCCGACGGCATCCCACTGCATCTCGTGCTGCCCCTCCGCCTCGTACCGCAGAAGCGGGTGGAGCTGGCGGTAACGGCCGCCGCGCTGTTGCGCGCCGGCGGTGCCGACGCCCGCCTGCTGTGCTTCGGCCAGGGCCCCGGCCGGCCGGCCCTGGAAGCGTCGGCGCACGCCGCCGCTGTGCCGCTGTCTCTTCGCGGCTGGGTCGAGGATTGGGTGGCCGAGACCCCGCCGGGCTCGATCGTCGTGCTGCCGTCGTACCGGGAGGGTTTCGGCAATGTGCTCGTCGAGGCCGCCCTCGGCGGCATCCCGAGCGTCGCGATCTCCAATTCCTACGGCGTCGCCGACGCGCTCGTTCCGAGCATCACGGGCGAGCTGGCCCTGACCGGCACCCCCGAGGCCGTCGCGGCCGCAGTCCTCCGCGCGCGGAGCTCGTCGATGCGACACGTCAGCGGCTGGGCCCAGCGCTTCTCGACCGACGAGAGCGGCCGCCTGCTCGTGGCGTCCCTGCACAAGGCAATAGCGAGGAGAGACCGCGCATGAGAATCCTGGCATCGGCCGTGGGCCAGTACGACAACGTGGGTGACACCGTGCTGCGACGAGGGTTCCTCGATCACCTCCGAACGATCGCGCCCCTGCGGGTCTACGTCGGCGACAAGACCGACGACTACATCAGCGGTCTCGGCCTCCACGCCGACGACATCCCCGTCCGCGACTCGAAGGAGTGGCGCCGCGCGGTGTCGAAGCAGCTGCTGACCGGCAGCGGGGTCTACGCGTTCGACACGGGCGAGACGGAGGTGCAGGCGGCATTCGCCAAGCGCTACCTGAAGCTCGCGCCGCTGCTCGTCGTGAACCGGCTTCGCGGCGGCGTCGCGGTGCAGCTCGGCGTCGGTGTGCGGGAATCCACCGTGTGGCGCCACCCCATCGCGGCCGTCCTCCGGCTCTGCCACATGGTCTCTTGGCGGGACTCCCCGAGCCGCAGCATCATGAACCTCGGCACCGTCACCCCGGACTGGGCGTTCGCGCTCGGGTCGCCGGACGAGCTCCTCGCCGATGCCGAACGCCCGCGGCCGCTGCTCGCCATCGCCGTCCGTCAGGGGCTCAGCCACGCGGCCAGAGAGAAGCCGAGCACCGAGTGGATCGACGCCGTCGCGTGGCTCGCCGAACAGCTCGGCCTGCGGCCGGTGGTGCTCGCCCAGATCGAGCGCGACGGCCCGCTGGCCCGCGAACTCGCCGCCCGGCTGGGGTGCGATGCGGTCGTGTGGCTCGATGATAATCACGCGCGCCAGGAGGAGCGGCTTCGCGCCGTCTATCGCGACAGCGCCATCGTGCTGAGCGATCGCCTCCACGCGGTCGTGATCGCCGCGACCGAGGGAGCGGTGCCGATCGCCCTGAGCAGCGGGCCGATGGACAAGGTCACCCGAACGCTCGAGGGGGCGGGCATCCCGCGTACGAGCGTTGCCCGCGACCTCGGCGATCGCGACGCCGCCCTCGCGACCATCCGTGACGCCCTCGGCCGAAGGTCCGCGATCATGGTGGCGGTCACGACCGCCCGCACCCGGCTGGCCGCCGTCACCGACACCCTCCGCGCACGGGTGCACCGCACGGCACGGGTGCACCGCAAGGAGAAGGCGGCGTGAACGGCCCGCTCGTCACGGTCGTCATCCCGGCCTACCGCGCGGCGGAGTATCTCCCCGACACCGTCGCCCGTCTCGCCCGGCAGGAGTTCGCCGACTTCGAGGTCGTGATCGTGGAGGACGGATCGGGCGATGAGACCGCCGACGTCGCGCGTGGGCTCGATCGCCGCTACGAACGGGTGCGCGCGATCGTGCTGTCCGTGAACGGCGGAGTCGCCCGCGCCCGCCGGCGCGCGGTCGATGAGGCGACGGGTGAATATCTGTGGTTCGTGGATGCCGACGACACTTGGCCCGACGACGCCCTCGTCATCCTGGCCGACCTCGCACGCGAGTCGCGCGCCGATGTCGTCGTGGCAGGTGCGGAGTTCGTCTACCAGGACGGCGGGCGTCGCCCGATCGCGGCCCCGCAGTCGGCCCCGGTGACAGGGCCCGAGGCATTCGGCATGCTGCTGCGCGGCGAGCTCACGGGTCACCTCTGGAACAAGCTGTTCCGCCGCAGCGTCATGCAGCAGTGCTCTTTCGCTCCCGCGCGGGTGCAGTCCGATCTCATCATGGTGGCCGATGCCCTGTCCCACGCCGATCGCGTCGTGTTCTCCCCGAGCTCGGTCTACGAGTACCGGCTTCGGCCGGGATCGATCATCACCTCGACATCCAAGCGCGCCGAATCGCTCGCCATCATCGACGAGGCGGTGCGGGCGGATGCCGAGCGCCTCGGCCTGACCGCATCCGAGGACTACCGCTACTTCCGCGCCCGCTACATCCAGCTCTCCGGCATCAAGGATGCCCTGCTCGCCCCCTACGACCCCGTCGAACGCGCTGCGCACCTCAGCGCCCGGCGTCGCAGCCTGACCGCTGCGGACGTGTGGCTCTTCGCCCGGCGCCGCGACGCGCGACGCTTCGCCCTCGCCGCGACCGCCAAGACGTCCGTGCGTGCGCACCGCGCACTCCTGAAAGCGGCCGAGCGGTGAACACGCGTGTTACGCGACAGCGACGATCGCGTGAAACATCGCACGCGCACGGAGGAGCCGCCTGCATGCCTGACCTAGCATGGGAGGCGACATCGGGTCGGCACGCATTCCTCGGAGTGCACTGGGGGCGGACATTGCCAGAGCCACGTCGTCGCCGGCCGGGAACCGCGCGACGCGGGCGCCATCGAAGGAATCTGCTGATGACACGATCACCGCTCCTCCCGAACGCCGCTCTGACCGTCCTGGCGACCCTGCTGCTGTCAGCGGCCGCGGTGACGGTGCCATCGCCCGCCCGGGCCGCCACCACCGTCGGCGCGGGCACCTACCAGGAGACATCCGCCGCGATCGCCTATGCGGGCAGCTGGAGCACGCTGCGCTCGTCCGCGTCGAGCGGGGGCTACATCCGATACTCGAGCTCAGCGACGGCGTCCGCGACGCTCACCTTCACCGGGCCGAACATCACCTGGTACACCTGGAACTCTCCCACCGCCGGAATCGTCGACGTGTACGTCGACGGCGAGTACCGCACCAGCGTCGACAACTACTCGCGCTCCACCACTTACGGCGTGCTCGCCTTCAGCGCGCATGACCTGTCCGCCGGAGCGCACACGATCAGCATCCGCGCGACCGGCCGCGCGAACCCCGCCTCATCGGGCAAGGTCACCCACCTCGACTCCTTCGTCGTCGGCGAGAACCGCTCACCCGACACGACCCCCACCGACGCCTACCGCTACGACGCGTGTCCCGCGGCGACCGTCACCGTCGCGACGGCGACGCAGCTGACCGCGGCCCTCGCCGCGGCGCGGCCCGGCAGCGTCATCTCCCTCGCACCGGGGACGTATCGCGGCGGCTTCCAGCTGACCGCCTCCGGCACTGCGAGCGCGCCGATCTGGGTCTGCGGTCCGCGCAGCGCGGTCGTCCAGGCCACGTCGACGTCCTCGGGCACGGCGCTTCGCGTGACAGGCACCGAGCACGTGCGCCTCGCCGGGTTCACGGTCTCGGGGGCGCTCCAGGGCGTGATGGTCAAGCAGAGCAGGTATGTGACCGTGGCCGATCTGGTCGTGAAGGACACGGGCTACGAGGGGATCCACCTGTACGGCAACACCACCGACAGCGGCGTGCTGTACAACACCGTCGCCCGCACCGGCAGCCACGACGTCGCGTTCGGGGAGGGCATCTATATCGGCACTTCGCAGCGCCGGTGGGCGGAGGTCACCGGCGGTGCGGCGGATCGCTCCGACCGCAACACGATCATCTACAACACGATCATCGACGCCGGCGCCGAGCCGATCGAGGCGAAGGAAGGCACCAGCGCCGGGCGCATCGAAGGCAACACGATCACCGGCCGGCTGAGCGGCTCGCGGGCCATCGGCTGGATCCTGGTCACCGGCAATGACTGGCTCGTGGCCGGCAACACCGGCACGGATGCCGTCACCAACGGCTATGCGTCGATGTACTGGGACACATGGGGCTATCGCAACCAGTTCGTCCGGAACACCGGCGCGGTGGACGCGAGCGGCAACGGCGTCTGGGTGCATGGCGCGGATCGAGGCGTGCTCGTCGGCTGCGATAACCGCGTCACCGGTGCCGCGGGAGGGCTGACGAATGTCTTCTGCACTCCCTGAGCTCACCGAGGCGGCGCCCCGCCGCGGCCGCCCGCGCGTGGCGTTCGTCGTCACCTCGCTGCACGGCGGCGGCGCCGAGGCGGTGGGCATCGCCTGGATGACGTGGTTCATCGACGCGGGCCACGATGTCAGCGCGATCATGGTCTCCGACAAGCCGGTGTCCGAGCTCGTGCCCTCCAGCGTCACGGTGCATCGCCTCGGCACGCTCCGCGGGCACGGCGCCAAGGTGAGCGCCCTGCGCCGGCTCTTCCGAGCTGAGGCGTACGACGCCGCGGTGGCGCTGCAGACGTACCCGAACCTGCTGGCGATCGCGGCCCGCGGTCGGTCGCAGAGCGGGCCCACGCTCGTCGTCACCGAGCACAACCTGATCAGCCTCGGGCTCGCGGGTTCGTCGCCGTCGCACCGCGCCAAGGTGTGGCTCGCGAAGCGCTGGTACCGGCGGGCGGATGCCGTCACCTCGGCGTCGCACCCCGTGGGCGCCGAGATGGCGGCCGCCTTCGGCGTCCCGCCGAGCCGCAGCCTCGTCGTGCCGAACCCCGCGCTGGCGAAGGTCACCGACCGGACGCCGGTCGCCCGTGTGCCGGGCACGGAGGCGGGCGTCCAGCTCGTGCTCGCCTGCCGGCTCGTTCCGCAGAAGAGCCCTCACCTGGCCCTGCACACCGCTCGCGCCCTCGCGGCCCGGGGCATCCGCACCGAGGTCGTCTCGTTCGGCGGCGGCCCGCTGCAGGATGAGCTCGTCGCCCTCGCCGATCGGCTGGGCGTGCCGTTCACGCCCCACGGGTGGGTCGAGGACTGGTTCGAGCACTTCGCGGAGAACTCCGTCGTCATCCTCCCCTCGCACCGCGAGGGGCTCGGCAACGTGCTCGTCGAAGCGGCGGCGCGGGGCGTCCCGTCCGTCGCGGTGTCGACGGCCCTCGGCGTCGCCGACGCGATCATCCCGGGCGTCACCGGTGAGCTGGCGCTCGATGACGATCCGGAGTCCATCGCCGATGCGGTCGAGCGCGCCGCGTGGCTCGACGTGAGCGGTGTCGACGACTGGCTCGAACGCTTCAGCGCCGACTCGAGCGGATCCCTCCTTCAGCAGACGATCGACTACGCCCACCTCATCCGGGCGGCGAGATAGATCGTGCGTCGGCCGCGTCTGGGGATCGTGGCGGCGGTGGCGGGCTCCACGGCCGCGCTGGTCGCCGTGCTCGCCATGCTCGTGGCGATCCCCGCGCATGCGCCGGTCGTTCCGCCGGGCATCGAGGACCCCTCCGGCGGCACGACGGCCGGCGCGCGCACGGACGACGAGGCGCTCCGCTTCGGCGACGGGAGCTATCTGAACGGCCACGACTATCTGCGGGGGGTGAACATCTACAGCCTCGTCTTCGCCGGCAAGCAGGCAGACCCGACGGCCCTCGGCGAACCGCAGTCGAGTTACGACTACCTCGCCTCGCGGGGCGTGAGCATCGTCCGTCTCGCCGTGCCGTGGCAGAGGCTGCAGGAGATTCCCGAGGGGGGCGGGGCCCTCGATGGACTCGCCGCCCCGGTGAGCACCCCGTACCTCGATGCGGTCGAGGAGCAGGTGCGCAGGGCCGCCGCCGCCGGCATCCGCACGATCATCGACCTGCACAACGGGTGCACCTACCCGTGGGGTGCCGGCGCGTTCGTCGAGGGCAGCGTGCGCTGCGGCGACGGCATCAGCGAAGCGCACGTCAGCACGATCTGGACCAGCATCGCGGAGCGCTTCCGCGGCGACGAACGGGTCGCCGCCTTCGACATCTTCAACGAACCGCGGTGGTCGGTCGGCGTCGACGTCTACAAGCGGTATGCCCAAGTGGCCGTCGACGCGATTCGCGCCACCGGTGATCAGCACACGCTGTGGGTGGAAGGCATCCTCAGCGACACGCGCGGCCGGGTCGCCGCGATCGCGCCGGACGGACCATGGATCGCCGACCCGCTCGGCAAGGTGATGTACTCAGAGCATTTCTACGACAACGAGGCGGGCGATTCGTTCGACCCCGGGGTGGACCACACCCGCGTGCTCGAACGGCTCAGCACCTTCGCCCGGTGGTGCCGTGAGTGGGCGGTGCGCTGCTCGGTGGGCGAAGTGGGCTGGCCGTCCGGCGGCGCCGGCGGGGTGCAGACCGCGGAATCCGGCGAGGCGTGGAACGACCTGTTCGAGCGGTTCTACGCGATCGCCGACGAGTACGAGCTCGACGTCACGTATTTCGCGGCATCCAGCGTCAAACAGGTGGGAACGCTGCTGGCGTACGTCGGGAGCGAACCCGGCCTCCCCTCACCCAGCGGAATCGACACGGCTCTCTCGCAGGCGGAGGTCATCGAGCGGCATCCATCGCGCCCCTCTGAAGAGAGCGGACTCAGTTCGCCACAGTGACGGTGATCGGCGCGCTGACGCCCACGTTGCCCGCGGCGTCCGTCGCCCGCGCCGTCGCGACGTAGGTGCCGTTCGGCGTCGCGGACGTGTTGGTGTTGAACGTCAGCCGGTAGTCCGACCCCGTGAACGCCGCAGTACCCATCCGGCGGGTGCCGACGTAGATGCCGACATCGACGACGCCCACGTTGTCGGTGGCGTTGATGATCACGGTCGTCGTGCCCGAGAGCGTGGCACCGCTCACGGGCTGCACGAAGCTCACCACGGGCTGCTGGGTGTCGGGCGGGGGCGTCGAGCCGAAGGCGCTCCAGCGCTCCGCCGCCGCCAGGAAGTCCGCGGTGGCGAAGCCGGGGGTGCTGTGCCCGTTCGCATGCGTGCGCAGCGACGCCTCGGCCGCGACAGGAGCCGCGAGGGCCAGCAGCGCGAGCCCGTGGTCCTGCGGCGGCACCACCGTGTCGCTCTCATTCGGCTGCGACACCACGATCCGCATCTTCGCCGCGGTCCACGACGCCGCCGGGTGGCGTGCGGGATTGGCCGCCTCGATCGCGGCAAGGTCGTCGCCGAAAGCCGCGATGATGGAGGCCTGGCCGCTGCCGCCCTGGTCGTAGTGGGCGCGGAGGTTGTAGGACGAATTGACGTTGTACATGCCCGCGATGTTCGGCAGCAGCCCTGTCGCGTACGTCTCGATGCAGAGGGCACCCCCGCCCGACGTCGAGCGCAGGGTGTTGGTCGAGATCGTGAAGAGCCCCGACATGTACGAGTAGCCCGCCACCTGGAGGGCGACGGCGGTGGGGTGGGAGTAGAGGGTTCCGCCCGCCGTCTGGCAGATCGCGATCGCGCCGCGATCGACGACGGCTTGCGAGCTCGATTTGAATCCGCCGTCGAGCGCGTTGTGATCGCTGCCCGATCCGTGGAAGAACCACACGACCGGCACCGGCACGCCCGAGTACGGCTTCACGGACTGCGGGACGTAGATGCGCGCGGCATCGCCGTCGATGCGCACGCAGACGTTGTCGAAGAGCGTGCCTCCCGTCGTCACCTGATTCGCCCTGCGGAAGTACTCGCCCGGCAGCTTCGGGGTCGGGGAGGGCGTGGCCGCCCACGCGGGGGCACCCGCGGACGCGAGCAGCAGACCGCCCACCCCGCCCGCGGCGATCGTCATGAACCCTCGACGCGAGAGCTCCTTGGGGGAGCGTGCGTCGTGCTCGACTTCGTCCATCATGTGCCGTCCCCGCTCTGAAGGAGTCCGCACGAAATCGCGCGCCTGGACCGTGAGGCCGAGACTACGGTGCCCGTATGAACGCCGCATGAAGAGTCGTTACGGGCGGGTTAAGCCCCGTCGATTCCCCTGCGGTCCACGCACGCCGGGCGTTACTGTAGCCCGTGAATGGGCAGTCGCCAATGGCGTGTCGGCTCCACGTACAGTGCGACCGGGTCACCCCTCGCACCCGACGCGAGGAACGATCACATGTCACATGCAGATATCCCCGGTGCCGGAGCCAAGTCCCTTCTCGTCTGCTCGACGGGCGGCCATCTCTCCGAGCTGGTGAGGCTCGAATCCCGGATGGGCGCCCACCCGGACAGCCTCTGGGTGACATTCGACACCCCGCAGAGCAGGCAGCTCCTCGAGGGGCGCCGCGTGCACCACCTGCCGTACATCGGTCCGCGCGACCTCAAGGAGACGGTGAAGGCCGCGCCTGCCCTCAGGCGCCTGGTGCGCGGCGAGCGGTTCGACGCCGCGATCAGCACGGGCGCCGCCGTCGCCGTCGCGGCGCTCCCGACCGCCGTCCTGTCGAAGGTGCCGAGCACCTACATCGAGAGCGTGTGCCGTCTGCGCGGACCGTCGGCGACGGGACGCCTGCTGCAGCGGGTGCCGGGGATGCACCTGCGGACGCAGCACGGCGGCTGGGCCGATGGACGATGGAAGTCCTGCGCGAGCATCCTCACCGATTTCCGGAGCGAGGTCTCGCCGGAGCCGCGACCCATACAGAGCGTCTTCATCACCCTGGGCACGATTCGCGGCTACCGCTTCGACTCGGTCGTCGACGCGTTCCTGGCAACGGGGCTGGCGAACGAGCACACGGTGTGGCAGCTGGGCGATACGAAACGAACGGATGCTCTGCCCGGCCGGGTCTTCGACTACATGTCGCCGAGCGAGTTCGCTCTCGCCGCTCGCGAAGCCGATGTGGTCGTGACCCACGCCGGTGTCGGCACGCTGCTCGAGATGCTCGGGTTGGGGATCTACCCCGTGCAGGCCGTGCGCCGCGCCTCGCGTGGGGAGCACATCGACGACCATCAGACGCAGATCGCCGATCTCGTCAACGCGACAGACATCGGCATCGCCGTCGAGGGGCCCGCGCTCAGCGTGGCGGCGCTCGAACACGCCGCGCAGAGGCGGATCATCGACGGTCTTCGCGTTCCGCGCCCGTCGGCGCTGGTCTGAGGATGACGGGAGATCCGGAGTCCGCCACCGTCGAGGGAAGCACACGAATGGGAAGTGAAATGCCACAACCACGCGACGTCTTCGCGGTCGGACGGGGACAGTACGAGAACATCGGCGACGGGCTCCTTCGACGCCCCCTGCTCGACTGGGCCCGCGCGGCAGGCCGGCTTCACGTATACGTGGGCAACTCGCCGGAGGGCTACGACGAGAGCCTGGGGGTCCGGCCCGAGGACGTCGTATACCGGTCGTTGTCGTCGTGGTACGCCGCCCTCCTCAAGGCCGCGGCGGCCGGCACGGCGGATTCGCTCTACAAACCCGGGGAGATCCAGCTGACGCTCGTCGGCATGAAGGAGCACATCGCGATGCTCCCGGCCGTCGCGCTCGTGCGACTGCGCGGCGGAAAGGTCGCCCGCATCGGGGCGGGGGCGCGAAACTTCGCTCCGCTCCCGAGGGCGCTCATGTGGCCGTCGAACGCCCTCAGCAGCATGACCCGGTGGCGCGACCAGGGAACGGCCGACTACCTCGGCTTCGGCCCGGCGATGCCGGATCTCGGTTACACCGACGGCATGGCGGATGACGAGCTGCTGGCATCCCTTGAGGGCGCCGGCCGCGAACGGGATCTGCTCGTCGTGTCGCTTCGGGAGGACGTGGAGGTGGCGCCCCGGCCATACCCCGGCGAGTCCTGGTTCGAGGGTGTCCGCGAGGCGGCCGCCCGGATGGGCCTGGACATCTGCGTCGTGACCCAGGTCTCGGTGGACGATGACCGCTCGCGGCGCCTCGCTGCCGAGCTCGAGGCCGAACTCGTCTCGTGGCCGGAGCCCGTCAACCACGCTCCGCAGGAGGAGGCCCTTCGGGCCGTGTATCGCCGCGCCCGCGTGGTCGCCAGCGATCGGCTCCACGTCATCATCGCCGGCCTGACCGAGGGCGCGGCCCCCGTGGGGCTGCTTCTCGACGACGACGACAAGATCGCCCGCCACTTCGCCACGATCGGCGTCGAGGGAGTCGCCTTCAATGCCATCGACCTCAGCGGCGAAGACATCGCGGAGAACATCGTGACGATCGCCGCGAAGCGGCCCGTCGCGATACGCGCCCTCATCGGCGCGCGGGCGCGCCTGCGTGAGGTGCGCGACGACCTCCTCGCGCTGCTGACGCGCAGCGACGCCCGCGATCTGGTGGGAGCATCCCGTGGGTGACCGGCCGACCGTCTACCACGTCGGCCGTGCGGGAGACATCCCCGGCGGCATGACGCAGGTCGTGAACGCGTATCTTGCGTGGCCCTTCGAGCAGGTCGCGGTCGAGGTCATCGAATCGCGCGGCGATCCCGGCGATCACGTGACCGCGCTGCGCCGCTTCACGCGTGCGCTCGGCCGGCTGCGGGCGATCAAGCGCCGCGGCGAGCGCGCGGTCATCGTGGTCCACCTCTCGGAGCGCGGCTCGTTCGTCCGCGAGGGCAGCCTCGCGAGGTACGCGGCCCGGCTCGGCCTACCCGTCATCGCCCACCTGCACGGCAGCGAGTTCGCCGTGCACGAGCGCGAGCACCCCAAGTCCGTCGGAGCGGTGCTCGGCGCGTGCGCCCGGGTGATCACGCTTTCGGAGGAATCGAGCGAGATCAGCGCCCGCCACGTCGGCGCCGACCGCGTATCGCTCGTCCCCAACGCGATCCCCGACGGCATCGGCGTCCAGAAGGAGCGCACGATCGTGTTCGGCGGCGTCGTCTCGCACCGCAAGGGCATCGACGTGCTGCAGGATGCCTGGCGCGAGGTCGGTCCCGAATTCCCCGGTTGGGCGCTCGTCATCGCGGGGCCGCTCCGCGACGAGCACCTCGTGGACAAGGACATCGCGGGCGCACGGTTCTTGGGGAGCGTCGGCCACAAAGACCTGATGGAGCTTCTGGAGCACGCATCCGTGGCGGTGCTCCCCTCACGCGACGAGGCCATGCCGATGTTCATCCTCGAGGCCATGGCGCGCCGGTCCTGCGTCATCTCGACGACGGTCGGCGGAATCCCGGCGGTGCTGGGCGAGGGGCACGGTGTGCTCGTCGCTCCGGGCGACGCCGCCGCCCTCGCGGCGGCCTTCCGCAGGGTGCTCGGCGACGCCGCCGAGCGCGCCGCGATCGCCGCGCGCGGTCACGACCGCTTCTTGCTGTCCTACTCGGCTCAAGCGGTCTTCCCCCGCGTCGAGAGCATCTGGCTCGAGGCTCTGGGGGAGATTCCCGAACGCGAGCGCGTCAGCGCAGCATCCGCCGCACGCGCTGACGCAGGCGTGTGAGGCGGTTTCCGCGCGATACGTTGTCGTAGCGACGGAGGAACGGCCGCATGCGGCGCAGGAAGTAGGCGAGCGATCCCCGTCGGCGTGCCTCGGCGAACGCCTCGTGGCTCTCCTCCGACATCCGCCGACGCAGCCGGATCAGCTCGACGCGCTGCGGGTCGATGCCCTCCAGCGATGCCGCAACTCGCTTGCGGGGCACGGAGAGCCCCGCCGCGACATCGTCGTGCAGGCGCACCGACAGCCCGATCCGGCGGTGCCGGAAATTGCCCCCCTGGGTGGCGGCGACCTGCTCGACGGTCAGCGGCACCGACCAGACGGCCGCCTCGTCGGCGAAGATCTCGTCGATGTCGGGATGCCTGCTCACGACGACGTTCGTGCCCCGCCACTCCTCCTTGTACTCCGGCAGCCAGCCGTCGCCGAAGGCGACGTCGGCGGTCTCGGCGAAGATGTCGTCGCAGAAGTTGCAGGCGTTCGCCTGAAACATCGCGTGACCCCAGTTGCCGCCCACGAGGTCGTGGGTGTGCGCGGTCTTCGTAGTGCCGTCCTTGGCCGTGGCCTGTACGTCGTAGTGGCTCGAGAGCCGGCCGGGCACCTTGATGCGGAAATCGACCGCCTCGAGGTCGTCGGGCTCGACGCCCGCCTGCCACGCGAGCGACTCGGCGAACGCCTGCGACTTGAGGTGGCCGCACACCAGCCCGAGGAAGTACTTCAGCTGCCCGCCGAACACCGCATCCTGCTCCGAGAGCAGGCGGGCCGCGCGAAGGAAGCACGGCACTCCGATGACGGCGTACCGCTTGCCGTTGCCTCGGACGGCCTGCAGGATGTCGGCCATCGTGGTCGCGGTGTACATCGACTTGCGCTCCGCGGCGAAGGCCTCGGGTGTGTCCGACGTCGTGTAGGAGAACATCGGACCCGACTCGGTGTGCGTGGGCGTGACGTGGATGACTGCATCCACCCTGTCCCGACGCAGCAGCTGCTCGGCCACCCAGCTCGTCAGCCCGCCGGAGCTGCTGCCCATCAGGCGGCTCTCGTCGTTGAGGCGCGCCGCCTTGAGCGTCGAGAAGTAGCCGACGCGCGGGTCGTGCCGCAGGCCGGCGAAGCGGTCGTTCGCGATCGCGTCCTCGTTGCGGGATTCGTCCGAGAACGGGCACACCCGGCTCGCTTCGCGCACCGCCGCGGGGGTTGCTCCGGTGAGGTCGGCCTCGTACGAGCGCCGGGTTCCGATCTGCACCCGCACCGCCCCGCCGGTGCGCGCCGCGCACGCCCCGCATCCCACGCACATGCCGCGCCCCACGACGTCTTCGATCGTGTGCATGGGCCCTCCCGGTTCCGGCGCGATGGCGCCGGAGGCGACCGGCCGACCATCGCGGGGGGTCATGGTCTGGTCGGTCATGCGCTCTCCGTCCGTCTGGCGGCAAGTCGCCGCTCGAATGCGTGGGGAAGGTTGAAGATGCCTCCGATAGGCCCGAGCACGCGGTACAGGGCGAGCGGGATCACCGTCGCGAGAAGGGTCAGGGCCACGGAGATCAGCAGGGCGGAGGTCAGCCCGACCGGCACGAGCGGCACGAGCACCGCGAGCAGCATCGCGTGCATCACGTAGACCGGAAGCGTCCGCGAGCCGACATAGAGGAAGGGACGGGCGAGCGGGCGCACCTTGGCCGCCATCGCCGCGATCACGAGGCAGGCAGCGACGCACAGCACCGACAGCGCGACGCGCGACGCGCCGCGGAACGGATCGTCGATGAGCGTGAATGCCAGGATGCCGGCCGGGATCGCGACGACCGCGACCACGAGCAGCACGACGTTCGCGCGAGCGGCGACGCCCTTCCAGAGATCCGACAGCCGGGCGCCGAGCAGGAAGAAGAAGAGGTACAGCGCGACCGATCGCCACACGCCGTTCCCGCCCGTCGGGATCAGGTCGGACGCCGCCAGCACGGCGACGACTCCCGAGATCGACAGCGGGATCCAGGCCGGCCAGCGGGCGGTCAGGCGCCCGATCACGAGGTAGACGATGAGGGCGTAGAGGAACCACAGCCCGTTGGTCGGCCACACCGGCGAGATGAGCAGCGCCGACCACGGGTGCGTGTCGCTCAGCGGCCACGGCACGACGCTGAACCACACGGCGCGCAGCAGCATCCAGGCGAAGTACATGTAGAGCAGCAGCGCGAGTCTCGACGCGAAGAGCCCGCCCCACGTCCGCCTGATCGCGGACGCCGCGAACACCCCCGAGATCAGGAAGAACAGGGGCATGCGGATGGCGGTGAGGTATAGGTTGAGCGAGTCGAGCCATCCGAGCTGCCAGCCACCGACATCCATCAGCTGCAGCGTGTGGGCGAAGACCACCAGGATCATCGCTCCGCCGCGTGCGACGTCGGCCCAGTCGAGCCGCGCGCCCGCCATCAGGGGACCTCCCCCGGGGTGTGGGCCTCGGGGCGCACCGCCCCGGCCGGCGCGGCCGCGGCACCCGTCCTCTTCTTCCTGCCGAAGGGATAGACGAAGAGCCACGTGATACGCGTCAGGTAGCGCGTGAGCACGATCGAGAGCACCACGACCAGCGCCACCAGGACGGCGATCAGCAGCAGGCCACGGCCCGGCAGGAGGTAATCGAGCTGCGGGAAGAGCGTGAGCGGTGCCACGAGCATCGCGATCACGAACACATGCACGAGGTAGATGTTGAGCGTGCGGACGCCGACGTACAGCACCCACTCCAGCACCGCCAGCCGCACGAGGTAGTAGGCGAGGGCGAACCCGGTCGCGATCGCGAGCAGTTGGCCGGCGAACGCGATGCCCGGAACGCGGTTCACGACGGGGAGCAGCGTCGCGAGCAGGCCGAAGCCGCAGAACCCGCCGACGAGGGCGATCGCCTTCCACGGCGTCACGGCATCGACGGCGCTGTACACCCTGCGGTGGAACATCGCGCCGATCGCGAAGAAGATCAGGTACTCCGTCATGCGGTTGATGCCGACGTTCCGCGAATCGAGGATGCCCGACGACGAGAGCACCGAGAGCACGGCGGCGAGCGCGAGCAGCACCCACGGCGGCGCCTTGCGGAACAGCCAGAGCACGAGCGTGAAGATGAACAGCGCGTAGATGAACCAGTACGAGCTGATCGGCCAGAACAGGATGCCCAGCAGCGCCAGGGGATCCTGCGCGGACTGCCCAGCTCCGTCCTCGCGCACGTTCGGTGCAACCAGATAGAAGACGTAGCGGATCACGGACCACAGGATGTAGAGGTAGAGGTACTGCCTCAGCCGGCGGCGCCACAGATCGGCGAACGACCAGTCGGCGACCCTCGTGTGGAACATCCCGGAGATCAGGAAGAATGCCGGCATCGGGAAGAGCTCGAGAACGAGCTTGATGCGTCCGATGCCCGCCGCGTCGAATTCGATCGAATTGAGAAACAGCGTGGTGTGGTAAGCCACGATCAGAATGATCGCGACGCCCTTGACGAAGTCGACCCACTCTCGCTTGCCGACATCCTGACGGATGAAGCCCCCCGGCCTCACGAATTCAGCCATCTCTTGCCCCAGTTCCTGATAGCGCGGTCGGTGACATCGCTTTCTGTGTCGGACCGCCGATACGGACGATGTTCCGCCCGGCGAGTTCTCGAGCGGATGCCGCCCCCCGACGGATCCGCTCGCTCGTGTCCGGGCCATCCAGGGCGGCGTCCGCCACCCGGACGATCTCGTCGGCCATGCCGGCGCGCGGAGTCACGCACAGCTCGGGCCAGCCGAAAAGTCTCATGAGTCCCTCGACCTTGCCCTGCGTCGCGAGGGTGATGGACGGGATGCCTTGGGACAGGGACATGACGGCGAGGTGCATGCGTCCCGTGACCGTCAGCGACGCGCCCTGGGCGAGCGCACGGATCGTCGAGGGCGCCAGCACCTCCTGCACGAAGGTGACGCCGTCCGCCCCGACCGCGTCGAAGACGGCGCGGCAGGCGGTGAGGTCATCGGCCGTGCTGCGGACGACGTGCGGAAGCAGCACGACATGCAGGCCGCGGGCGCGGAAGTGGCCGATGACGGCGACGTACTCGGGCACCTGGTCGAGCTTGCGCGCGATCAGTCCGCTGCAGTTCACCAGCACGTAGGGGCCGCTCACCGGAGCGAGCACGGCAGCGGCGGCCGCGGCATCCACTCGGTCGTCGGTGAAGACGATGTCGGCCGTCTCGATCGCGCCCTGGATGCCGGCATCCCGCACGCGGGCGGCCGATGCCGGATCGCGCAGGAGCAGGCGCGCGCCCGCCGCGCCCGCCCGCCGCAACGAGGCCCATGCGGGCCGGGGGGCGGCGCTGTTCCAGCTGAAGCCGAGCACGGTGGAGTCGAACCCCGCCTTCGCGGCGGCGGCGGCGAGGCTCGAGCGGCGCAGCGACGGCCGCAGGACGTACACGCCGTCCATGATGTCGGCGCCGACGATCGACACGGTCGCCGCACCGTCGACGGCGCAGGCCAGCCTGACGACGTCGTCGCGGTGGGCGGCGCCCTGGCCATAGAACAGATCGGCCAGGGGCAGGATCGTCGCCCGCGGGGCGAGGTCGACCGGAAGTGCGAAGTCATCGGCGCCGCGGGTGACGACGGTCACCGGCAGGTCGGCCGCGGCCAGGAATGCCTCGACCATCGCCTGGTCGCCGATGTTGCCCGCGCCCGGCGGCGCGATCAGCACGTGTCGCTCGTTGCCCGGAAGGCCCACGGATGCCGCGAAATCGCTGCGGAAGCGACGCGAAGTCCACCCCGTCCAGTCCACGACATCCCGCCGCAGACTGCGGAATCGCCGGGTGAGTCTGCGCAATCTCATCGTTCCTCCAGGGGAGTCTCGGGGTCATCGAGTGTTTCGGCTCGGGGTGCGTCGGCGGCAGCGCTCCGCCGGAAGAAGCGTCGTGCGGAGAGCATCCCCATCACGTCCCTGCGGAAAGGAGGGAAGACGAGCGCCGCCAGACCCAGGGCGGCGACGAGCGCGGCGAGCCCGAGCAGGATGCGGACGAGCGTCTGCTCCTCGGGGATCGCGAAGGTCGCGGCGAACGACGCGGCGGCCGCGAAGCCGTACACCACGAGGATGCGGAGGCCGTTGAGGAAGAGCCGCATCACGGGTGCCGTCGAGTATCTGGCGATCCACAGGCAGCCGACGGGCCACATCAGGGCGGCCCCGACCGCATAGGCGATCGCCACCCCGTTCACGCCCCAGAGCGAGCCCACGATGATCAGGCCGATGACGAGCGGGCGGGTGGCGAGCGTGTACCAGAGGTACGGCGTCGTGAGCCCCTGCGAGAGGAAGACCCAATAGGTCGAGTAGGCGGCCGCCTGGAAGAAGCCCGCGACGGCGAGGATCTGGAAGATCGGCACCGACGGACCCCACTGGGGACCGAGCGAGATCGCGATGACCGCGGGCGCCTGAGCGACGGAGAGGGCCAGAACGAAGCTGACGAGGTTCAGCATGATGGTCTGACCGAAGGCGATGAACTCCGCGTAGCGGGCGGGCTGCTCCCCGAGGCGCGAGAGCGTCGGGAGCGCCACCCGGGTCGAGGGCGCGTTGATCTGGTTGAGCGGCAGCAGCATCAGCTGGAACGCCCGGTTGTAGAAGCCGAGGCTCTGCGCCCCGAACATCCGCCCGATGACGAGCGAGTCGACGTTGCGGCTCGCGTAGTTCAGAACCTGTGCCCCGACGAGGCCGCCGCCGAAGGTCAGCAGCGGCTTCATCTGCTCGCCGCGCTTCGGGAGGCCCGGCCACCATCCGCCGATGAACGGCAGGACGAGCACCTGGAGCAGTGCCTGCAGCACCTGCTGCGCCACGAGCGCCCAGTATCCCCAGCCCCACAGCGCCAGGACCAGGGCGACACCGAGCGCGACGACCTGGGCGAAGATCTCCAGGCCGGCGAGCCGCCCGAACCTGAATCTGCGGTTGAGGTCCGCCCGGTACTGCGTCGCGATGCCGTTGAAGAGGAACGTCGAAGACAGCACGAGCGTGATGGCGATCAGACGGTCATCGTCGTAGAAGTTCGCGATCGGCACGGCGAGCACGGCGACCACGAGCGTGAGCGCGGCGCCGATGCCGACGTTGATCCAGAACAGGTTCCCCCGCTGGCCGGCCGACAGGGTCTTCGCCTGGATCGCGGCGCTGGACAGGCCGAAGTCGCGCAGGATCTCGCCGACGCCGATGATGGCGATCACCATCGTCGTGACGCCGTAGTCCACCGGCGAGAGCAGCCGGGCGAGCAGCACGATCCCGGCCAGCTGGACGGTGATGCGGATGATCTGCCCCGAGAAGGTCACGGCGGCGCCGCGGGTCGCGACCGCGCCGAGGCCCTTCTTGCTCTGCGTCGTCGTCATGCGGTCGCCGGCGAGAGCACGGACGCCGGCGCGGACGTGCCGGCGTGCAGGGAGAGGATGACAAGGAACCCGATGATGATGTGCATGTTGCGCACACCATCGAGCGAGTTGAAGCCGGAGATCGCGACGCTGTACGCGACGAGGGCGAGGATGACGCCGAGGTCGTTGTGAGACCACGCGCTCCAGACGAGGGAGCCCAGGAGGAGCACGAACAGCAGCAGCCCAGGCAAGCCGATGCTGACGAGCAGCTGCAGCATCGAGTTCTCGATGATGATCGTGTCGAAGAGCCGGCCGGTCTCCCCCGACGTGCCCGGACCTGTGCCCAGCCAGCCGGAGTAGGCGGCGGCATCCAGGGCGACCGTGACGGCCCGCTCGCGAACGCCGGCCGACAGCTGCGACTCGATCGATTCCGCCCGTTCCATGAGCGGGCCGAAGTTGAGCACGGCGATGCCGCCGATCACCGTCATCGCGAGCAGCTGCAGCCACCGGGAGATGTTCTGCCAGCCGATGAACACGGGACTCACCAGGAGCGCGAAGCCGACCATCACGCCGATGGCGACGATCGATCCGCGCGAGACCGTGGCGACGACGCCGGCGGTGGAGAGGAGGCCGCAGACGAGCGCCCACCTCTTCCCCGACGTGAGCCAGCGACCGATGCCCATCGCCGCGGGGATGCAGAGGAACGCCGCGGCGAAGAGCGGGTGCGTGAACGCCGCGCGCGCCCGGTAGACCGAGAAGCCGAACTCCTGGGTGACGCCCAGCGCCGCCGAGATCGACCCATAGATCGGCGACCCGCCGAGCAGCATCTCGAGCACGGTGTAGGCACCGACGAGCGCACCGAGCACGAGGAAGGCGGTCGAAAGCAGTCGCGCCTCGGCCCGGGCGTCGAAGACCAGGATGGGCAGGAGCGCGCCGGCGAGAAAGCTCATCGTCCAGCCGAGCGAGGTCTCGGTGCCCCCTGTGGTGACGACGCTGACCACAAGCCAGATCGCGAGGAGACCAGCCGTCGCGTAGACGGCGAACCGCGGTCCCATGCGCGCCGTCTCCGGCGGATCCCCCACGTCGCCCGGAGGCCGCTGGCCGAGCACGACACGGCGGAGGACCCAGATGCCCAGGAGGATCGCGAGGGGCGGAAGCGCATTGAACGGGCCGTCGTTCGGGATCAGCCGCGTCGGGAAGAGTGCCAGCACGCCGAGCGTGATCGTGGGAATCCAGTGCACCGGCACGAGGAAGACGGCCACGGCCCCCGCGGCGATGGCGGGCAGCGCCAGCGCCGCCCCGATCGAGGGGTCGATGACCCGGAGCAGCACGGCGGTGACCGCGGCGACGCCGATCGCGCCCAGCACGAGCAGCAGCGTGATGCGCCGCGCGTCGCGCCCGGACCGCAGGGCGACCAGGTGTCCGCGCGCCCTCATCCGCAGTCGGCCCCGTCGGCGCCGCGCGTGGACCTGCACAGAACGCTCCCCATGTCAGCGACGCTAGCCGCCGAACGTGAAGGCCCTGTTTCGGGACGATTAATCCTGGGGGCGGCGCCGCGCCCCGGCTCCCGATGCTCCCATGGCGGCGGAAATCACCCGAATCCCGCGGGATTGCGTCTGTGTAAATTCTCGATGAACCGGCCGCGGGAGGCGGCGGCGCGCGCCTATCCTCGCCTGCATGACCGAGCACTCAGCACCGCCGCGAGCTGCGGCGGTACCGCGGCGGGACGTCACGCTCGACGTGCTGCGCGTCGTCGGAATCGCCGCGGTGGTCGTGGCGCACGTCTGGTTCCGCGAGGAATGGGCGCATGCGTTCATCTTCAGCTGGAACATGCCGCTGTTCTTCTTTCTCACCGGATACCTGTGGAAAGACCGTCCCTTTCCGGTCATGCTCCGCCGCCGGGCGGAGATGCTGCTGCTGCCGTACGCGTTCTGGCTCGTCGTGTGGAGCGCCGTCTTCGTGGGCGTGACCGGCGACCTGACCGTCAGGTTCGTCGTCGGCCAGCTGCTCGGCGGCCGCTACATGTACGGCAAGCCGTTCTGGGCCTTCTGGTTCTCGACCGCGCTGTTCGTGCTCGTGATCGCGTACTGGCTCATCCGCCGGCTCCCGTTCTGGGCCCAGTGGGCGATCGCACTGGCGCTTCTGGTGCCGGCCTACGTCGCCCCGGACCTCGTGCGGATGGCACCGTGGGCCGCGGCGACCGGCGTGTGCTGCCTGGTGTTCCTCATGGCCGGCCGCACCGTGCGCCGCTACGAGGGAAAACTCGGCGCGCTCGCGCGCCCGCTCATCGGGGCGGCAATGGCGATCGTGTCGTTCACCGCCTTCGCGACGGGCCTCGTCCACCCCGTCGACCTCAAGCTCGTGGACTTCGGCAGTCCCGTCCTAGGAGTGCTCCTGGCGATCGCGATCGTCACGGGGCTGGCATGGATGCTGCGCGCCGTCGTCGATGCGACCCGCTTGCACTCGGCGCCTGCGCTGAGCCTCTTGGCGGAATCCACGTTCATGGTCACCCTGACGCATGCCGGCATCCTGTGGGCTCTCGACCCGCTGGCCCTCCCGCCGATCCTCCAGTTCGCCTTGGCGCTGTTCGTGCCGTGGGGCGCGGCTCTGGTCGTGCGGCACACGCGCGCCTCCCCGCTGCTCACCGGAATGCCCCGCCGAGCGTCCTCCCGAGCTGTCCCCGCGCGGGTGCACGCGAGCAGCAGCGGCCGGCCATGACCATCGTCGCGGAGGGCCCGAGCAGACTGGGTTGGGCGGATTTCGCCCGCGGCGCGGCGATCCTGTGCGTGGTCTACTTCCACGCCAGCCTGTTTCTCGGCGTCGTCGGCATCGACCACACGCTGGGCCGAGCGAAGCTCGCGTTCGAGCTCTTCCCGCTCCCCGCGTTCTTCCTGATCGCGGGCGTCTTCGGGGCACGCGGCATTCTGGACGGCTCCTTTCGCGAGCTCGCCGCCAAGCGACTCATCCCCCTCGCCTACATCTATGCCCTGTGGTCGCTGCTGCGCTTCGCGATGTTCGCGCTGTTCCCCGCGCTTCCCTCGCGTGACACCGACATCCCACCCGGCGATCCCCTGTCGCTCGTGATGCTGCCGGTGCTGCCTGCCAGCCTGTACTGGTTCCTCTATGCGCTCGCCCTGTTCACGCTCGTCGTGTGGGCGCTCCGCCGCGTTCCCCGCTGGGTTCTCGTGGCCGGTTCGGCGGTGCTTTCGACCCTCTTCACCGCGGGCATCGTCAATACGCACACGATCGCCTGGAACCGCATCGGCGCGCTGCTCTTCTTCTTCGCCATCGGAGTGTGCTTCAGCCGCGAGATCGTCGCCGCGATGCGCGTCTCGCGGCCGCGCCACCTCGCGATCGCGCTGGTCGCGTACGCGGGCATCGTCGTGCTGCTGTTCATGTTCCGCGGAGCGGGCCGCGTGCCGTTCGTCGTGCTCGTGGGGCAGTGCATCGGGGTCGCCGCGCTGCTGATGGCATCGAAGCAGCTGGCGCGCGTGCCCGCGCTCGGTTTCGTCTCGCATTCGGGCAGGCAGTCGCTGCCGATCTACCTCGTGCACATCCTCGTCATCCCGCCGATCGTGCTGGTGCTCGGAGCCCTCGGCGCGCACGGGCCTGCCGCCATGAACATCGCGATCGCCATCGCGGTCACCGCGTTCGCCGTGGTCGCCGGCTTCGGGCTGGCCGCGCTCGCCACGCGGGCGCCGTGGCTGCTCGCCCCGACCCTGCGCGTTCCCGCCAAGGCGCCCGCACGCTAGGCTCGCGTGTCGCCTTCGCCCACGGGGCCGCGGGCATACCCCCTGACCAATTCCGGTAACGCAACTCTGGTAGTAAGGGATAACGCCCGGGTCGCGACGTGAGGAGCAGTATGCGTCTGTCAGTAATCGGTTGTGGGTACCTCGGTGCCGTTCATGCCGCAGCCATGGCCTCCATCGGGCACGACGTCGTCGGCATCGACGTCGACGAGCGGAAGGTCGCTCAACTCGCCGCAGGCAAGGCGCCCTTCTTCGAACCGGGCCTCGAGGAGCTGCTCGTCGAGGGTGTCCAGTCGGGCCGGCTGCGGTTCACGACCGACACGTCCGCGGCGTTCGGAGCGAGCGTGCACTTCATCGGCGTCGGCACGCCACAGCAGAAGGGCGGCTACGCCGCTGACCTGACGTACGTCGACGCCGCCGTCGACGGCCTGCTGCCGTACCTCTCCCCGGGCGACATCGTGGCGGGCAAGTCGACGGTCCCGGTGGGGACCGCCGCGACCCTGGCGCCCCGCATCGGCGCCAAGGGCGCGACCCTGGTCTGGAATCCGGAGTTCCTCCGCGAGGGCTGGGCCGTGAAGGACACGATCGACCCCGACCGCCTCGTCGCGGGCGTTCCGGAGGGCGACGACGGCGTCCGCGCCGCGGATGTGCTGCGCGAGGTCTACCACCCCGCCGTCGCGAAGCAGACCCCCTTCATCGTCACCGACTACGCGACGGCCGAGCTGGTCAAGGTCGCAGCCAATGCCTTCCTCGCCACGAAGATCTCGTTCATCAACGCGATGGCCGAGATCGCGGAGGTGACGGGAGCAGACGTCACCCAGCTGGCCGACGCGATCGGGCACGATGCACGCATCGGGCGCCGCTTCCTGGGCGCCGGCATCGGCTTCGGCGGCGGTTGCCTGCCGAAGGACATCCGGGCGTTCTCCGCGCGGGCGGAGGAACTCGGCCGCGGCGAGTCCGTCGCCTTCCTGCGCGAGATGGATGCCATCAACCTGCGCCGCCGGGACCGCGCGGTCGAGCTCGTCGTGCAGGCCCTCGGCGGCTCGGTATTCGAGAAGAACGTCACCGTGCTCGGCGCGGCGTTCAAGCCGCACTCCGACGACATCCGCGACTCGCCTGCGCTCGATGTGGCGGTGCGCCTGTACGGCCTCGGCGCGGCGGTGACGATCACCGACCCCGCCGCGATCGAGAACGCCCGCCGCATCCATCCCCAGCTGACGTACGTCGAGGACCGCGACGAGGCGCTGCGGGGGGCGGATGCCGTGATCGTCGTCACCGAATGGGACGAGTACCGGCGCCAGCTGAGCCCCGAGGCGGCGGGCGCGCTCGTGAGCGGGCGCGTCGTGGTGGACGGCCGCAATTGCCTCGACGCCGCCGCGTGGCGCCGGGCCGGGTGGACGTACTACGGAATGGGCCGCCCGTGACGTCACCTGCCACGGGCTGACAGCCCTTTACTGGGCATCGACTTTACTGGGCATCGGATTTACTGGGCATCGACCCCGCATCCACATGGGGGATACCCGCCGGAAACGCAGTCATCCTAGGCTGGTGGTCGCTATGAAGGTCATCTCGTACAACCTCCGCAAACATCGAGCGGCCACCGAGCTCGTGGGGCTCGCCGAACGCCATGCACCCGACATCCTGTGCCTGCAGGAATGCGACACCAAGGACCTTCCCGACGAGATCGCCGGGCTGCGCCTCGCCGAGGCGACGCAGGGCAACCGGCTCGGGCTGGCGCTGTACTACCGCGAGAATCAGTACCGCGCCAATGAGGTGCGTGCGATCGCCCTGAAGAAGTCGCTGCACGACCGCGTGCTCAAGCCCGCCCACGAGCGCATGCTCGGCGTGCGACTGCACGACATCGACGAGAACCGTGAGCTCATCGTCGCCTCGTTCCACGCCGCGCCCCTCACGGCGCTCAACTCGCTGCGCCGCCACCAGATCCGGGCGGCGCTCTCCGAGCTGCAGCAGCTCGGCCCCGGCCTGCCCGCCCTCATGGTGGGCGACTACAACTATCCCGTCTTCAAGGAGCACCTCGGCCAGAAGGTGCGCGACCAGGGCTACGAGCTGACCCTCAGCGATGCGCGCACGTACACGCGCTACAAGTTCTTCCGGGGGCACTACGACTTCGCGACGTCCGTCGGGTTCGACATCGCTCGAGTGACGACACTCCCGCAGGGCCGGTCCGATCACCTGCCGATCCTGATCGACGCAGAGCTATCCCCCGCGCGTCGCGTGGGCCTGAGCCGATCTCCCCTGCATCCCGTCAGCGCCGAGAGCGCGTGACGCACGCGATCGTCACCCCGGGTCAGTCCGCCAGCCGCCGCGCCCGGGTCTGCTCCGCGCGGGTCGCCAGCTCCGCGTCCGCCGGGTAGCCGACCTCGGTCAGCGTCAGGCCGCGCGCGGCGAGCACCGTGAACTCGCTCGTCCGCTCGCCGGCGTCGCGCAGCGCCGCGAGGTCCTCGACATCCAGCCGCCCCTGTCCCACCGCGACGCATCCGCCGACGAGCGCCCGCACCATGCTGTGGCAGAACGCATCCGCGCAGACGCTCGCGATCAGCACGCCCTCGGTGTCGCGGTGCCACCCGAAATCGAGCAGTGTGCGGATCGTCGTAGCCTCGTCGCGGGGCTTGCAGTAGGCGGCGAAGTCGTGCAGTCCCCGCAGCGACCGCGCCCCGGCATCCATCAGCTCGACATCGAGCGCGGCGCGCACGGTCGTCGTCCGGTGCCGCTCGAGCGGGTCATAGCCGCTCACGGCATCGGCCACGCGGTACTCGTACCGGCGCCACACCGCCGAGAAGCGCGCGTCGAAACCCTCAGGCGCGAGTCGCGTCGCCGTGACCGCGACATCCGAGTACGCGCCGAGCACACCGCGTAAGCGGAGCGCAAGCCCCGCGATGGGGTCGGATGCCGCGTCCCCGCGCCGCGTCGCCGCGAGGCGGCCGAACTGAGCATCGTCGAGGTCGGCATGGGCGACCTGCCCGCGTGCGTGAACCCCGGCATCCGTCCGTCCGGCGACCGTCAGCGCGACGCGCGATCCGACGATGCGGGCGAGGCCGTCCTCGAGGGTGCCCTGCACGGTGCGCAGCCCCGGCTGCCGGGCCCATCCGCGGAAGTGCGTCCCGTCGTAGGCGATGTCGAGCCGGATCCGCACAGGCCCAGCCTACCGAGCGCGTCAGCCGAGCACCTCGACGGGCACCTCGACGGGCACGCTCACGATGCATCGGATGCCGCCGACCGCTCGTACACTGGTACGGCGTCCGACGCGGCATCCCCCTCCTCCGCCTTCACCGGCCCGCGTTTTCACGGGCGCCGTCTCCCATGACCCACCTCGCCGCAACCACCCAGCCCCAGACCCGCTACGCGGGTCTGGACGGCATGCGCGCAATCGCCGTCGCCGTCGTCGTTGCCTACCACCTGTTCCCCGGCTGGTGGTTCGCGAGCGGCTTCCTCGGCGTCGATGTCTTCTTCGTGATCAGCGGGTTCCTGATCACCTCGCTCCTGATGCGCCCCGAGGCCGCGCTGGGCACGGGTCCGGGGCTCGCCGACTTCTGGCGACGCCGCGCACGCCGGCTCCTCCCGGCCCTCGGCCTGCTGCTGGCCGTGTGCTGCACGGTCGCGTGGCTCATCGGCGGTGATGTGCTCGTGGATCTCGGGCGGCAGGTCGTCGGTGCGCTGACGTTCAGCTACAACTGGGTGTCGATGGCCGTCGGTGCGGACTACTTCAGCGCGACAGCGCCCGAGCTGTTCCGCAATCTGTGGTCGCTCGCGGTCGAGGAGCAGTTCTACGTGCTCTGGCCGCTCGCGCTGCCGCTCGTGCTCGTGATCCGTGCGGTGTGGGTGCGCGTGCTCGTGGCGCTCGCGGCCGCGGCCGGATCGGCCGCCCTGATGGCCGCCGTGGTGGGTGGCGGCGGCGACCTCACGCGCGCGTACTTCGGAACCGACACCCATGCCTTCGGCATCCTGATCGGCGTCGCGCTCGCCTTCATGGTGGCCAGGATGCCGCGCCGGGCCTGGATGACGAAGCATGCCGTGCGGCGTCTGATCGTCGTCGTCGGGGCCGCAGCCCTCCTCGGGCTGCTCGTCGTGGCGTGCCTCACTCCGGCCGATGCGACGGCCACCTTCCCCGGCGCCCTGCTGGCCGCGAGCCTGCTCTCGGCGCTCGCCATCTTCTGCGGCGTGTGGCCCGGGTCGTGGTTCGGACGCGCCCTCGACAACCCCCTGCTCAAGTGGGTCGGCGATCGCTCGTACGGCATCTACCTGTGGCACTGGCCACTCCTCGTGCTTCTCATGGCGGGCCTGGAGGGAAGCGGTCCCGAGGCGGGCGTACCGCTCGGCGTCTCGCTCGCGGCGCTCGCCCTGACCTTCATCGCGGCGACCCTCTCGTATCGGATCGTCGAAATGCCCTTCCGCCGTCGCGGGTTCCGCGCCATCGCGGGTGCCGTCGGCCGGGGACTGGCGGGCACACCGCGCAGTCGCCTGGCCGCGCTCGCGCTCGTCGCGATCGCGGCGCTCGGGGTGGGCGGAACGACGGCGGCCATCGCGGCGGCGCCGGCCGAGACATCCGCCGAGTCCTCCATCGCTGCCGGGCAGGCCGCGCTCGAGGCCGCAGAATCGCCCGCGGCCCCTGCCCCTCCGCCTGTGCCCCTCGCGGCTTCGCCTTCCGCCGCCGGTGCTCCGTCCGCGTCGCCGACGCCGGTCACGGGGGCGGAGATCAGTGCAGTCGGTGACTCCGTGATGCTGGCCGCCACCCCCGCACTGATGCAGAGATTCCCGGGCATAGCAATCGACGCGGCGGTCTCGCGGTCGATCTGGGCCGGGCCCGACATCATCCGCGGGCTCGCCGACAGCGGGCAGCTGCGCCCCTACGTCGTCGTCGCCCTGGGCACCAACGGACCGGTGAACGCCGAATCCCTCGAAGAGATGGCGCGCATCGTCGGCCCCGACCGCCACCTCGTGCTCGTGAACGCGCATGCCCCGCGCGATTGGATCGCCGGCGTCAACGCCGATCTGCTCGCCTTTGCAACGACGCATCAGGGCGTCGCGGTCGCGGATTGGGCGACCGCGATCGCCGGGCACGAAGATCTGCTGGCCGGCGATCGCATCCACCCCACTCAGGGTGGTGGGGATGTCTTCGCCCAGGCGATCGATACGACCGTGCAGAGGATCGAGTACGAGCGTGCCGAGCACGCGCGCGCACGCGAGGTCTTCGCCCTGGGGGTCGCGGAGAAGCTCCGAGGCACGACATCGCCGTAGCCGGGCGCGGGGCGCGCGGCATGGGCGTCGTGGAACGTCAGAACTCCTCGACGAGGGCGACGGATCGCTCGACGGCGGAGAACCCCATCCCCTCGTACAGCGTGTTGGCGCCTGTCGGGCTCGCGGTGTCGACGTCGAGGATCGCCCGCTCGAGCCCGGCGTCGCGCGCGGCCCGCAACAGGGCCGCGATCACGGCGGGAGCCAGACGCTGTCCGCGCCGGTCGCGAACCACACCGATCAGGTCGATGTAGACGCTCGAGAATCCCTGGGCGGCCCAGTCCTCCTCGTTCACGGAGCCCAGTGCGAACGCGACGACGCGCACGGGATCGCCGAGCGCGTCCGTCGCACCGGGTGCACCGGCATCCACGTTCTCGACGATGACGAACGACAGATCGCCGCGGAACAGCTCGCCGCCCACGAACTGCTGCCAGCGCTCGGGTGCGCTCGGCTGACTGCCCCAGTGATCACGAAAGGCATCGTTCCGCGCGAACCGGGCGGCATCAGCGAACTCAGGCGCATATGCCACGACGCGCATGTTCTCCGCGATGGCGATGTCGGGAATCGGATCGGACAGCGGTCGCGCCATTCCGGCGAAATAGCGCTCGATCCTCATCCCCCGGCGCTCCGCGAGCCGGATCGCCGCCGTGTTGGGTTCATCCGCATACACCAGGAGCCAGGCGGGCAGCGTGCTGCGCGTTGCCGCCATCAGCTGCAGGCACCGCTCGGCCGACCAGCGCAGAACCTGCCGGCCGATCCCCCGCGCGCGCAGTTCGGGATGCACGCCGCCCATGGCGTAGGCCTGCACCCGGGTCTCGCGGCCGGGGGCGAGGCTCGCCCAGGCGGTCGCGACCGCCCTGCCGTCGGCATCCAGTCCCACGAGCGAGTCGGTCGCGGGATCGAGGTAGGGGGTGTCGAACTGATCGGCGACCTCTTCGCGTGCCGTCACCCAGGTCGGGTGGTCGGCGCGGTCCATGGCCCGCGCCAGCACCATGAGGGCGTCGATGTCGGCCTCGGCCGCGGGCCTCCACACCGCCACATCCGGGTGTTCGGGCACGGTCGGCCGCGCGGGTGCGGTGATCCGCTCGTCGAGGGGCGGCAGCTCGGTCTCGCTCACCGGCCCAGCCTAGCCAGACCGCGATTTCCCGTGCGCATAACTCCTGCAAACCGGAGCCAGCCCACCACTCAATGTGCGGAAACGTGCCGACCCGCGCCGCGCCGCCGCGCGGAATGCAGGAGTTGTGCGCATCTCGTCAACACGGAGAGCCAGCCACTCGAACGAGCGACCTAGACCCGGCAGTGCACGTGTGCGGCGAGCAGCTCACGGATGGCAGGCGCGATCACTCCAGGGTGGTACATGATGTCCTCTGCGAGGAGGCGCAGCGTCATCAACCCACGTGATGCCGCCGCGAGATCCCGCCGCCTGTCGCGCTTCTGCGCCGCCCATCCTTCGTGAAAGGCCTTGCTGTCGCACTCGATTATCAGGCAGCCCTCGACCAGGAAGTCCACGCGGCCGACACCATCGATCTCCGCCTGCACCTCGAATCGAAGCCCCATCTGTCGGAGCGTCAGGCGTAGGAGAGACTCGGGTCCCGACTCGCAGCGCCCGTCCACGAGTCGCAGCAGCACGTCGTAGCGCGCGGGGAGCGCGGCGAAGACATCCCGCAACTCGTCCATCGTAATGACGGCGAGGAACAGAAGGTTGTCGAGGGTCGCGACCACTGCTCGCGCCGGCTGACACCTGATCAGCGTCATCAGGGCGTCGCGCAACGACACGACGTGCCGCGCTTCCGCCGGGTCGCGGAGGTGCCCCCAGTGCAGGCGGACGCTCCGATCGTCGCGGCCCCGAAGCCAGCGTTTCACCCTGGCGTTCGCGTGCGGAGAGCGCAGACGCGACATCGCACGGTCGACGTGCACGTGCGTCCGAGAATCTTCCATCACGAACGCGCCCGTAGTCGCCACCGCGCTGACGCAGGTCAATCTCCCCCCGACCCTCACCGCGACGTCGGATCCGTCGTCGACGGTCGCGGCGACATACCGATCGCGGCGGAGACGCGTGAGCCTCCCGGACCGGACCGCCGTGGTGATCTGCCTGGGCCGCATGCCCATCGCGAGAAGGTCGGCTCGGGTGAGGACCCGTTCATCGATGCTCTTGGCGAGTGCTGCGGCTGATCCCATAGACGGACCGTGACAGGTTGCTCACACCCGCAGACCGCGACCATCGATATCTGTGAACCTCCGCCGGGCCACCCGATCTGTGGAGGAGATGGTCACCTGGAGGAGCCGGCGGCACGAGATATGGGGGCCGGCGAACACTCGCGCGCACAACTCCTGCATTCACAGGCCGATCCCGCCCCGGCCGCCGCCGTTCCGCGGGCGCCAAGGGCCGCGCATCGCGGATTGCAGGAGTTATGCGCACTGGCCAGGACCCGAGGCCGGCGGGGGAACGGCGAAACCCGAGGCGTCAGGGGGAACGGCGAAATCCGAGCCGGCGGGGGAACGGCGAAACCCGCGGCCTCGCCGTCAGGCGTGGCCGCGGGTTTCGCGGTGGTACGGGTGCGCCTCTCGACGCGATCGGACTACTCCGACTTGGCCTCGGCGTCGGCCGACGCGGTCGCCTCATCCGACGTGGCGGCCTCGTCCGACCCAGCGGCCTCATCCGTCGCGGCCGCCTCGTCCGGCGCGGCGGCCTCTTCCGAGGCGGCCTCGGCATCGACGGCCGGCTCCTCCTCGACGACCTCGGCCGGCGCGGCAGCGGCGGCCTTCTTGGCGGACCCGTCGGCGGGCTCAGCACGGCGCTTTGCCTTCGGCTTGACCGGCTCGAGCACGAGCTCGATGACGGCCATCGGTGCGTTGTCCCCCTTGCGGTTGCCGACCTTCGTGATGCGCGTGTAGCCACCCTCACGGTCGGCGACGAGCGGCGCGATCTCGGTGAAGAGAACGTGCACGACCTCCTTGTCGCCGATCACCGAGAGCACGCGACGACGCGCGTGCAGGTCGCCGCGCTTGCCGAAGGTGATCAGTCGCTCGGCCAGGGGACGCAGGCGCTTGGCCTTGGTCTCCGTCGTCGTGATCGAGCGGTGCGTGAAGAGGGCAGCGGCGAGGTTCGCAAGCAGCAGGCGCTCGTGTGCGGGGCCGCCTCCGAGGCGGGGACCCTTCGTGGGCTTAGGCATTTTCGGATGTCTCCAGGATCAAAGGGGGAAGAGGGGCTCAGACGGTCTCGTCGTCGTAGCCGCCGTAGAAGTGGGCGCCGTCGAAGCCGGGCACCGAATCCTTGAGCGACAGACCGAGCGAGATGAGCTTGTCGCGCACCTCGTCCACGGACTTCTGACCGAAGTTGCGGATGTTCATGAGCTGCGTCTCCGAGAGAGCGACGAGCTCGCTGACCGTGTTGATGCCCTCGCGCTTGAGGCAGTTGTACGAGCGGACCGACAGGTCGAGGTCCTCGATCGGCATCGACAGCTCGTTGGTGAGCACCGTTTCGACCGGCGCCGGGCCGATCTCGATGCCCTCCGCCTCGACGTTGAGCTCGCGGGCGAGGCCGAAGAGCTCCGTCAGGGTGCGGCCGGCCGACGCGACGGCGTCGCGCGGGCTGATCGAGGACTTGCTTTCGACGTCCAGCACGAGCTTGTCGAAGTCGGTGCGCTCACCGGCACGCGTCGCGTCGACGCGGTAGCTGACCTTGAGCACGGGCGAGTAGATCGAGTCGATCGGGATCTGACCCGCCTCGGCGTACTCGTTGCGGTTCTGCGTCGCGGAGACGTAGCCGCGACCGCGCTCGATCGTGAGCTCGAGCTCGAACTTCGCCGAGTCGTTCAGCGTCGCGATGACGAGGTCGGGGTTGTGCACCTCGACGCCCGCGGGGGCCGAGATGTCGGCCGCCGTGACCTCGCCGGCGCCCGTCTTGCGCAGGTACGCCGTGATGGGCTCATCGCGCTCGCTCGAGACGACGAGCTGCTTGATGTTGAGGATGATCTCGGTGACATCCTCCTTCACACCCGGGATGGTGCTGAACTCGTGCAGCACGCCATCGATGCGGATGCTGGTGACGGCTGCACCGGGGATCGACGACAGGAGGCTGCGACGAAGCGCGTTCCCGATCGTGTAGCCGAAGCCGGGCTCCAGCGGTTCGATGATGAACCGGCTGCGGAACTCCGCGATCTTTTCCTCGGTGAGTGTGGGACGCTGTGCGATCAGCACTATGGGTTCCTTTCGATCAAGTGCCCGCTATATGACACTTGCGTGATGTGAGGTGTTGAGTTGTCGTCGACGGATGCCTCGTGTCGAGGCATCCGGAATGTCTGAGTGGTCGCTTCGCGACCGGCGTGCGCAGGCCCGCGGGTGAGGGCGTCATCCGACGCCCTCACCCGGAGACTAGACGCGGCGGCGCTTGGGGGGACGGCAGCCGTTGTGCGCCTGCGGCGTCACATCGTTGATCGAGCCCACCTCGAGGCCGGCGGCCTGAAGCGAGCGGATCGCCGTCTCGCGGCCCGAACCCGGGCCCTTGACGAAGACGTCGACCTTCTTGACACCGTGCTCCTGCGCCTGACGGGCGGCCGACTCGGCGGCCATCCCCGCCGCGTAGGGCGTCGACTTGCGCGAGCCCTTGAAGCCCACGCCACCCGACGATGCCCAGCTGATCACAGCGCCGGACGGGTCGGTGATCGAGACGATCGTGTTGTTGAACGTCGACTTGATGTGGGCCTGGCCCAGCGCGATGTTCTTCTTCTCCTTGCGACGCGGCTTGCGCGCGGCGGTCTTGGGTGCAGCCATGTGCGGTTCTCCTGATGTTCGTTGGTTGAGTAGCCGCGAAGCGGCGTATCGAAACCAGGCGCCTAGCGCGCCTTCTTCTTGCCGGCGACGGTGCGCTTCGGGCCCTTGCGGGTGCGAGCGTTCGTCTTCGTGCGCTGACCGCGCACCGGGAGGCCGCGACGGTGGCGGATGCCCTCGTAGGAGCCGATCTCGACCTTGCGGCGGATGTCGGCGGCCACCTCACGGCGGAGGTCACCCTCCACCTTGTAGGTCTCGATGTTGTCGCGAAGGGCGATGAGCTGGTCGTCGCTCAGGTCCTTGACGCGCACATCGGGGCTGATGTCGGTGGCGGTGAGGATCTCGACGGAGCGAGTCCGGCCGATGCCGTAGATGTAGGTGAGGGCGATGACCACGCGCTTATCGCGCGGGATGTCGACGCCGGCAAGACGTGCCATGCGGGTTCTCCTGGGAGTGGTGTGGAGGTGTGGAGCAGAATCGGTGCCCGGGCCTCCAGCCCGGGGTGTCCCCCGCGCTCCGAAGGGAGAGCGGGTTCTGAATCTGCCTTGTGTGTTCAGTTGTGTGGAGGGAAGTGCGAGAAGTGCTGGGAGATCTCGGTACGGCGCTGCGCGCCTACTCGATCTTGATTCGAGTCGGATCAGGCGCTTCGCGCCGTGATTCGACTCGAATCAACCCTGGCGCTGCTTGTGGCGCGGGTTGGACTTGCAGATGACCATCACGCGGCCGTGGCGGCGGATCACCTTGCAGTGATCGCAGATCGGCTTGACGCTGGGGTTTACCTTCATGATGTTTCCTGTTCGCTGTCTTCGTGCCCGTGGGGATGCGCGGCGGTGGGCCGCGGCATCCGGATCACGGGCCGTTACTTCTCGACCGGTCTAGCGGTAGCGGTAGACGATGCGACCGCGCGTGAGGTCGTAGGGGCTGAGCTCTACGACGACGCGGTCTTCGGGGATGATGCGGATGTAGTTCTGCCGCATCTTGCCGGAGATCGTGGCGAGCACTTTGTGTCCATTGGTGAGCTCAACGCGGAACATCGCGTTGGGCAGCGCCTCTGAAATAGTGCCTTCGATCTCGATGACACCGTCTTTCTTCGCCATACACTCGCTAACGCTTGTGCAGACCGGTCGGTCTGCGGTGGTTGGGTTGTGGTGCCGGGCGACCGGATCGCTGAAACCGCGGACACGCCGAAAGAGGCGCAAGGCACCAAGGATCAATAGTACGTGATAGTGGATGCCGCGGCAACTCGCTGCCGCAACCCCTCACATGATCGCGGAGGGATGGCCCCGCTCAGCCCTGAAGGCGGTCGACGATGTCGACCTGCGGGTCGCCGGTCAGGGTGAGACGCTCGCCATTCACAACGACCGTGGGCGTTCCGATGTTGCCTGTGGCCGGATCCGGCGGCGTCGACTGGGTCATCGCCGTGACGAACTTCGCGTACGTCTGGTCCGCGATACAGGGGGCCGCGCCGGCCGCGCCGGCGGTCTCGGCGAACGCGATGATCTGATCGTCGGTCAGCCCTGCGGACGGCTCGGGCGGCTGGTTGGCGAACATCTCCTGGAGGAACGCCAGCGACGCATCCGGCGACGACTCCGCGACGCAGTACATCGCGTTCGCGGCGCGCGTCGAGAAGGCCGTCCCCTGGGACTTCGAGTCAAGGATCGCGATCGGGTGGATGTCGAGCGTGATGGAGCCGTCATCCACGAGGCCGGCGAGCGTCTCGCCGTACGCCTCTTCGAACGCGCCGCAGACGGGGCACATGAAATCGACATAGGTGGCGACCACATCCGGCCCGTCACCCACGTGGATCGCACCCGTCTTCGCGTCGATGTTCGCCGACTGCGGGGGCTCACCCGGCGCGGTCGCCTGGTTGTTGAGCACCACGACCACGACGCCGACGACCACGAGCACCGCCACCACCGCCACGCTGACCCAGATCGCGAACCAGTTCGTCTTGCGCCCACCCGTTGCCATTGCTATCCGATCTCCACGTCATTGAATGGGCGAGGGGACCACGCCGAACGGCGCCAGTCCCGCTGCCCCGCCATCGGGTGCGGTGAGCACCCAGATTCCGTCATCATGCACGGCCACGCTGTGCTCCCAGTGGGAGCCCGCCGAGCCGTCGCGCGTCGAGACCGTCCAGCCGTCGTCCTCGACGAACGTCGCCTCGTCGCCGGCGGCGACCATGGGCTCGATCGCGAGGACGAGCCCGGGCCGCACCTCCGGGCCGGGGTCGGGCACGCGATAGTTGAAGACCGAGGGCGACTCGTGCATCTTGCGCCCGATGCCATGCCCGACGTAGTCGCGCAGGATGCCGTAGGTGCCCGGCTGTGCGTCGACGTAATCCTGCACGGCGGCACCGACATCCGCCACATGGCGCGCTCTCGCGAGCGCGGCGATGCCCGCCCACAGCGAGCCCTCGGTCACGCGGGAGAGCTCCTCGCGCTCGGCGACGACCTGCGGCCGCGCGGGGTCGGGGAGCACGAACGTCACGGCGGAGTCGCCGTTCCAGCCGCTGCGCTCGGCGCCGCAGTCGATCGAGACGATATCGCCGGGCTGCAGCGCCCGGTCGCTGGGGATGCCGTGCACGACCTGCTCGTTGACCGAGGCGCAGATCGTGTGGCGATAACCGCGCACGAGCTGGAAGTTCGATCGCGCACCGCGGCCGGTGATGATCCGGGATGCCGCGGCATCCAGTTCGATCGTCGTGACGCCCGGCGCGATCATCGCGCGCACCGCGTCGAGCGCGGCCGCGGTGATGAGCCCTGGTTCCATCATCGACCGCAGCTGGGCGGGGGTTTTGTAGATCGAGCGGCGCAGGCCCATTCCGTCGGTCAGCAACCCTCAGGCAGCGGTCCGGCGTTCGAGGCCACGAGCCTCGAGCGCCGCGATGATGCGCGTGGTGATCTCATCGAGCGATCCGACGCCGTCGATGCGATCGACGATGCCCTGCTCACCGTAGGCGGCGAGGATCGGCGCGGTCTCGCGCTCGTAGATGTCGAGACGATGGGCGATGCCGGCGTCGGTGTCGTCCGACCGGCCCTGCTCCTCCGCGCGCAGACGGAGGCGCTCGAGGCTCTCCTCGCGCGGTACGACGAGCTCGATCACCGCATCCAGTGACTCGCCGCGCGCGGCGAGGAACTCTTCGAGGTGGGCGACCTGCTGCGCGTTGCGCGGGTAGCCGTCGAGGAGGAAGCCGTGCGCGGCGTCATCCTGCGACAGGCGGTCGCGCACGATCTCGCTCGTCAGCTCGTCGGGCACCAGGTCTCCGCCGTCGACGATCGCCTTGACCTGCCGGCCCAGCGGGGTGCCCTCCTTGATGTTGGCCCGGAACACATCGCCCGTGGAGACGACCGGGATGCCGAAGGCCTCGGCGATCCGGACACCCTGGGTTCCCTTCCCGGAGCCCTGGGGGCCGACGATCAGGAGGCGGGCCGTGGTGACTGAGGTCATCGCAGGAGTCCTTCGTAGTGGCGCTGCTGGAGCTGCGCGTCGATCTGCTTTACCGTCTCGAGACCCACACCGACGATGATCAGGATCGACGCTCCACCGAACGGGAAGTTCTGATTGGCGCCGACCGTTGCCAGCGCGATGAGCGGCAGCAGGGCGATCAGGCCCAGGTAGATCGAGCCGGGGAGCGTGATGCGCGTGAGCACGTAGTCGAGGTACTCGGCCGTGGGACGACCGGCGCGGATGCCGGGGATGAAGCCGCCGTACTTCTTCATGTTGTCGGCGACCTCGACCGGGTTGAACGTGATCGCGACGTAGAAGTACGTGAAGCCGATGATGAGCAGGAAGTAGACCAGCATGTAAACAGGCGAATCACCGGTCGTCAGGTACTGCGAGACCCAGGTGACCCATCCGGCCGGCGATTCGCCGACGGCGGGCTGGTTGAACTGGGCCAGCAGCGCCGGGATGTAGAGCAGCGACGACGCGAAGATCACGGGAACCACACCGGCCATGTTGACCTTGATCGGGATGTACGTGTTCGTCCCGCCGTAGGTGCGGCGACCGACCATGCGCTTCGCGTACTGCACCGGGATGCGGCGCTGCGACTGCTCGACGTACACGACGAGCGCGACCACCACGATTCCCACGGCGAGGACGAGGAGGAACACCTCGAAGCCGCGCGCGAGCCAGATGGCCCACATCGCGCCGGGGAACGTCGCGGCGATCGAGGTGAAGATCAGGAGCGACATGCCGTTGCCGATGCCGCGCTCGGTGACGAGCTCTGCGAACCACATGATGAGGCCGGTGCCGGCGGTCATCGTGATGATCATCAGCAGCTGCGCCCACCACACGTCGTTGGTGAGGAGCTGCTCGCACGCCGGGACGCCCGTGTTGCCGAAGAGCTGACCGCTGCGCGCGACGGTGACGAGCGTCGTGGACTGCAGGAGCGCCAGGGCGATCGTGAGGTAGCGCGTGTACTGCGTCAGACGCGACTGACCCGCCTGGCCCTCCTTGTAGAGGGTTTCGAAGTGCGGGATGACCACGCGGAGCAGCTGCGTGATGATCGTCGCCGTGATGTAGGGCATGACGCCCAGGGCGAAGATCGAGAGCTGCAGGAGCGCGCCGCCCGAGAACAGGTTGACCAGCGACAGCAGCCCGTCCGTGCTCGAACTGGCGCCGATGCACTCCTGCACGTTCGGAAAGTCCACGAACGGTGCCGGCACGTGCGCGCCGAGTCGATAGAGGGCGATGATCCCCAGAGTGAAACCGATCTTCCGGCGAAGGTCCGGGGTGCGGAAGATCCGCGCGATAGCGCTAAACAAGAACGTGCCTCCTGACGGACGTGCGGGTGGCCCTCTGATCGGTCGGAGTCCAGGACTCCGACCGATCAGGAAGCATCACGGGATTCACCCGCAAGCTCAGCCTACTGAGCCCCCAGCTGCCACGATCTTCTGCTCGGCGGAGCCAGAGACCTTGTCAACTGCGACATTCAGCTTAACCGCAATGTCTCCGGTGCCGAGCACCTTGACCTTCTCGTTCTTGCGGACGGCGCCCTTGGCCACGAGGTCGACGACGGTGACCTCACCGCCCTGCGGGTAGAGCTCGGCGAGCTTCTCCAGGTTCACGACCTGGTACTCGACGCGGAACGGGTTCTTGAACCCGCGCAGCTTCGGGGTGCGCATGTGCAGCGGCATCTGCCCACCCTCGAAGCCGACCCGCACGGTGTTGCGGGCCTTGGTGCCCTTGGTGCCACGACCGGCGGTCTTGCCCTTGGAGCCCTCACCGCGACCCACGCGGGTCTTTGCGGTGTTGGCACCCGGGACGGGACGCAGGTGATGCACCTTCAGCACGCCCGGGCGCGACACGACGGCGTCGGCCTTCTTCGGAGCGGCCTTGGCGGCGGGAGCCTTCTTCGCGGGGGCCTTCTCGGCCTTGTCCGCGCTGTCGGCGGCCTTGGCGGCCGGCTTCTTCGCAGCCGGCGCCTTGGCGGCAGCGGCCTTGGCCGGCGCCTTCTTGGCTGCGGTCGCCTTGGCGGCCTTCGCCTCTCCGGCCGTGCTCGCACCGAGCTCCGTCGAAGTGTCCTTCTTCTCAGCCTTCTCGGCCATTAGTCGATCTCCTCAACCTTCACGAGGTGGGCGACGGTCTTGACGTAACCGCGCGTCTGCGCGTCGTCGGGACGGACGACGGAGTCGCCGATCCGCTTGAGACCGAGGCTGCGCAGCGTGTCGCGCTGGTTCTGCTTCTCACTCACCTTGGACTTGATCTGCGTGACCTTCAGACGATCGGCCATCAGGCACCTACCTTCGCAGCCGCGGCGGCTTCTGCCTCCGCGCGGACGAGGCGCGCGGGGGCGACCTGGTCGAACTCGAGTCCGCGACGAGCGGCGACCGCGCGGGGCTCCTCGAGCTGCTTCAGGGCCGCAACCGTCGCGTGCACGATGTTGATCGTGTTCGACGAACCGAGCGACTTCGAGAGCACGTCGTGGATGCCGGCGCACTCGAGCACGGCGCGGACCGGACCACCGGCGATGACACCGGTACCGCCCGAGGCGGGACGCAGCAGCACCACACCGGCGGCGGCCTCACCCTGCACGGGGTGCGGGATCGTCACGCCGACGCGGGGCACGCGGAAGAAGTTGCGCTTGGCCTCTTCGACACCCTTCGAGATCGCGAGGGGAACCTCGCGAGCCTTGCCGTAGCCCACGCCGACGACGCCGTTGCCATCGCCCACGACCACGAGGGCCGTGAAGCTGAAGCGGCGGCCGCCCTTGACGACCTTCGAGACGCGGTTGATGGTGACAACGCGCTCGAGGAACTGGGACTTGTCGGCGTCACGCGAACCGCGGTCACGGTTCGGGTTGCGCTCACGTCCGCCACGACGGGGCTCGCGCTCCGGCTGCGCCTCGGGCGCGGCCGTTTCGGCAGCAACTGCCACTTCGGTCTCCTTGATTTCACTCACAGGTTCAGCCCCCCTTCGCGGGCGCCGTCGGCGATCGCCGCGACACGTCCCGCGTAGCGGTTGCCACCGCGGTCGAACACGACATCCGAGATGCCGGCAGCCTTCGCACGCTCGGCGACGAGCTCGCCGACCTTGCGGGCCTTTGCGGTCTTGTCACCGTCGAACGAACGCAGGTCCGCTTCGAGGGTGGATGCCGAGGCCAGGGTGTTGCCCTTGGCGTCGTCGACCAGCTGGACGAACACGTGGCGCGCGGAGCGCGTCACGACGAGACGCGGGCGCGCATCGGTACCGACGACCTTCTTCCGAAGGCGTGCGTGTCGACGCGAACGAGCGTCGGACTTCGACTTCACAGCCATGGTTACTTACCACTCTTTCCGGCCTTGCGGCGCACGACCTCGCCGGCGTACCGCACACCCTTGCCCTTGTAGGGCTCGGGCTTGCGAATCTTGCGGATGTTCGCGGCCGCCTCGCCGACGGCCTGCTTGTCGATCCCACTCACGGTGAGCTTGTTGTTGCCCTCGACCGTGAAGCTGATGCCCGCGGGCGGTTCGACGAGCACGGGGTGCGAGAAGCCGAGGGCGAACTCGACCGAGCTGCCCTTCTGTGCGACGCGGTAACCGGTGCCGACGACCTCGAGGCCCTTGGTGTAGCCCTGGGTGACGCCGATGATGTTGTTGTTGATGAGGGTGCGGGTGAGGCCGTGGAGCGATCGCGATTCGCGCTCGTCGTCGGGACGGGTGACGAGCACCTGGCCCTCTTCGACCTTCACCTCGATGGGGCTCGCGACGGTGAGCGCGAGCTCACCCTTCGGGCCCTTGACCGCCACATCCTGACCCTCGACCGACACGGTGACGCCGGCGGGGATGTCGATGGGAAGACGTCCGATTCGAGACATGGCTGACTACCACACGTAGGCGAGGACTTCCCCACCCACGCCCTTCTGCTCGGCCTGACGGTCGGTGAGAAGACCGGAGGAGGTGGACAGGATGGCGACGCCGAGGCCGCCGAGAACACGGGGGATCTCGGTCGAACGTGCGTACACGCGCAGGCCGGGCTTGGAGACGCGCTTGATGCCGGCGATCGACCGCTCGCGGTTCGGGCCGTACTTGAGCGTCAGGGTCAGGCTCTGGCCGACGCGGGCGTCTTCGACGGCCCAATCGGCGATGTAGCCCTCACGCTTGAGGATCTCGGCGATGTGCGACTTCAGCTTGCTCGACGGCATGTTCACGGAATCGTGATGCGCCGAGTTCGCGTTGCGCAGACGGGTCAGCATGTCTGCGACCGGGTCTGTCATTGTCATGGTCTGTTTCCTTCGTTCATTCGGTTTCGACGGCCGTTACACGGCAGGCGACCTGTGATGATTTCCTCGATGATCGAGTAGCCGGCGGAGCCGGCGTCTCGACAACCGTTGTTCAGTTCTCTTCGTTGCGGAACGGGAAGCCGATGTGGCGCAGGAGCGCGCGGCCCTCGTCATCCGTCTTCGCGGTCGTGACGATCGTGATGTCGAAGCCGCGGACGCGGTCGATCTTGTCCTGGTCGATCTCGTGGAAGACCGACTGCTCCTGCAGGCCGAACGTGTAGTTGCCGTTGCCGTCGAACTGCTTCGGCGACAGGCCGCGGAAGTCGCGGATGCGGGGCAGCGCCAGCGACGTCAGGCGGTCGAGGAACTCCCACGCGCGGTCGCCACGCAGCGTGACGTGGGCGCCGATGGGCTGGCCCTCGCGGAGCTTGAACTGGGCGATCGACTTGCGCGCCTTCGTGACGACGGGCTTCTGACCCGTGATCTTCGTGAGGTCGTCCACGGCCCCGTCGATCACCTTGCCGTCACGCGCCGCTTCACCGACACCGGTGTTGACGACGACCTTGACGAGGCCGGGGATCTGGTTGACGTTGACGTAGCCGAACTCCTCCTGCAGCTTCTGCTGGATCTCGGCCCGGTACTTCTGCTTCAGGCGCGGCTGGGCTGCGCCGTGAGGCCTGCTTTCAGCGCCAGGGCCAGCCGGCGCGGCAGTCGTTGTGCTCATTACAGGTCCTTACCTGACTTCTTGGCGAAGCGCACGCGAACCGTGCGTCGCTGACCGTCCTTCGTCACCTCTTCGACGCGGTGGCCGACGCGGGTCGGCTTCTTCGTCGAGGGGTCCACCAGCTGGACGTTCGAGATGTGGATCGGCGCTTCGAACGTCTCGATGCCGCCGGTCTTCGTGCCGCGCTGGGTCTGGCCCACGCGGGTGTGCTTGGTGACGTAGTTCACGCCCTCGACGAGAACGCGGTTCTGCTCGGTAAGGACCTCGAGGACCTTGCCCTGCTTGCCGCGGTCGCCGCCGCGCTCGGGCTTGGCGCCCGAGATGACCTGAACCAGGTCACCCTTCTTGATCTTCGCCATGACTAGATGACCTCCGGTGCCAGCGAGACGATCTTCATGAACTTCTTGTCACGAAGCTCGCGGCCGACCGGTCCGAAGATGCGGGTGCCGCGGGGCTCCCCGTCGTTCTTCAGGATCACGGCGGCGTTCTCGTCGAACTTGATGTACGAGCCGTCGGGACGACGCGTCTCCTTGACGGTGCGGACGATGACGGCCTTGACCACATCGCCCTTCTTGACGTTTCCGCCGGGGATCGCGTCCTTGACCGTCGCCACGATGGTGTCACCGAGACCGGCGTAGCGGCGGTGTGAACCACCGAGCACGCGGATGGTGAGCAGCTCCTTCGCGCCGGTGTTGTCGGCGACCTTGATGCGGGATTCCTGCTGAATCACTTCTACTCCTTAAGGGCAAGCGGGCCGGGGCCTACTTGGCCTTCTCCAGGACCTCGACGAGGCGCCAGCGCTTGGTGGCGCTCAGCGGACGCGTCTCGTTGATGAGCACGAGGTCGCCGATGCCGGCGGTGTTCTGCTCGTCGTGGGCCTTGACCTTCGACGTGCGACGGATGACCTTGCCGTAGAGGGGGTGCTTCACGCGGTCCTCGACCTCGACGACGATCGTCTTGTCCATCTTGTCGCTCACGACGTAGCCGCGGCGGGCCTTGCGGTAGCCACGGGCGTCCGCGTCGCGGACGTCGTGGGCCGAAGACTCGTGGCCGGACTCGACGACGGGCGTCTCGACCGCAGCCTTCTTGGCGGGCGCCTTCTTCGCGGGCGCCTTCTTCTCAGTGGTCTCAGCCATTACTCGGCCTCTTCCTTCACGGCCTCGTCGGCGGCATCCGCCTTCGTGGCCTTCGTCTTCTTCGCCTTCGCCTTGACCTCGACGGGTGCGGGCGTGGCACGGATGCCCAGCTCGCGCTCGCGGATCACGGTGTAGAGCCGCGCGATGTCGCGCTTGACCGCACGGATGCGGCCGTGGCTCTCGAGCTGGCCGGTGGCCGACTGGAAGCGCAGGTTGAACAGCTCTTCCTTGGCCTTGCGCAGCTCCTCGACGAGGCGCTGGTCTTCGAACGTGTCGAGCTCGCTCGGAGCGAGCTGCTTGGTGCCGATCGCCATTACGCGTCGCCCTCCTCGCGCTTGATGATGCGTGCCTTCAGGGGCAGCTTGTGAATGGCACGGGTCAGGGCCTCGCGAGCGAGCTCCTCGTTGACTCCGGCGACCTCGAAGAGGACGCGACCCGGCTTGACGTTTGCGACCCACCACTCCGGCGAACCCTTACCGGAACCCATGCGGGTTTCGGCCGGCTTCTTGGTGAGCGGACGGTCGGGGTAGATGTTGATCCACACCTTTCCGCCACGCTTGATGTGACGCGTCATCGCGATACGAGCGGACTCGATCTGACGGTTCGTCACGTAAGCGGGCGTGAGGGCCTGGATGCCGAACTCGCCGAACGACACCACGGTGCCACCGGTCGCCTGACCGGAACGGCCCGGGTGGTGCTGCTTGCGGTACTTGACCTTGCGGGGGATGAGCATTACGCCGGCGCTCCTTCTGCCACGGGGGCGTCGTTGCGGGGGCCACGCGGAGGACGACGGTCGCCGCGGTCACCACGGTCGTCCCGACCGCGGGACTTCGGCGCGTTGGCCTGCTCGCGCGCGAGTTCCTTGTTCGTGAGGTCGCCCTTGTAGATCCAGACCTTCACGCCGATGCGGCCGAAGGTGGTCTTCGCCTCGTAGAAGCCGTAGTCGATGTTCGCGCGGAGCGTGTGCAGCGGCACACGGCCTTCGCGGTAGAACTCCGACCGGCTCATCTCGGCGCCGCCGAGGCGACCCGAGACCTGGATGCGGACACCCTTGGCCCCGGCACGCTGGGCGCCCTGCATGCCCTTGCGCATCGCGCGGCGGAATGCCACGCGGGCGCTGAGCTGCTCGGCGACGCCCTGGGCGACGAGCTGAGCGTCGGCCTCGGGGTTCTTGACCTCGAGGATGTTCAGCTGGATCTGCTTGCCGCTGAGCTTCTCGAGGTCGGCGCGGATGCGCTCGGCCTCGGCCCCGCGGCGACCGATCACGATGCCCGGGCGGGCGGTGTGGATGTCGACGCGGACGCGGTCACGGGTGCGCTCGATCTCGATGTTGCTGACACCGGCGCGGTCAAGCGTCGTCTGCAGCAGCTTGCGGATCTTGATGTCCTCGGCGACGTAGTCGGCGTAGCGCTGTCCGGGCTTCGTCGAGTCGGAGAACCACCGCGACACGTGGTCGGTGGTGATGCCGAGGCGGAAGCCGTACGGGTTTACCTTCTGTCCCATTACTTGCTCGCCTTCCGTGGGGTTGAGCTTGTCTGGTCTGCCGGCGCGGCGTCAGCCGCCTCCGGCGTCGCGAGCACGACCGTGATGTGGCTCGTGCGCTTCTTGATCTGGAATGCGCGACCCTGTGCGCGGGGGCGGAAACGCTTGAGCGTCGTGCCCTCGTCTACGTACGCGTTCGCGATGTAGAGGTCGCGCTCGTCCAGGTATGCGCTGTCCTTGTCGGCCTTGACCCGAGCGTTCGCGATTGCGGACGCGACGAGCTTGTAGATCGGCTCGCTCGCGGACTGCGGCGCGAACTTCAGGATGGCCAGGGCCTCCTGGGCCTGCTTGCCCTTGATGAGAGCAACGACACGACGAGCCTTCTGAGGGGTCACGCGGATGTGTCGCACTCGTGCGATGGACTCCACCATTTCTCTCTCCTCCTCGGTCGCCTAGCGGCGACGGCCCTTCTTGTCGTCCTTCTCGTGGCCGCGGAAGGTGCGGGTGGGCGCGAACTCGCCCAGCTTGTGGCCGACCATGGTCTCGGTGACGAACACGGGGATGTGCTTGCGACCGTCGTGCACGGCGATCGTGTGACCCAGCATGGCCGGGATGATCATCGAGCGACGCGACCAGGTCTTGATGACGTTCTTGGATCCCGCCTCGTTCTGCGTGACTACCTTGCGAAGCAGGTGGTCATCGACGAAGGGGCCCTTCTTGAGACTGCGTGGCATCTTCCTCTACTCCTACTTACGCTTCTTGCCGGCGGTACGGCGACGCACGATGTACTTGTCGCTTTCCTTGTTGGCGTGACGGGTGCGGCCTTCCTTCTGGCCCCACGGGGTGACGGGGTGACGTCCACCGGACGTCTTGCCCTCTCCACCACCGTGCGGGTGGTCGACCGGGTTCATGGCGACACCGCGAACGGTGGGACGGATGCCCTGCCAGCGCTTGCGGCCGGCCTTGCCCCAGTTGATGTTCGACTGCTCGGCGTTGCCGACCTCGCCGATGGTGGCGCGGCAGCGTGCATCCACGTTGCGGATCTCACCCGAGGGCAGACGCAGCTGGGCGTACGGGCCGTCCTTCGCCACGAGGCGAACCGATGCGCCGGCCGAACGCGCCATCTTGGCACCGCCACCGGGACGCAGCTCGATCGCGTGGATCACGGTACCGGTGGGGATGTTGCGCAGCGGCAGGTTGTTGCCGGGCTTGATGTCGGCGCCGGAGCCCGACTCGACGATGTCACCCTGCGACAGCTTGTTCGGCGCGATGATGTAGCGCTTCTCGCCGTCGGCGTAGTGCAGGAGGGCGATGCGCGCCGTGCGGTTGGGGTCGTACTCGATGTGAGCGACCTTCGCGTCGATGCCGTCCTTGTCGTTGCGACGGAAATCGATCACGCGGTACTGGCGCTTGTGGCCACCACCGATGTGGCGCGTCGTGATGCGGCCCTGGTTGTTGCGACCACCGGTCTTGGAGAGCGGGCGCAGCAGCGACTTCTCAGGCGTCGATCGGGTGATCTCGGCGAAGTCAGCCACCGACGAACCGCGGCGACCGGGGGTCGTGGGCTTGTACTTGCGAATAGCCATTGTTTAGTCCTTCGTCCCGACCGTCAGCCGACTGCCGTGAAGATGTCGATGGTGCCCGAGCGGAGCGTCACGATGGCACGCTTGGTGTCCTTGCGCTTGCCGGTGCCGAAGCGGGTGCGGCGGGTCTTGCCGACGCGGTTGATCGTGTTGACCCCGGCGACCTTGACGCCGAAGATCTTCTCGATGGCGAGCTTGATCTCGGTCTTCGTCGCGCGGGTGTCCACCAGGAAGGTGTACTTGCCCTCGTCGATGAGCCCGTAGCTCTTCTCGGACACGACCGGCTTCAGGATGACGTCGCGCGGGTCCTTGTTCAGGGCAGTCTGCAGGACGGAGTCGGTGCTCATTCGGAGACCTCCTGGGTGGAGACGGCCTTCGACGAGACGAACGCCTCGTAGGCGGCCTTGGTGAAGACGATGTCGTCGGAGACGATCACGTCGTAGGCGTTGAGCTGGTCAAACGGCAGCACGTGGACGTACGCGAGGTTGCGCACGCTCTTCACGGTGATCTCGTCCTGGCGGTCGATGACCACGAGCACGCGGTTGGTCGCGCCCACGTCCGACAGGAACGCGGCGGCGGCCTTCGTCGAGGGCGCGCCCTCGATGCCGAAGGACTCCACGATGTGGAGGCGCTCGCCGCGAACCCGGTCGCTGAGCGCGCCGCGCAGGGCGGCCGCGATCATCTTCTTGGGGGTGCGCTGCGAGTAGTCGCGCGGCTTCGGGCCGTGCACGATGCCACCGCCGGTCATGTGCGGCGCGCGGATCGAGCCCTGACGGGCGTTACCGGTGCCCTTCTGCTTGAAGGGCTTGCGGCCGGCACCCGAGACCTCACCGCGACGCTTGGTCGAGTGCGTTCCCTGGCGAGCGGCGGCGCGCTGCGCGACGACGACCTGGTGGATCAGCGGGATGTTCGTCTTGGCGTCGAACACCGAGGCCGGAAGCTCCACGGAGCCTGCCTTCTTGCCGTCGGTGCCGCGGACGTCAAGCGCAAGAGTCTGGTCAGCCATGGACTAGGCCCCCTTCACTGCGTTGCGGACGTAGACGATGCGGCCGCGTGCGCCGGGGACGGCGCCCTTGACGAGCAGCAGACCCTTCTCGGCGTCGACGGCGTGCACCGTGAGGTTGAGAACGGTGACGCGCTCGCCACCCATGCGGCCGGCCATGCGCATGCCCTTGAAGACGCGGCTCGGCGTCGACGAGGCACCGATGGAGCCGGGCTTGCGGTGGTTGCGGTGCGAGCCGTGCGAAGCGGAGACGCCCTTGAAGTTGTGGCGCTTCATGACACCCGCGGTGCCCTTGCCCTTGCTCGTGCCGACGACGTCGACGAGCTGGCCGGCCTCGAAGGTGCCGTCGACCGTGAGCTCCTGGCCGAGCGCATACTCGCCGGCATCCGCGGTGCGGATCTCGGTGAGGTGACGACGGGGGGTCACGCCGGCGGCCTCGAAGTGGGCCGTCTGGGGCTTGTTCACCTTGCGGGGGTCGATCTGACCGTAGGCGATCTGGACGGCGTTGTAGCCGTCCTTCTCGGGGGTGCGGATCTGGGTGACCACGTTCGGTGCGAGCTCGATGACGGTGACGGGGACGAGCTTGCCGCTCTCGTTCCACACCTGGGTCATACCGAGCTTCGTGCCCAGCATGCCCTTGGAAATCTTTGCGTTGATGTCAGCCATGTCGAACCTCAGAGCTTGATCTCGATGTTGACATCGGCCGGCAGATCAAGGCGCATCAGCGAGTCGACGGCCTTGGGCGTCGGGTCGACGATGTCGATCAGACGCTTGTGGGTGCGCATCTCGAAGTGCTCGC
>NZ_DATMIO010000176.1:0-12109 GCF_035554235.1 Microbacterium sp. | reverse complement strand
GACAAGCTGGGGATCGTGAAGGGGCACGTGGACTATCCGGGCCACCAGTACTACTCGAATCTCTGGGAAGTGCACTTCGCCGAGGACGGTCGCGCGCACCGCTTCGTCGAGTGGTTCATGACCCCGCGCGCCACGCAAGCGGCCGAGTAGACCGAGGCCGCGCGCCGATCACTCGACATTCGCCCAGGGGCCGGCCGGTAGAATCTCGTGTGCCCTCCGAGACCGCAGACCACTGGGCTGCCGACATCCAGGCTGCCGACATCCAGTCTGCAGACATCCCGGCTGCAGCGATGCAGCCGAGCGGCATCGACCCCGCCGAGCTCGCCGTCACGCTGAGCGTTCTCGCCCGGCTCGCCGAGATCGACAAGACGCACCCGGACTTCGTCGCCGTGCGCCACGCCACCGCCAAGATGTACAAGGCGGTCAAGCAGGGCCGCCGCCTGGAGAAGCGGGCAGAGATCGCGGATGCCGACCGCAGCGTCATCCACGCCACGGCCACCGGCGCGCCCGATCGCATCGATGACGAGACCCGCGGCATCCCGATCAGCACGACCACGACCGCGCCGACGGCCGGCACGCTCATCAAGGCCCGCGCCTGCTACATCTGCAAGCAGCCGCACACCATCGTCGACGCGTTCTACCACCAGCTGTGTCCCGATTGCGCGGCCATGAGCCACGCGAAGCGCGACGCGCGCACCGACCTCACGGGCAAGCGCGCCCTGCTCACGGGCGGCCGCGCGAAGATCGGCATGTACATCGCGCTACGGCTGTTGCGGGATGGCGCGCACACGACCATCACGACGCGCTTCCCGCGCGACGCCGTGCGGCGCTTCACGAGCCTGCCGGACTCGCCGGAGTGGATCGACCGGCTCAAGGTCGTCGGCATCGACCTGCGCGACCCAGCCCAGGTCATCGGGCTGGCCGAGGATGTCGCGGCGGCCGGGCCTCTCGACATCCTGATCAACAACGCGACGCAGACGGTGCGCCGCTCTCCCGGCGCGTACCAGCCGCTGGTGGATGCCGAGCTCGCACCGCTCCCGCGTGGACCGCTGCCCGAGCTCGTCACCTTCGGTCACACGAACGACCAGCACCCGCGCGCGCTCGAGCGGTCGGTGACGGCGCATCCGATCCTCGCGGCGGCCGCGGCGCGAGCCGACGAGCTGACCGAGCAGGCCATGGCGCCCGGATCGAGCTCGCTCGAGCGACTGGCGGCCGGCACGGCGATCGACGCCGGCGGTCTCATCCCCGACCTGCACGACGTCAACTCGTGGACGCAGCACGTCGACGAGGTCGACCCGCTCGAGATGCTCGAGGTTCAGCTGGCCAACACGACGGCACCGTTCCTCCTCGTCTCGAAGCTGCGTCCATCGATGGCCTCCAGCGCCGCACGCCGCAAGTACGTCGTGAACGTCAGCGCCATGGAGGGGGTGTTCGGCCGCGGGTACAAGGGCCCAGGTCACCCGCACACCAACATGGCCAAGGCCGCCGTGAACATGCTCACCCGCACGAGTGCGCGGGAGATGTTCGAGAGCGACCGCATCCTGATGACCAGCGTCGACACCGGCTGGATCACCGACGAGCGCCCGCACCCGACCAAGGTGCGCCTCGCGGAAGAGGGGTTCCATGCGCCGCTCGACCTCGTCGACGGGGCGGCCCGCGTCTACGATCCGATCGTGCGCGGCGAAGCAGGCGAAGACCTCTTCGGCGTCTTCCTCAAGGACTACTCGCCCGGCTCGTGGTAGAGATCCCCACGCCCGGCATGAGGGTCGTCGTCCGGTACCGGCTGGCGACGGGGCAGGCCACGGATGCGCTCGGCACGCTGATCAGCGCCGACGCCACGACGCTCGTCGTCGACGGCAAGCGCGGCCTGGAGCGCATCGCCGTGGCCGATGTCATCGCCGCGAAGCAGGTGCCGCCCGCACCGGAGCCGCGCGTCCGGCGCACCTGAACCGCCCCGCGAGGGCCGACCGGGCGCCGCGACGGGCCCCGGGGGTCGTCAACCCGGCGGCGGCTAGACTGGAGGCATCCCCTCTGCAGACCCAGGATCCGTCATGTCCACCGCTCCCGCCGCCGGCACGCGCCTCGCTGTGCGTCACGTGCAGCTCGCCCGCGCCGCCTTCGCGGCGATCGCGGCGCTCATGATCACCTTCTCGCCGGATCACTCGGCGATCGTCGGGCTCTCGGTGTTCAGCGGGTTCGCCATCGCGACCGGCCTGATCTGGGGTGCCGCGGCCTGGCTCGTCTACCCCGCGGGGCGCCGCTGGCTCTCGGTGCTGATGGGCGCGCTCTGCATCGTCGCCGGCATGATCGGCGGTCTCACGACGCTGCGCTCGACGACCCTCTTCTTCTCCGTGGTGATCGCGTGGGCGCTTCTCTCGGGACTCGCCGAGGGCATAGCCGGCTGGCGCGCGCTTCGACACGCGCAGCGAGCGGATGCCGCGGAGCGGTCCGCCGCGCGCTCGGAGGAGCGCGACGGATTCACGGTCGGCGTGATCACGGCGGTGCTCGGACTCGGCCTGCTGATCGTGCCCGGGCAGTACGTGCTCGATTACTACATCCCCGACGCCGACCAGACGTTCACCCTGACCGGCATCACGATCGCGGTCGGCGTGTTCGGCGCCTACGCGGCGATCGTCGCCGTCTACCTCGGCATCGCCGGATTCTCGCCGAAGCGCGAGCCATCCATCACAACGGATGCCGCATCCACACCTCGCGCCGAGGAGGGTGCATGACCGACGAGCCCACCCGGCGCGACCTGCTGCGTCCGCTGCACCTGCTGGCCATCGCCTTCGGCTGTGCCGCATTCGCGGGCATCGTGACGGCCGTCACGACCGGAATCGCGCAGGGCAAGGATGTCTGGGCCCTCTCGCTCGTCGTCGCCGGCATCACGTTCATCGTCGTGCTTCTGGGGCTCGCGATGCTGATGCTGGCCGTCGACCCGGCGCAGGTGCAGAAGCCGATCGATCGCCCGGTGCTGCTGCCCGAGGACGACGCGACGGGCCCCGACACCGACCCGGGCGGCCTGCCGAAGGGCTAGTGCCCCGCGGCCTGTCGAAGCTCTAGCGCCCTTCGACCAACTGGGCGGCGAGCCCTGTGTAGGTCGGCGGGGTCAGCGCCAGCAGACGCTGCTTCGCGGCATCCCCGATCTCGAGGCCCTCGACGAACTCGGCCAGCTCCGCGGCCCCGACGCGGCGCCCGCGGGTGAGCTCCTTGAGCAGCGCGTACGGATCGGTGATGCTCGAGCGGCCGGCGACCACTTCGGCGCGCACCACGGTCTGGATCGCCTCGCCGAGCACCTCCCAGTTTCCGTCGAGATCGGCGAGCAGCACGTCTTCGGCGAGGGAGATCTCGCGGAGCCCGCGCTGCAGGTTGTCGAGGGCGAGCAGCGAGTGCCCGAACGCGACCCCGATGTTGCGCTGCGTCGTCGAGTCGGTGAGATCGCGCTGCAGGCGGCTCGTCACGAGCGTCGAACCGAGCGAGGCCAGCAGCGCCCCCGAGAGCTCGAGGTTCGCCTCGGCGTTCTCGAAACGGATCGGGTTGATCTTGTGCGGCATCGTCGACGAGCCCGTCGCGCCGGCCACCGGGATCTGCGCGAAGTATCCGAGCGAGATGTACGTCCAGACATCCGTCGCCAGATTGTGCAGGATGCCGCCCGCGTGGCGGACGCGATCGTAGAGCTCCACCTGCCAGTCGTGCGACTCGATCTGGGTGGTCAGCGGGTTGAACGTCAGCCCGAGCGACTCGACGAACGCCCGCGACACCTCGGGCCAATCGACCTCCGGAGCGGCCACGACGTGCGCCGACCACGTGCCGGTCGCCCCCGAGAACTTGCCGAGATACTCGGATGCCGCGACCTGGGCGGCCACGCGCTCGAGGCGCCACACGAAGACCGCGATCTCCTTGCCCATCGTCGTCGGCGTCGCCGGCTGCCCGTGGGTGCGCGAGAGCATCGCGGCCCCCGCGTGCTCGACGGCGAGGTCGCGGAGCGCCCCGGTCACCCCGCGCAGCTTCGGCAGCCAGACCAGCTCGACGGCGCGCTTGACGGTGAGCGCGTAGGCGAGGGAGTTGATGTCCTCGCTCGTGCACGCGAAGTGGGTGAGCTCGGCGACCGCGTCGAGGCCCAGTGCCGAAAGGCGGTCGCGAACGAGGTACTCGACCGCCTTGACGTCGTGGCGGGTGATGGCCTCGCGCTCGGCGAGCCAGTCGATCTCGGCCTGGCCGAAGTCGCGGTAGAGGGCGCGAAGGGCTTCGCTGTCGGGCTCCGAGAGTGGCGACGTCCCGAACAGCGACCGGTCGGTCAGCGCGATCAGCCACTCGACCTCGACCTCCACGCGCGCGCGGTTCAGGCCGGCCTCCGAGAGGTAGTCGGCGAGCGGCGCGACGGCGGCGCGGTAGCGCCCGTCGAGGGGGCTGAGGGGCTGGGGGGGAAGGGAAGTCACGGGAGTCCTCCGGGTCGGGCGGCGGACGGCCGGATCGCGGGTTCGAGCTGCTGGAAGAGCGCCCTGCTGGCGCTCTCGATCATACCGAGCACGGTGTCGAACATTCCGTCGTCGGCGTAATAGGGGTCGGGCACGTCCACCGCGTCGCCTGCCGTCGGATCGAAGTCGAGCAGAAGGGAGATCTTGTCGGCCTCGGCGTCGTCGCGCGCCCAGCTGCGGAGGATGCGGGCGTGACTGCGGTCGAGGGCGACCACGAGATCGTTCGAGGCGAAGGTCGCCGAGTCGAACTGCTTGGCCCGATGCCGCGTGCCGTCGTAGCCGCGGCGCTCGAGCGAGGCGATCGTGCGGGTGTCGGCGCGCTCGCCCACGTGCCAGTCGCCGGTGCCCGCGCTCGTCGACGCGACACGGTCGCCGAGGCCCGCCTTCTCGGCCAATCGACGGAACACGACCTCCGCCATCGGGGAGCGGCAGATGTTTCCCGTGCACACGAACACGACGCGGAACGGGGCGTCGCCGGGCGGAGTCACGTGACCATTGTGCCGGGATGCCGCGCCGTCGTCTCCTGCACAGCCGGAATCGCCGGTGCCGGCTCCACGATCTCTCCCCGACGGCCCCGGGCGCGGCGCTTCGCGCCGCACACTCGGTGACGTGTCCCACACCCTCTCTCAATCCTTCCTCGGCACCGACGCGGCGCTGATGCTGCTGCGGCAGGCCCGCGATGATCTCGAGGCGTCCGCGTCGGCGGCGCGCACGCTCGCGGCCGACATGGACTGGCAGTCGGATGCCGTGCGGCACGTGCACGAACGGATCGACGACATCCAGCGACAGGTCGCGGCCCTGGCCGCCGCGGCCGACGACGCGATCACCGACGTGGTCGCCGACCGCCGTTGGCACCTCGAGGCCCTGGCCCCGCTGATCCCATGAGCGATGACATCGAGATCCGTTCCGGGGGGATCGTGGCCGTCGACACCGAGACGCTGCGCGCGGTCGCGACCCGTCTCGACGCGCTCGCGGTCGACATCGAGGGCGCGGCCGAGCGCTTCCAATGGGCGGCGCGCGCCGACGTGGATCGGACGGAGACCGAGATGCACCTGCAGTCCCTCTCGCCCCGCGCCGATGCCGCCGCCCTCGAGTGCCGCGACCTGGCGACCGCGCTCCGCTATACCGCCGACGTCTACGAGGTCGTCGAGCTGACCGCATTGGAGAACGCCGCCGCGACCTCGGGCGACACGGCGGCGGAGGCCCGGTACAGGGCCGCGATCGACGCGATCGAGCAGCGGAACCCGACCGCGGTGTGGCAGGGCCGGATCGACACCCTGTGGCGGGGTCTGACCTGGGCCTCGGCGCTGACCTTCCAGTCGGTCGGCGCGACGGCGCTGCTCGGGCGCCCCGAGTTCGCGAGCCTGGGACTTCTGGTCGGGCCGCTGATGGGTGGACTCGCCGTCGTCGGGGCGGGATTCGTGCGATCCGGATCGCGGCTGACGGGCCCGCCGCCCGCGGTCGAGGTGCGGCCGATCGGCCAGGCGTCGGGTGCAGGTGGCGGAGCCGCGGGCGCCGTGGCACCGCCCGCGGGGCTGGCCGCGGCCGCGGCGCGGATTCCGGGCGGCGGGCAGGCGCGCGTGCGGGTGGAGAGATACACGATGCCCGACGGCACGAGGCAGTTCGCGGTGTACGTGGCGGGCACGCAGACCATGGCCGTCGGCAGCAAGGAGCCGTTCGACAATCAGTCGAACCTGCAGCTCTACGCCGGCGAACGCTCGCCCTCGCACGAGGCGGTGCAGCAGGCGCTCCGCGCGTCGGGTGCCACCGCGGGCGACGTCGTGCACGCCTTCGGGCACTCGCAGGGGGCGATGATCGCGGGCCGCACGGCGGTCGAGGGCGAGTTCGACGTGCGCACCCTGGTCTCGTTCGGCTCGCCCATCGAGGCCGAGGTGCCGGCATCCACCCTCAACGTGTCGTTCCGCCACGTCGACGATCCGGTCTCGGCGCTCGCCGGGGGCGGCTCCCCCGCGGGCGCGGGAGCGACCGGCAGCTTCACGGTGGAGCGGCTCGCCGATCCGGCGCTCGGCACGCACGATCTGCGGATGCCCGCCCACGGCATCGCCGGGTACACCGATACCGCCGAACTGGTCGACGCCTCCGACGACCCGCGAGTGGATGCCGTGCGTGAGGTGTTCCGGGAGCTCGAGGGGGCGGCATCCGTCGATGTCGTCGAGTACGCGGCCGAGCGTCCGTGACGCTCAGTCGTCCTTCTGGGGCCGGAGGATGATGCCGAAGATCCAGTTGATGACGGTGATGAGCAGCGCCGCGAGCACGCCCCACCAGAAGTCGCCGACCGTGAGGCCCCAGCCCCAGAAGCTCGTGATCCAGGCCGTGAGCCACAGCAGGAAGCCGTTGATGACGAGCGAGATGAGGCCGAGGGTCAGGATGTAGAGCGGGATCGCGATGATCTTGACGACGGTGCCGATGACCGTGTTCACGATCGCGAAGATCGCCGCGACGATCAGCAGGGTGAGCACGTACTGCAGCGTCTCGCCCGGCGGGAACGCCGTGACCATCACGGTCAGCGCGGGGATGAGAGTGCAGACCCAGATGGCGAAGGCGTTGATGACGACGCGGATGAGGAAGCGCATGGACGCCATTTTCACACGTCCCCATCGAATCCGGCGGTGCCGGGACTCTTAGACTCGACGGGTGATCCCGTCCGAGCCCGTCCTGCCTCGCATCCGCCCCGAGATCGCCGCCCTGCCGCCCTACCGGCAGGGCAAACAGGCGGGGGCAGACGCGTTCAAGCTGTCGAGCAACGAGAATCCGTTCGACCCGCTGCCCTCGGTGCTCGAGGCGCTGCGGTCCTCGACATCCGTCAATCGCTACCCGGACGCCTCGGCCGGCCGCCTCCGCGCGCGCCTGGCCGCGCGCTACGGCGTGCAACCCGACGGGGTGCACGTCGCCGCCGGGAGCGTGTCGATCCTGCAGCAGCTCGCCCTCGCCACCTCCGCGCCCGGCAACGAGCTGATCTACGCGTGGCGCTCGTTCGAGGCGTACCCGAGCCTTGCGTTCGTGCCCGGGGCCACGCCCGTGGCGGTGCCGCTGACCGACGATGCCCGGCACGACCTGCCCGCCATGGCGGCCGCGGTGACCGACCGGACGAGCTGCATCATCGTGTGCACGCCGAACAATCCGACCGGACCGATCGTCACGCAGAGCGAGTTCGAGGAGTTCATCGCGGCCGTGCCCCCGACCGTGCTGGTGATCCTCGACGAGGCATACGCCGAGTTCGTCACCGACCCCGAGGCGGTCGACGGCATCGCCACCTCGATCTTCGAAGCCCATCCCAACGTCGTCGTGCTGCGCACGTTCTCGAAGGCGTTCGGGCTCGCGGGCCTGCGGATCGGCTACGCGATCGGCCATCCGCGGGTGCTCGATGCCGCCCGCACCGTCGCCATCCCGCTGTCGGTCACGGCGCAGGCCGAGGATGCGGCCCTCGCGAGCCTCGATGCCGAAGACGAGCTGCGCGGGCGCGTGGCCGCCATCGTCGAGCGGCGCGACCGGCTCGCCGCCGGCCTTCGTGCGGCGGGCTGGCGGGTTCCCGAGGCGCAGGGCAACTTCGTCTGGCTGCCCGCCGGCGACGAGACGATGGAGATCGCGCAGGCCTTCGACGAGGCCGGATTGATCGTCCGCCCGTTCGCGGGCGACGGGCTGCGTATATCCGTGGGGGAGCATGAGTCTGTGGACAGGGTCCTAGGGATCGCGGCATCCGTTGTCCGCAACCTCCCGCAGGCGCACTCCGGCCGGGCGTTAGCGTAGGACAATGACGTCTCCGGTGGATACCGAACTCGTTCGCGTTCTCGCGGCCGACGGAACTCTCGCCCCGACGGCGGCCGCCGAGCCCTATCTGCCGCTCATCGAGGCCCTTCCCGACAGCGAGCTCGAGCAGCTCTACCGCGACATGGTCGCGGTCCGCGCGTTCGACCGCGAAGCGACCAACCTCCAGCGGCAGGGGCAGCTCGCCCTCTGGCCGCCGAGCTACGGGCAGGAAGCGGCGCAGGTCGGATCGGCCCGCGCCGCCCGCCCCCAGGACCACCTCTTCCCGTCGTACCGGGAGCACGTCGTCTGCATGATCCGCGGCGTCGACCCCGTCGACATCATCCGGCTCATGCGCGGGCTGACGCACGGCGGCTGGGATCCGACCGACCCGAAGAACGGCAACACGCACATCTACACCCTCGTGCTCGGGTCGCAGACGCTGCACGCGACCGGGCTGGCGATGGGCTTCGCGCTCGACGCGAAGAGCGGCACGGGCGATCCCGAGAGCGATGCCGCCGTCATCGTGTACTACGGCGACGGCGCCTCCAGCCAGGGCGACGTGCACGAGGCGATGGTGTTCGCGGCCAGCTACCAGACGCCCCAGGTCTTCTTCCTGCAGAACAACCACTGGGCGATCTCGGTGCCCGTGGCGACGCAGTCGCGCACGCCGCTGTTCGAGCGCTCGAAGGGCTACGGCATCCCCACCCTCCTCGTCGACGGCAACGACGTGCTCGCCAGCTACGCGGTCTCACGCGTGGCCCTCGACGAGGCCCGGGCCGGGGCCGGCCCCCGCGCCATCGAGGCGATGACCTATCGCATGGGCGCGCACACGACGAGCGATGACCCGACGAAGTACCGCAGCGACGAGGAGGAGCGCTCGTGGGCCGAGCGCGACCCGATCCTCCGGATGCGGGCCTACCTCGAGGGCCGGGGCGCATCGGCATCGGTCTTCGCCGACGCGGATGCCGAGGCACGCGCGATCGCGGACGATGCCCGCGCCCGCACCATGAAGCTCGAGACGATCGACCGATCGCTCATCTTCGACCATGTCTACAGCGAGCCGCATCCGCGCATCGACGAACAACGCGCGTGGCTCGATGACTACGAAGCCTCGTACGACGGAGACGCCTCGTGACGACATCCATGCCGATCAGCCGCGCCCTCAACGCGGGACTGCGCCGCGCGCTGGCGGAGAACGACCGCGTGCTGCTCATGGGCGAGGACATCGGGCCGCTCGGCGGCGTCTTCCGCGTCACCGAGGGCCTGCAGGCCGAGTTCGGCGACCGCCGGGTGCTCGATACACCGCTCGCGGAGTCCGGCATCGTCGGAACGGCCATCGGGCTCGCGATGGCCGGCTTCCGCCCGGTCTGCGAGATCCAGTTCGACGGGTTCGTCTTTCCCGCCTTCGATCAGATCACCACGCAGCTCGCCAAGATCACGAACCGGCACGAGGGCGCGATCAGCATGCCCATCGTCATCCGCATCCCCTACGGCGGCCACATCGGCGCCGTCGAGCACCACCAGGAGAGCCCCGAGGCGTACTTCGCGCACACCCCGGGGCTGCGCGTGGTGAGCCCGTCGACCGCGAACGACGCGTACTGGATGATCCAGGACGCGATCGCGAGCGATGATCCCGTCATCTTCCTCGAGCCCAAGAGCAGGTACTGGCAGAAGGGCGACATCGACGAGTCCGCCCGCGCCGCGCCGCTGCACGCGAGCCGCGTCGTGCGCCGCGGCACGGATGTGACCCTCGTCGGCCACGGGGCCATGGTGACGACGCTGCTGCAGGCGGCCGCGCTCGCCGAGGCCGAGGGCACGAGCTGCGAGGTCATCGACCTGCGTTCGCTGTCTCCGGTCGACTTCGGTCCGGTCCTCGATTCGGTGCGCCAGACTGGGCGCATGGTGTACGCACAGGAGGCGCCGCAGTTCGCGAGCGTCGGCAGCGAGGTCGCCGCGACCGTGATGGAGAAGGCGTTCTTCTCCCTCGAGGCCCCCGTGCTGCGCGTGTCGGGATTCGATGCCCCGTTCCCGCCCGCGAAGCTGGAGGGCGCTTTTCTGCCCGACGCCGACCGGGTGCTCGAGGCCGTGGACCGCGCCCTCGCATACTGAGCGACAATCGACCCCCGCGGGAGACATCCGTCGCACCGCCGGAAAGGAATCGGATGAGCACCCAGACCTTCCATCTGCCCGACGTCGGCGAGGGACTCACAGAGGCCGAGATCGTGTCGTGGCACGTCGCGCCCGGCGACACCGTCGCCGTCAACGACGTGCTCGTCGAGATCGAGACGGCGAAGTCGCTGGTCGAGCTGCCCTCGCCCTTCGAGGGGGTCGTCGGCGACCTGCTCGCCGGTGAGGGCGACACGGTGGATGTCGGCGCGGCGATCATCACGATCGAGGATGCCGCGTCGCCGACTCCCGCCGACATCCCCGTGCACGGCGGATCGGATGTCGAGGGCGGCGGCGCCGTGCTCGTCGGATACGGCACGGGCGGGCAGGTGCAGTCGCGGCGCCGCAAGCCCGCCGAGCGGCCGGTCGCGTCATCCGTCGGAGTGGTGGCGAAGCCCCCGATCCGCAAGCTCGCTCGCGACCTCGGCGTCGACCTGGCGGGCGTGCAGCCGAGCGGCGTGGCGGGCGAGGTCACCCGCGAGGACGTGGTGAAGCACGCGTCGCAGGCGAGCGTGTTCCGCAACATCGAGACTCCCGAATGGGGCGAGGTTCGCGAGGAGAAGATTCCGGTCGCGCCCGCGTCGCGCGCGGCGGCGCCGGCCGATGCGCCCTCCGCGGCGGCGGTGACGGGCGACAACCCTCGGGAAGAGGCGATCCCGGTGCGCGGTGTGCGCAAGGCCGTCGCATCCGGAATGGTGCAGAGCGCCTACTCCGCGCCCCACGTCACGGTGTGGGTCGATGTCGACGCGACGCGCACGATGGAACTCGTCAAGCGGCTCAAGGCCTCGCCGGACTTCGCCGACGTGCGCGTATCGCCGCTGCTGATCATGGCGCGGGCCGTGATCTGGGCGGTGCGGCGGACCCCGCACGTCAACGCCGCATGGGTTGACACCGACAACGGCGCCGAGATCGTGCTGCGCCACTACGTCAACCTCGGAATCGCCGCGGCGACGCCCCGCGGCCTGCTCGTGCCGAACATCAAGGATGCCCAGGACCTCAACCTGCGAGGACTCGCCAAGGCGCTCGAGAAGCTCACGCTCACCGCGCGCGAGGGCAGGTCGACCCCCGCCGACCAGAGCGGGGGGACGATCACGATCACGAACATCGGGGTCTTCGGGATGGATGCCGGGACGCCGATCATCAACCCCGGCGAGGCCGGGATCGTCGCGCTCGGGACTATCCGGCAGAAGCCGTGGGTCGTCGACGGCGAGGTCCGTCCCCGCTTCGTGACGACGGTCGCCGGGTCGTTCGATCACCGCGTGGTCGACGGCGACGGGATGTCGCGGTTCATCGCCGACGTGGCGTCGGTGCTCGAGGAGCCCGCGCTCCTGCTCGACTGAGGGCGCCGGCCGGACCCGTCACCCGGCGTGTCGTGTGGGATGGCCCGTCACCGGCGTGTCGCGGGGCGCCGACCGAATGCGTCACCGGCGTGTCGCGGGAGCGCCGATGTTCTCTCTTTACGTCCTCAAGTCTGCGCTTGCCTGAGCGCAGACTTGAGTCGATCTGCGGAACGCCCGCGGGCACTCAAGTCTGCGTGAGCTCAAACGCTGACTTGAGTCGACCTGCGGAACGCCCGCGGACACTCAAGTCTGCGTGAGCGCAAACGCAGACTTGAGTACGTGAATCGTCGACAGCTGCGCCCGGCGACCTGGTGGGGACGCATGGCACATCGACCATCCGGTCAGTGCCCGGTCACG
>NZ_DATMIO010000175.1:0-4745 GCF_035554235.1 Microbacterium sp. | reverse complement strand
CGATCCGAGGCGGCGATGCGCTCGATGCGCTCGATCGCGGCGGGGGAGACGGCCGCGAACCACAGCCCGCCGTCCGAGCCGAGGTTCTTCTGGGGCGCGAAGTAGTAGACGTCGGATTCGGTGAGGTCGACGTCGATGCCGCCCGCGGCGCTGGTCGCGTCGACCACGGTCAGCGCGCCCTCGTCGCCGTGCACGCGCCGCACGGGCGCCGAGACGCCCGTGGAGGTCTCGTTGTGCGGCCACGCGTAGACATCGACGCCCTCGACCGCTTCCGGCGCGATGCGCGAACCGGCGTCGGCGCTGCGGACGTCGGGGGCCTCGAGCCACGGCGCCTTGGCCGCGGCGGCGAACTTGCCGCCGAACTCGCCGAAGACGAGGTTCTGGCTGCGCTTCTCGATGAGCCCGAACGCCGCCGCATCCCAGAACGCGGTCGACCCGCCGTTGCCGAGGATGATCTCGTAGCCGTCGGGCAGGCGGAAGAGCTCGGCGAGGCCGCGGCGCGTGCGTGCGACGAGATCCTTGACGGGCGCCTGGCGGTGCGACGTGCCCAGGATGCCGGCCCCCGGCCCGACGAGGGCCTCCAGCTGCGCGGGGCGCACTTTGGAGGGTCCGCATCCGAAGCGACCGTCGGTGGGCAGGAGTTCGCGCGGGATCACGGCATGCATGTCTCGATTCTAGGGTTCGGTGGCCCAGACCCTTTGCGGCCCAGCTCCTTTCGCGGTCGGGGGTCTTCGCGCCGCGATCCCGTGTCTTCGATGTTGGATAGGCTGGCCTGGCAACGATTTCCGCGTCTCGGAGGGCCTCATGACCGACTTGATCGACACCACCGAGATGTACCTCCGCACGATCCTCGAGCTCGAGGAGGAGAACATCGTTCCCCTGCGTGCGCGCATCTCGGAGCGCCTCGGGCACTCCGGCCCCACCGTCTCGCAGACCGTCGGCCGCATGGAGCGCGACGGCCTCGTCGTCGTCTCCGAGGACCGCACCCTGGAATTGACGGATGCCGGTCGCCAGAAGGCCGTCGACGTCATGCGCAAGCACCGCCTGGCCGAGCGCCTGCTCTCCGACGTGATCGGGCTCGATTGGGCGTACGTGCACGAAGAAGCATGCCGTTGGGAGCACGTGATGAGCGAGCAGGTCGAGCGCCGCCTCGTCGAGCTGCTCGGCCACCCCACCGAATCGCCCTACGGCAACCCGATCCCCGGACTCGCCCAGTTGGGCGATTCGCCCGCGCGCACGTTCGAAGAGGGCGTCGTCGGCCTCGTCACCCGCCTCAACGCGGCCGGCGCCCCGATCGAGGGCACGGTCCGCCGCCTCGCCGAGCCCGTGCAGGTCGACCCCGAGCTGCTGCAGCAGCTGCGGGGTGCCGGCGTGCTGCCGGGCGCCCGGGGCGACTACCGCTACAGCGAGGGGTACGTGCTCGTCCAGATGCACGGAAGCGACGAGGGGCTCGAGCTTCCCGTCGAGGTGGCATCGCACATCTTCCTCGTCGACGAGCGGGTCTGACCCCCTCCGAGACCGCCGATTCATGCCGTTCCGGCCCCGCCACCGGGTGTCGGAAGTGACAGAATCGTTACTTTCGGGTAGCGTGAGGGACGTCCACAGGCAGAAGCCAGCCGTCGGACCCCGCGCGGATTGCCTCACCGGCTCGTCATCCGCTCGGCGAAACCCGCACAAAGTGCCCGAAGTAACACGTGCCCGAGAACAGAGTGCCGACGAGCCAGCGCCCCCGCGCAGAGGCGACGGAGGAAAAGCTTGGCTGATGCAATCGACTCGTCCGCGGACGTGCCCGAGAACGACCGGACGAGCCTCGCGCCGACAAGGCGCGTGAGCCGAAAGGCGAGTTCTCGCCGCGCCGCCGGCCGCGCGGCTCGTACCGCCCTCACCGCGACCGCCGTGCGTACGGCCCCCCGCCGCGCCGCCAAGGCCGCCGCGAAGCCCGCTCGCAGTCTCGCGACGCTCGCGGTCGTCGCCGGCCTGGTCGCCACCGTCGCGCTGCCCGCCTACGGCGCCTGGAAGCCGACCGCCGACGCGGTGACCCTGCAGCAGGTCGCCGAGGACGGCGCCCAGTCGCTCGTGGTGGCCTCGGCTGCCGACACCCCTGAGCTCGCTCGCGACACCTATGCGGCGACGACGCCCGAAGAGATCCAGAAGAAGAAGGCCGAAGACGCCGCGAAGGCCGCCGCCGCAGAGCGCGCGCGCCGTGCCGCCACCGTCGCCTCGACCTCCACGCGCTACAACGTCGACCTCAACATGGTCGCTCCCGGTTCGGGCGCCGTCCGGTGGCCGCTGACGGGCTACACCCAGGGCGACGGCTTCATGTCCCGCGGCGGGTCGCACCAGGGCGTCGACATGCTGACTGCCGGTGGTTCGCCGATCTTCGCGGCCGCCGCCGGTGTCGTGCGGGTCTCGCAGGAGAGCTACGGCGGTTACGGCGTCGCGGTCACGATCGACCACGTCATCAACGGACAGAGCGTCTCGACCCTCTACGGTCACATGACGTACGGCAGCCGTCAGGTCGTCTCGGGCCAGACCGTCGAGGCGGGACAGCTCATCGGCCTCGTCGGCAGCACCGGTCGCTCGACCGCGAACCACCTGCACTTCGAGGTGCGCGTCGGCGGCCAGCTGGTCGACCCGATCGCGTTCCTCCAGGCCAACGCGGGCTGAGTTCCGCCGACACGCCATCCGGCGTTAACCCGCCCGGCGACCCTTCTGTCGCACGGGTGGGTTACCCTGAAACTCGACGCTGAGAGAAGCGGAGGGAAGCCGATGGACCGAATACCTGGCATCCGAACCATGGATGCACTTGGTCGTTACGTCCTCCGGCATTGCTCGCTCGGAGGCCACGGTTCTGCCGTGGCGCTAAGGCGCTGTCACTAGGACAGCGCCTTTTTCGTGCCCGCACCATCCGCCATCCCACGTCGCGACAGATCGAGAACCCGGAAGCCTTCCGGGCATCTTCGAGAGGACAACGGATGCGCACCCTTGTGCTGAACGCGGGCTACGAGCCCCTGGCGGTTGTGTCCTTCAAGCGAGCACTCGTGCTCGTGATGAACGACAAGGCGACGATCATCGAGCGGATCGAGGGCGATCCCGTCTGGGGCACTCACGCCGCATGGGACCGCCCCGCCGTCATCGTGCTGACCAGATATGTGCGCGTCCCGGGTGGCAGACGGGTGCCGGTGACCCGTCGCGGCGTCCTGCGCCGCGATGCCCACCGGTGCGCCTACTGCGGCAAGGCCGCCTCGACGATCGATCACGTGCTGCCCCGCTCTCGCGGGGGAGCGGACTCGTGGGAGAACCTCGTGGCGTGCTGCCTGCGCTGCAACAACGTCAAGGGCGATCGCACCCCGCAGGAGATGCGGTGGGAACTGCGGCTCACACCGCGCCCGCCGCACGGCAACGGCTGGTCGGTGCGGGGCACCGAGCGCGCCGATCCGCGCTGGGAGCCCTACCTGGCGCTCGCCGCGTAGCACGGGCTCGCTCGTCCCGAGTGCTCGGCGTTCAGCGCCAGGCGTGAGCGTGTCGGCAGAGAAGGAGGGCGTGCGATGAAGATCGCTGTCGCCGGAGGAACCGGCACCGTCGGGCGCCCCACGGTCGACGCCGTCCGCGCCGCCGGACACGAACCCGTGGTGCTGAGCCGCAGCACCGGGGTCGACCTGCACAGCGGGGAGGGACTCGACGCCGCCCTCGCAGGGGTCGACGCGGTCATCGACACCGCGAACGTGACCACGCTGTCGGCGGATGAGGCCACGAGGTTCTTCACCGCGGCGACGGGCAACCTCCTCGCCGCCGCGCAGCGCTCCGGCGCCCGGCATCTCGTGCTGCTGTCGATCGTCGGCATCGACCGGATGCCGCACGACTATTACGCCGGCAAGCTCGCGCAGGAGCGCGTGGTCGAGGCATCCGCGGTGCCCTGGACGATCCTGCGGGCCACGCAGTTCCACGAGTTCGCGGGGCAGCTCTACGCGCGGGCGAAGCTCGGACGGCTGCACGTGGCGCCTCGCGCACGGGTGCAGCCGATCGCGGCCCGCGAGGTCGGCGAGCACCTGGCCGCCCTCGCCGCGGGCCGCGCGCAGGGCCGGGTGCGCGATCTCGCCGGTCCGCGCGAGGAGAGGCTCGACGAGATGGTGCGCGCCTACGCGCGGCGGGCGGGCAGCCGGGGGTGGATCCCGTCGATCAGCCTGCCGGGCGCGCAGATGAAGGGCATGCGCGCCGGCCTCGCCCTGCCCGGGCCCGACGCCGAGCGCGGGCGCGAGACGTTCGCCGACTGGCTGGCGCGCGCCGACGCATAGACGCACCTGCGCTGCGGGAGTATCGAACATACTGCACGGATTCCAGACCGTGGATGTCGATGACCGCGCCTACTCTTCCCTCAAGGCATTGAATCAATAGAACATCTGTTCTAGCCTGTGGGAGTGAGGGCGATCGTGCACACGCAGCAGGAGGAACGTCTCGGCGACGTTCTGCGCCTGCGCGCTCAGCTCGAGCGCGCGCAGGGCCGCAGGCTCGATGTGCCCGTGCTTCCCGCGCACCCGGCCCTCGCTGCGCTTCTGCCGGGCGGTGGTCTCCGCCCGGGGGCGGCGTATTCGGTCGCTCCTTCGGCCTCGCTGCTGTTCGCCCTTCTCGGGCCGCCCTCGCGGGCGGGATCCTGGTGCGGTGCCGTGGGGATGCCCCAGTTCGGCGCCGAGGCGGCCGAGGCGATGGGGGTCGATCTCGAGCGTCTCGTGCTCATTCCCGACCCG
>NZ_DATMIO010000174.1:0-3196 GCF_035554235.1 Microbacterium sp. | reverse complement strand
CAGCCGCCCGTCGGCGATCAGCCGCGACGCGTAGCGCACGAGCGGCGCCCAGCGGTAGTTGTAGCCCACGCCGGTGGTCACGCCGGCGCGCCGGGCCGCGCGCTCGGCGCGCACCGTCTGCTCGGGCGTCCCGCCCACCGGCTTCTCGCAGAAGACGTGCTTGCCGGCCTGCGCCGCGGCCTCGATGAGCTCGAGGTGGAGCATGTTCGGCGCCGCGATGAACACGACGTCGACCGCGGGGTCCTCCATCACCGCCCGCCAGTCGGTCGTCCCGCGCGCGTAGCCGAACGAGCCGACCGCCTCGTCGACGCGCGCCGGGACCGCGTCGCTGCAGATCACCAGCTCCGGATCGAACTCGCGCTCGGCGAACAGCGTCGGGATGCGCTGCAGCGATCGGCTGTGGGCCTGGCCCAGCCAGCCGAAGCCGACCAGGCCCACGCCGATGCGCCGGCGAGCGGCGCCGGTGCTCGCCGGTGCCGCCGATGTGACGGGAGCGGTCGTCACGACACCGCCGGCTGATCGAGCGGGCGTCCGAGCTCGTGCTCGAGGGCGTCGAGCTCGGCGCCCCCGGACATCTGCTTGACGAGCTCGTCGCGGCTGATCTCGCCCTTCTTCCAGTCGCCGAGCAGCCTGCCGCGGTTGAGGATCACGAAGCGATCGCCGACCGGGTAGGCGTGGTGCGGGTTGTGGGTGATGAAGATGACGCCGAGCCCGCGGTCGCGCGCCTGGGCGACGTAGCGCAGCACGACGCCCGACTGCTTGACGCCGAGCGCCGACGTCGGCTCATCGAGGATCAAGACCTTGGCCCCGAAGTAGACGGCGCGCGCGATGGCCACCGCCTGACGCTCGCCGCCCGACAGCGTCCCGACCGGCTGGTCGGGATCGCGAACGTCGATGCCCATCTTGCGCAGCTCGCCCACCATGACGTTCTGCGCGGCCTTGACGTCGATCCACCGCAGCGGACCCAGGCTCTTCGTCGGCTCCGAGCCGAGGAAGAAGTTGCGCCAGATCGACATCAACGGCACCGTCGCCAGGTCCTGGAAGACCGTCGCGATGCCGCGCTCCTTGGCCTCGCGCGGGGAGCCGAACGTCGTGTCCTCGCCCTCGACGAGGAGCTCGCCCTCGTCGTGGCGGTGCACGCCCGAGAGGATCTTGATGAACGTCGACTTCCCGGCGCCGTTGTCGCCCAGGACGCACGTCACCTGGTGAGCGCCCACCGACACGCTGATGTCCTTCAGCGCGACGACGTTGCCGAAGTACTTCGAGACGTTGCGGACCTCGAGCAGAGGCGTGCCGTTGGTGGTCGCACTCATCGCCGAGCCCCCTCCGCGCGCTTGCGGATGTAGTTGTTGACGAGGACGGCGACCAGCAGGATCACGCCGAGGAACAGGAAGCGCCAATCGGTGTTCCAGCCCGAGAACTGGATCCCGATGAACGCCATCCCGATGATCAGCGCGCCCAGCGCGGCGCCGATGGCCGAGCCGAAGCCGCCGGTCAGCACGCAGCCGCCGACGACCGCGGCGATGATGAACTGGAACTCGTCGCCCACGCCCTGGCCGGCCTGCGTCGACGCCAGCCGCAGCGCGATCATGATGCCCGTCAGCGCACAGACGAACGACGTCGTCATGAACAGCCCGATCTTCACGCGCTGCACGGGGACGCCGACGTTGCGCGCGGCGTTGGCGTCGCCGCCCACGCCGAAGATCCAGTTGCCCACGCGCGTGCGCGCGAGCGTCCAGGTCGCCAGCGCCGTGATCGCGATCCACCACAGCACGGTGATGCGGAAGTCGTGCGGGCTCCAGAAGCTCCCGCCGAAGATCTTGTTGGCGCTGTCGTAGCCGGTGGCGGTGTCGATGCCGCTGACCGAGACCTGTTGCGTGATCGCCTTCGTCACGCCGAGGTTGACGCCCTGCAGGATGAAGAACGTCGCCAGGGTCACGATGAAGCTGGGCAGCTTCGTCCTCATGACCATGTAGCCGTTGAGGAACCCGACGGCCGTGGCGGCGATCAGCGTGAGCACGATCGCCAGCCAGATGTTCATGTCGACCTCGGTGGCGAGGATGCCCATCATCAGGCCCGCCGAGCCGGTCATGACGCCGGCCGACAGGTCGAACTCGCCGCCGATCATCAGCAGCGCGACGACCACCGCCGGGATGCCGATCGTCGAGGCGACGTCGGTCCAGTTGGAGATGCCGTCGAGCTTCAGGAACAGCGAGTTCTGGGTCCAGAAGAAGATCGCCACGACGACCGCCGCCAGCAGCGCCCCGATCTCGGGGCGCCGCATAAGGCGGGCGGTCGTGCTGATCTTGGCCAGCCGCTCGTCGGCGAGCGGCTGGGGAGGCGGAGCGGTGGCCGTCGCGCTCATCGCGTTCCGGCGGCCGCCAGCTTCTCGACTGTCGCCGCGTTGGACTTGTCGACGAAGCCCGGGCCCGTGAGCACCGGCAGGCCGCCGCCGACCGTGTTGGCGTTGACCTTGAACAGCTTCAGGAACACGATCGGCAGGTAGCCCTGCAGGTACTGCTGCTGGTCGACCGCGAACAGCACGGTCCCCGCCTTGATGTCCTTGATCACGTTCGGCGTGAGGTCGAACGTCGCGATCTTCGCGCTCGAGCTCGCGCCCTTGACCGCCGTCACCGCGGCCGACGCGATGTCCGGGTTCAGCGCGATGACGCCGTCGAACGACTTGTCCGCCTGCAGCTTGGACTTGATCTCGGTCTGCGTGGTGGCGATGTCCTCGGTGCCCTTGACCTGCTGATTGGTCACCGGGCCGCCGAAGCCCTTCTTGACGCCGTCGCAGCGCTGCTGCAGGCCGATGTTGTTCTGCTCGTGGATGACGCAGAGCACCTTCTTGACGCCCGCGTCCTTGAGCTTCTTGCCCGCGGCCTCGCCGGCGATCTCCTCGGTCTGGCCGACGTGGGTGATCGCGCCGAGCTCCTGGAACTGATCGGCGCCCGAGTTCAGCGTGATGATCGGGATGCCGGCGGCCTTGGCCTTGGCCAGCGAGCCCTTGATCGCGTCGGCGTTGGGCACCGAGACGGCGAGGCCGTCGACCTTCTGGGACACGGCGGCGTCGATGAGCTGCGCCTCCTTCTGCGGGTCGTTGTTCGACGGGCTCCAGACGAGCTTGACGCCCTCGTCCTTGGACGCCTGCTCGGCGCCCTTCTTGACGACCGACCAGAACGAGCCCTCGTCGGAG
>NZ_DATMIO010000173.1:0-16291 GCF_035554235.1 Microbacterium sp. | reverse complement strand
CGTCCAGATTCCGATCGCCGTGCTCGCCTTCGCCGTTGTCGTAACTATCCTGCTCCTGCTGATCGAGTACGCGCCCCGCTCGGGGCGGCGTTACTTCTGGCTGAGGCTCGCCGCATGCTTCGTGATCCCGACGCTCGCCTTCATGCTGCTCCGCCCGTACCAGAATGCCGTGATCTACGTGCTGGGCATTGCACTCATCCTCGGCGGGTTGCTCTTCTGGGTCGACTACCGTTCGAGGCAGGGCGCCGGCTACTTCTTCCAGTTGGTGCTCTTCACCGCACCCGCCCTCGTCATGCTGCTGGTCGGGCTCATCTACCCCGCAATCGCGACAGTCATCCAGTCGTTCTTCGACAAGACCGGCGATAATTTCGTCGGCCTTGAGAACTACATCTGGACCTTCACGAATCCCGAGGGTTTCTGGTCCGTGATCAACACCATCATCTGGGTGTTGGTGGTACCGACCTTCGCCACGGTCGTCGGGCTCGCGTACGCGGTCTTCATCGACCGGGCGCGAGGCGAGAAGGTGCTGAAGATCTTCATCTTCATGCCGTTCGCGATCTCATTCGTGGGAGCCGGCATCATCTGGAAGCTCATGTACGACTACCGCCAAGATGACCAGCTCGGGCTTCTGAACGCGATCGTCGTGGCCTTCGGGGGCCAGCCGATCTCGTGGCTCGCTGTCCAGCCTCTGTTCAACACTCTGTGCCTGCTCGTCATCTTCATCTGGAGCCAGACCGGCCTCGCGATGGTGATCCTCTCGGCCGCGGTCAAGGCGGTGCCGGTGGAGCAGATGGAGGCCGCGGAGCTCGACGGCACCAGCGCCTGGCAGCGGTTCATCAACGTCACCGTCCCAGGGATCCGCTCCTCGATCGTCGTCGTCGTGACGACCATCGCCATCGGTGCGCTGAAGGTCTACGACATCGTGGCCGTCATGACCGGAGGGCGCTCGAACTCGACGGTGCTCGCGTTCGAGATGGTCAACCAGCAGCAGCGCTTCCAGAGCTACGGACACTCCGCGGCACTAGCCGTGGTGCTGTTCCTGTTCGTCGTTCCGCTCATCATCTTCAACGTCGTACAGATCAGGAAGCAGAGGGAGATCCGATGACCACTTCGACCGTCGCCATCGAGCCGAACCTCGATCCCCGATCCGCTCGCCAGCTCGCGCGCGACACCCGCAAGCACGAAAAGCTGGCGGCCAAGCGACTCACCTCCAAGGGCGCGACGATAGCGGCCATCATCATCGCCTTCTTCTGGACGATCCCGACGTTCGGGCTGCTCGTGACGTCCTTCCGGCCACCCGCCGACACGCAGACTTCGGGGTGGTGGACGGTCTTCACGAACCCCGACTTCAGTCTCGGAAACTACTCCGCGGCACTCACTGCCGGCGGCACGGCCCTCACGCTGGGGGAGTCGTTCCTCAACTCGCTGGCCATCACGATTCCGGCGACGCTGGTACCCCTCGCCCTCGCGTCGCTAATTGCGTACGCGATCGCATGGATCGATTTCCGGGGAAAGAATCTGATCTTCGTCTCGATCTTCGCTCTCCAGATCGTCCCCATCCAGATGGCGCTCGTGCCGCTGCTGAGCCTCTTCTCGCGCGGGCTCACGATCAACGAGGTGACGGTCTTTCCGGGATTCGACCTTCGTGACGTCGATCACAGCTTCGCGACCGTGTGGATCGCGCACGCGATCTTCGCGCTGCCGCTGGCCGTATTCCTCCTGCACAACTTCATCTCCGAGATCCCGAGCGAGGTCATCGAAGCCGCCCGCGTCGACGGTGCGGGACACGGCCAGATCTTCTTCCGGATGATCCTGCCCTTGGCCGCGCCCGCCATCGCTTCGCTGGCCGTGCTGCAGTTCATCTGGGTGTGGAACGACCTGCTGGTGGCGACGATCTTCGCTCCATCGACATCTCTGCCGATGACCCAGTCGCTCTACTCGCTTTCTGGAACGTGGGGCAACCAGTGGTTCCTGCAGTCAGCTGGTACCTTCCTCACGATCGCGACGCCGCTTCTCGTGTTCTTCGCACTGCAGCGCTTCTTCGTCCGCGGCCTGCTCGCGGGGGCGACGAAGGGCTGATACGCGGTTGGGGCGCGGCATACCGACGACGGATGCCGCGCCCCGCTGTTCGCGGCGACCCGCGGTCAGCAGCCGAGCCGCACCTGCGCGCCACGCATCGCGTCGATCTCGCTCTGCTGAACCCCGGCCATCGACTTCGCGACCGCGAGCACGCGCGGCTGCTCGCCCCGCTCCTGCACGGCATCGACCATGTCGATCGCACCCTCGTGGTGCCGGATCATGAGCCCCAGGAAGAGGCAATCGGCCTCGGTGCCGGTGGCCGCACGGAGCTCCGCCAGCTCCGCATCGGTCGCCATCCCCATCGCCGCCCGCAGCTGGGCCTCCGTCGATGAGGAACTGGGGCCGGAGTGCCCCTCGTGGCCGCCCGCGGCATCCGTCATCCACCCCATCAGCTGCCCACCCGACTGCGGCAGGCCCCATTCCACGAGCCAGCCGTACATCTCACCGGACTGCGCGGACTGCGCGGTCGCCATGTCATAGGCGAGGGTGCGGACGAGCTCGTCCTCGGTCTTGGCGTAGATGATCATCGCCATCTCGACCGCCTGGGAGTGGTGCACCTGCATGTCGCGGGCGAACCCGGCGTCGGCGGAGTCCGTCGCGGGGGTCGCAGGCGCCGCAGCGGTGCTGAAGGCGGTGAACCGGCCGATGGCGAAGGCCAGGGCCGCAGCCGCCGCGATCGCCAGCGTGATCAGCAGCCAGCGCGGCGGCACTGCGCCCGGCCTCGCATCGGTCACGGACGGCTACTCCCTGCCCGGGCCGTCGATCGCGCCCGAGCAGCTCGCATTGCTCTCGGGCACGTTCTGGTTGCGCCAGTACTCCTCGAAGAACTGGGGGATGCGCTCGTCCGAGACGGAGTCGAGCTTCAGCTGGGCGTTCCACGCGCTCAGCACGAGCGGGGAGTCCAGACCCTCGTAGGGAGAGAGGATGACGTAGCTCGAGGGCAGCTGGCTCTTCACCTTCGCGAGGTCGTCGCCCGAGATCCGATCGGCGTCGTACGTGACCCACACGGCCCCGTGCTCGAGTGCGTGCACCGCATTCTCGTCGACCTGGGGCTCTGTGTAGATGCCGCAGTTCAGCCACGCCGCGTTGTGCGGGCCCCCCGCGGGTGGGCTCTGCTCGTAGTCCACGGCGCCCTCGACGTGCGTCGTCTCGTTGGTGAACGTCTCGACGCCCTCGATCTCTGCGCCCTCGCCGCCTGCCGCGTACGTGGCCGGCGGGGTCGGCGCGAACACGAACGATGCCACGATCACGGCGGTGACGAGGATCGCGCCGGTGACGCCGACCGCCCACCAGACGAACCTGCTGCGCCGCCGCTTGGCGAGCTGTTTCTGGTACTCGGCGAGCTTCTCCTGTCGCCGCCGCTCGCGCTGCTGTTTGACGGTGAGGTTGATCTCGGCCTGTGTGGCGGGGTTGCCGCTGGTGCGTCTCTCGGTCGGGGTCACGTCCTCGATCTTAAGTGAGGGTCGACCGGGGGAACCCTGTGCGCGCCGCATCCGGCCGTCTACTGTGGAGGCGTGAAGTACGCGGAGTCGATCATCGATCTCGTCGGCGATACGCCGCTGGTCAAGCTCAACCGAGTGACCGACGGCATCGCGTGCACCGTCCTCGTCAAACTCGAGTACCTCAACCCCGGCGGGTCGAGCAAGGACCGCATCGCGACGCGCATCATCGACGCCGCCGAGGCATCCGGGCAGCTGGGGCCCGGCGGGACGATCGTCGAGCCGACGAGCGGCAACACCGGTGTGGGCCTCGCGCTCGTCGCGCAGCAGCGCGGATATCGCTGCGTCTTCGTGCTGCCCGACAAGGTCGGCGAAGACAAGATCAACGTGCTGACGGCATACGGGGCCGAGGTCGTGGTCACGCCGACCTCCGTCGCCGCGAGCGACCCCGAGTCGTACTACAGCGTCAGCGACCGGCTCGCGCGCGAGATCCCCGGCGCCTTCAAGCCGAACCAGTACGAGAATCCCAACGGCCCCCGCAGCCACTACGAGACGACCGGGCCCGAGATCTGGCGCGACACCGATGGCCGCGTGACCCACTTCGTCGCGGGCGTGGGAACCGGCGGGACGATCACGGGCGCGGGTCGCTACCTCAGGGAGGTGTCGGAGGAGTCGGTGCGCATCGTGGGCGTCGATCCGGTCGGCTCCGTCTACAGCGGCGGCACCGGACGCCCCTACCTCGTCGAGGGGGTGGGCGAGGACATCTGGCCCGGTGCTTACGACCCCGCCGTTCCGCACGAGATCGTCGCGGTCTCCGACGCCGACTCGTTCGCCATGACGCGACGCCTCGCGCGCGAGGAGGGGATCCTCGTCGGCGGGTCGAGTGGGATGGCGGTCGTCGGAGCCCTCCGCGTCGCGCGCGGGCTTGCGGCCGACGCCGTCGTCGTCGTGCTGCTGCCCGACGGCGGCCGCGGCTACCTCGGCAAGATCTTCAACGAGCGGTGGATGCGCTCGTACGGCTTCACCGATGTCGGCGGGGGAGAGACGGTGGCCGACATCGTCGCGACACGGGGCAGCGACATCCCCGCTCTCGTGCACGCCCACCCGAGCGACACCGTGCTCGACGCGATTCACATGATGCGCGAGTTCGGCGTCTCCCAGCTCGTCGTGCTGAGCGCCGAGCCGCCCGTCGTGATGGGCGAGGTCGTCGGGACGATCGATGAGAGCGGCCTGCTGGATCGGGTCTTCCGCGGCGAGGCGAAAGTGACGGATGCCGTGGGCGCACACGTCGGAGCGATCCTGCCGATCATCGGCATCCACGGCTCCGTCGCCGAAGCCCGCGAGGCCCTCGCCGACGCGGATGCCCTGCTGGTCACACTCGATGGCGCCCCGCACACCGTTATGACGCGGCAGGACCTGCTCGCGTACCTCTCGCGCTGACGCCCCGAGCGATCCCCCGCGTCACGAGAGGGCCGCGCGTGATGCCGCGTCGGTAGGCTCGGGGACCATGAGCGAGCAGCACTTCAACACCCGCGCCATCCATGCGGGGCAGCGTTTCGATCCGACGACGGGATCGATCATCCCGCCGATCTTCCAGACCTCCACGTTCGTCCAGGACGGCATCGGAGGGCTCCGCGGCGGGTACGAGTATGCACGGTCGGGCAATCCCACGCGCACGGCGCTGGAGGAGCAGATCGCGTCGCTCGAGGGCGGCGCGCACGCGCTGTCGTTCGCGTCCGGCCTCGCCGCCGAGGATGCGCTGCTCCGCGGCATCCTGAAGCCTGGCGATCATGTCGTGCTCGGCAACGACGCGTACGGCGGCACGTTCCGCCTGCTGACGAGGATCTTCGGGCCGTGGGGCGTGGAGACGACGACCGTCGAGATGGGTGACCCCCAGAAGGTGCGCGATGCGCTCCGCCCCGGCAAGACGAAGGTGCTCTGGGTGGAGACCCCGAGCAACCCCCTGCTCAAGATCACCGACATCGCCTTGCTCGACGAGCTCGCGCATGAAGCCGGCGCCATCGCGGTGGTGGACAACACGTTCGCCTCGCCCGCGCTGCAGCAGCCGCTCGCGCTCGGCGCCGATGTCGTCGTGCACTCCACCACCAAGTACCTCGGCGGCCACTCCGACGTGCTCGGCGGAGCGATCGTCGTGAACGACGACGCGATCCGCGAGGCCGTCGCGTTCCAGCAGTTCGCGGGCGGCGCCGTGTCGGGTCCCCTCGATGCGTGGCTCACCACGCGCGGCATCAAGACCCTCGCCCTGCGGATGCAGCGACACAGCGAGAACGCGCACGCCGTCGCCGAGTGGGCGACCACCCGCCCCGAGTTCGAGACTGTCTACTACCCCGGCCTCGAGAGCCACCCCGGGCACGATATCGCCGCGCGGCAGATGACCGGTTTCGGGGGCATGGTGTCGTTCGCCCTGGCGGGCGGGGCGAAGGCTGCACGTGCGTTCGCCGAGTCGACTGTGCTCTTCCAGCTGGCCGAGTCGCTCGGCGGGGTCGAGTCGCTCATCGGGTACCCCGCGGAGATGACTCACGCGTCCGTGCGGGGCACGGAGCTCGCCGTGCCGGAGAACGTGGTGCGGCTCTCGGTGGGCATCGAGGATGGCGGTGACCTCATCGCCGATCTGGAGGAGGCGCTCGCGCGCATCGCGTGGTGAGAGATGCGGCGCGAGCTGCCACGTGGGCGACCGGTCAGGGTGTGGGGTGTCTGTTGTGGTCGCTTCCCTCGCACGGATGCGGCGCGAGCTGTCACCTGGGCAGGGGCTGCGCCGCTGAGGTTTCGGCCGCACCACGCCAGGGAAGCGCCCTCGATGTGGGCGCGCCGCTACGCGTCGCCCCGCACGGGCTGCAGCACGAACAAGCGAACGACGCGTCCCGAGTCGCGCTCGTATCCGCGATACCCGGGCCATTGGCGCTCGATGCGATCCCACACGGCATCGCGCTCGCCGGGCGGGATGAGGGATGCCCGGACGCGCATACGCCGCCCGCGCACCGTGATCGCGGCATCGGGGTTGGCGAGGAGGTTGCCCGTCCACGCAGGGTGATTCGCGCCCGCGAAGTTCGTTCCCGCGACGATCGCGCGCCCCTGGCCGTCAGGCGTGTACATGAGAGGGACATCCCGAGGGCGACCCGACCTGGCGCCCGTCGTGTGCAGCACGAGTGACGGGATGAGGATGGCGCTGACCTGACCCCGCCCGCCCGTCAGACGTGCCACCAGCCGCTCGAGCGGTCGGAGCACCGCGGGGCCCCAGCGGCGGAAGATCCGGGTCCGCGTGAGGGGAGCGATCACCGCGCGAACGACATCGACGACTCTGGCCATGGGCTCATTGTCGCGCACCGCCTCCCGCCCGGGGGGCCACCGGCAGGGCACAATTGACGAATGGCTGAACATCCGATGACCGTTCGCCCCTTCCCGCGCGTCGGTATGCTCCTGTGGGCGGGCGTGTCGCTGTTCGTCGCCGCCATGATCCTCGGCGCGGCGATCTTCTTCTTCCGCGGCAACGGGCCCTTCCTCATCGACGAATGGTGGATGACGCTGCTCGCGGCGACTCGCGGGAAGGGGCTGCTCGGGGTCTCCTACGTCATGAACTTCCTCGGCGCGGGCTGGTTCGGGGTCTTCGCGGTGCCGATCGCCGTGGCGGTCGCGTTCCTCATCGCGCGCCGGCCGTGGGCGGCCGTGTTCTTCGTCGGCAGCTCGATCGCCGGGGCCGCCCTGGTGCAGATCATGAAGCACGTCTTCGGCCGGGCCAGACCGGAGGAGATCATCGTCATCTCCGACTTCGGCTCGTTCCCGTCGGGGCACGTCGCCAACGCGGCGACGATCGCGGTCGCCGTGTGGGTGCTCTTCCCACGGATCTGGGTCGCGCTGGTGGGCGCCGCATACATCCTCCTGATGGCCTTCTCGCGCACATATCTGGGCGCGCATTGGTTCAGCGACACGATCGGCGGGATGCTCGTCGGGGCATCGGCGGCGCTCCTCGTCGCCGCTGCGTTCGCGCGGCCGCTCGAGCGGGAATGGGGCCGCAAACGGCTCGAAGAGGCGCGATCGCCGTCGCTAGGCTGACCCCATGAGCGCTCCTGCCGACTCGACCGATCCCGTCGCCGCCGCAGCAGACGCCGAATTGCGGCGCTTGCGCGCCGTAGCGGAGGCCGCGGAGGCGCAGCTCGAGGCAGCTCAGGCCAGGGCCGCCCTCGCGGCGGCGGAGGCCGCGGCCGCGAAGGCGAGGACCGAGCCGGCAGCGGAGCCCATCGAGTCGAGCGATGACGCAGCGGCCGAGCTCGACGCCGTCGAGGTCCCGAATACCCCGGCCACCGCCGGCGGGGTGCCCCCGGCAGAGGCGGCACCCGCACAGGAGCTCGCGACGGAGGCGGCCGCAACCGTGCCGCTCGCCGCCTCGGAGGGCCCCCTCGACGCCGACCAGATCGCCGCCATCGTGAAGGGCTACACGTTCGAGGCGGCCACCCTCGACCTCGGCGCACTGCAGAACGGCGACCCCGTCCCGGCGGCGCAGATCCGCATTCCCCTCGCGATGATGAACCGCCACGGGCTCGTCGCCGGCGCCACGGGAACGGGCAAGACGCGCACGTTGCAGGGCCTCGCCGAGCAGCTCGCGGGCAAGGGCGTGCCGGTGTTCGCGGCCGACATCAAGGGCGACCTGTCGGGCGTCGCGACGCCCGGAGAGGCGAACGAGAAGCTCCTCGCCCGCACGCGGGGAATCGGCCAGGACTGGAGGCCGGAGTCCTCCGTCACGGAGTACTTCGCCCTCGGCGGCATCGGCAAGGGCGTACCCGTGCGCGCCACCGTCACGGGGTTCGGCCCGCTGCTGCTCAGCAAGGTGCTCGGCCTCAACCAGACGCAGGAGTCGAGCCTGGGCCTCGTCTTCCACTACGCCGATCGGGAGGGGCTCCCGCTCGTCGACCTCTCCGATCTGCGCGCGGTGCTGACCTACCTGACGAGCGATGACGGCAAGGCCGAGCTCGACGGGCTCGGCGGCCTCTCGAAGGCCACGGCAGGCGTCATCCTGCGTGAGCTCATCACGTTCGCCGACGGCGGCGCCGACGTGTTCTTCGGCGAGCCCGAGTTCAGCGTGAAGGAGTTCCTGCGCACGGCACCCGACGGTCGCGGCGTGATCAGCCTGCTCGAGGTGCCCGGCGTCGCCGACAAGCCCGAGCTCTTCTCGACCTTCCTCATGTACCTGCTGGCCGAGCTCTTCGAGCTGCTGCCGGAGGTGGGGGATGCCGACAAGCCCAAGCTCGTGTTCTTCTTCGACGAGGCGCACCTGCTGTTCAAGGACGCCTCGAAGGACTTCCTCTCGGCGATCACCCAGACCGTTCGACTCATCCGGTCGAAGGGCGTCGGTGTGTTCTTCGTGACGCAGACGCCGAAGGATGTGCCCTCCGATGTGCTCGCCCAGCTCGGCTCCCGCGTGCAGCACGCCCTTCGCGCGTTCACCCCCGACGACGCCAAGGCGCTCCGGGCGACCGTGGGGACGTACCCGAAGTCGGGCTACGACCTCGAGCGGGTGCTGCAGGAGCTCGGCACCGGCGAGGCGATCGTCACCGTGATGAGCGAGAAGGGCGCCCCCACCCCGGTCGCGTGGACGCGCCTGCGCGCACCGCAGGGGCTCATGTCGCCGACGCCCGAGGCGCAGATCGACGCCGCGATCGCGGCATCCACGCTGCTTGCGACCTATGGTGCCGCGATCGATCGCGAATCGGCGCGCGAGATTCTCACGGTGCGGATGAACGCCGCCGCGGCGGAGGATCAGGCGCAGCAGGCCGCGCTCGAAAAGGCCAAGGCCGACGCCGAGCTCGCCAAGCAGCAGGCCGCTCTCGACAAGGCCCAGGCGACGGCCGACAAGAAGGCGCAGGCCGAATACGACCGACTGCTCCGAAAGACGGCGGGCACGAGCCGCACGACGTCCAGGCCGCACAAGTCGACGATCGAGCAGGTGCTGGGATCCAAGAGCACGCAGACGCTGCTGAACGGTGTGATCCGGGGTCTCTTCGGCACCGGACGGCGCTGACCCTCGACGGCGCTGAACCCGATGGCGCTGACTCCGGACGGCGCTGCCCCCGACGGCGCTGACTCCGGACGGCGCTGCCCCCCCGGATGGCGCTGAACCCGACGGCGCTGACCCCTCGCGGCTGGCTTTAGCATGGAGTCATGGCAAAGCGGCCCCCAGCGGCAGACATCGACGAGGCACGGGTCCGGATCACGGGCACCAAGAAGTCGGCTGTCGGCATCCCCGGCGTCATGCACGCCGTCCAGTACTCCGTGGAGCAGATGGGCGTGCTCCGCTCGGCGCAGACGCTCCTTAAGGTCAACCAGAAGGACGGGTTCGACTGCCCCGGCTGCGCGTGGCCCGAAGAGGACAAGCGCCACATCGCCGAGTTCTGCGAGAACGGCGCGAAGGCCGTCGCCGAAGAGGCGACGATCCGCCGGATCACGCCGGACTTCTTCGCCCGGCACTCCCTCGACGACCTCAGCGGGCACGACGACTACTGGCTCGGCCAGCAGGGGCGCCTGACCCATCCGATGATCCTCGATGAGGGCGCGACCCATTACCGCCCGATCTCGTGGGACGAGGCGCTGGCCGAGGTGGCCGAGGCCCTGCGGGGCCTCGACGACCCCGACGAGGCCGTGTTCTACACCTCCGGTCGCACGTCGAACGAAGCCGCCTACCTCTACCAGCTGCTCGTCCGGGGATTCGGCACGAACAACCTCCCCGACTGCTCGAACATGTGCCACGAATCCAGCGGTGTCGCCCTCGGCGAGACGATCGGCATCGGCAAGGGCACCGTCTCGATCACCGACATCCACGAGGCGGACCTGCTCATCGTGGCGGGCCAGAATCCGGGCACCAATCACCCGCGCATGCTGAGCGCGCTCGAGAAGGCGAAGGCGAACGGCGCGACGATCATCGCGATCAACCCGCTTCCCGAGGCGGGCCTCACCCGCTTCAAGAACCCGCAGACCCCGAAGGGGATGATCCTCGGCGGCACCAAGCTGGCCGACCGTTACGTGCAGATCCGCCTCGGCGGCGACCAGGCGCTGTTCCAGGCCATCGGCAAGCACCTGCTCGAGGCAGAGGACACCAGCGGAGGTGTGCTCGACCGCTCGTTCATCGAGGCCTACACCGACGGCTTCGAGGCCTATGCCGACGCGCTGCGGGAAGTGCCTTGGCGGGAGCTGGTCTCGGCGACGGGCATCCCCGAGAAGACCCTGCGGATCGTGGGCGAGAGCGTTCGGAAGTCCCGCGCGACGATCGTCTGCTGGGCGATGGGTCTTACGCAGCACAAGCACTCCGTGCCCACCCTCCGCGACGTCGTCAACGTTCTGCTGCTGCAGGGGAACATCGGCCGGCCGGGCGCCGGTGTGTGCCCCGTCCGCGGGCACTCCAACGTGCAGGGCGATCGCACGATGGGCATCTACGAGAAGCCGTCGGAAGCGTTCCTCGCCGCGCTCGACCGCGAGTTCGCCTTCACCGCACCCCGCGCGCACGGATACGACACCGTCGATGCGATCCGCGCGATGCGCGACGGCAAGGTGCGGGTATTCCTCGGCATGGGCGGCAACTTCGTCATGGCCGCGCCCGACACCGAGGTCACCGAGGCGGCCCTTCGTCGCACCGATCTGTCCGTGCAGGTGTCCACGAAGCTCAATCGCTCGCACGTGGTCACCGGGCGGCGGGCGATCATCCTTCCGACCCTCGGCCGCACCGACCGCGACCGCCGCGGCGGCGCCGAGCAGCGGGTCTCGGTCGAGGACTCGATGGGCGCGGTGCACTCCTCGCGCGGCCGTCTCGCCCCGCCGGCAGAAGGCCTCCTCAGCGAGGTGGCGATCATCGCGCGCCTGTGCGCCCTCGTCTTCGACGGCAAGCCGGGCGCCCCGCGTGCGGACTGGGCGGGACTGGAGGCGGACTACGGGCGCATCCGCAACCACATCGCGCAGACGATCCCGGGCTTCGAGGACTACGACGCGCGGATCGACAAGGGTGCGACCCTTTCGCTCCCGAACGGCCCTCGCGACGAGCGGAGCTTCGCCACCGCGACGGGACGGGCCCGATTCACGGCGAACCGGCTCGAGTATCCGCGCATCCCGCGCGGCCGGCTGCTGCTGCAGACCATGCGCTCGCACGACCAGTACAACACCACGATCTACGGCAAGGACGACCGGTATCGCGGCATCCACGACGGGCGCCGGGTCGTCTTCGTGCACCCGCGCGACATCCAGGACCGCGGCTTCGCCGATGGCGACATCGTCGACCTCGTCTCGGAGTGGCAGATCGCGCCGGGACGAGTGGAGGAGCGTCGCGCGGAGGCGTTCCGCATCGTGGCGTACCGCACCCCGCGCGGCAACGCCGCCGCCTACTACCCCGAGACGAACGTGCTCGTGCCGCTCGACTCGGTGGCCGATGGCAGCGGCACCCCGACCTCGAAGTCGATCGTCGTGCGCCTCGAACGGCGCGCGTCCTAGGCTGGCTCCATGCCCGATTCGCCCCTCCGTGCCGCGGTGATCACGGTGTCCGACCGGTCCGCAAGGGGGGAGCGAGTGGATGCCTCCGGCCCGGTCGCCGTCAACGCGCTGCGGGTCGCCGGCTACGACTGCGACGACGCCGACATCGTGACGGATGGCGCCGACAGCGTGGCCACGGCCTTGCGCGCGGCGCTCGCCGCCGGCGCCCGACTGATCGTGACGTCGGGCGGCACCGGGGTCGGACCGCGCGATGCGACCCCCGAGGGAACGGCCGAGGTGCTCGAGCGCACCATCCCCGGCATCGCCGAGGAGCTTCGCCGCGTCGGCGCCGCCGAGATGCCGGCCGCTCTGCTCACGCGGGGCCTCGCCGGCGTGACCCGCGACGCCCTCATCGTCAACCTGCCGGGCTCGCCCGGCGGCGTCGCTTCCGGCATGCCCGTCGTGCTCTCTGTCGCCCGTCACGTGATCGACCAGCTCGCCGGCGGTGATCACCGATGAGCGGGGTGCGCCTCGCCCGGATCAGCGCCGAGCCCCTCGATCTCGACGCTCACCTGCGCGCCGTCGACGACGCGTCGGCGGGGGCGGTCACGACGTTCGTGGGGCGCGTGCGCGACCACGATCCGGATGCCGCCGGCGAGGTGGTCGCGCTCGAGTACTCCGCGCATCCAGACGCCGAAGCCACGCTCGCGGGGATCGCGGTGACCGCGATCGGCCGGACTGCCGCCCTGGTCGCGGTGAGCCATCGAATCGGGCGGCTCGGCGTCGGCGACGCGGCCGTCGTGATCGCCGTCGCCTCGCCGCATCGGGCCGAGGCGTTCGAGGTGTGCCGCGAGGTCATCGAGGCGATCAAGCGCGACCTGCCCGTATGGAAGCGTCAGGTCGAGGCCGACGGATCGACCGCGTGGAAGGGCCTCGGCGGATAGTGACGGCGCCGAGCCGTGTGGCGGCCGCCTTTTGCAGATGGCCGGCGGGTCAGCCGCCGGCGAAGGGCGGCAGGATGTCGACGAGCGAGTCCGCACCGAGCGCGGTGTCGTCGCCGACGCGGGATCCGTCGACCAGCACGGCGCACCGGGGGAGGATGACCCCCAGGCCGGGGTGCTCCGCGCCGAGCGCCGCGCGGAGTGCGCCGAGCGACGTCTCGGAGCGTGATTCGGCATCGTGCCCCACCGCCTCCTCGGCGGCGGCGAAGTAGCGCACCCGAGCCATCAGGAAGAGTGCTCCCAGGTGGAGGCGAGCTGGGTCACCTCGGCGACGACGGCTTCGATGTCTTCGGCCGATCCGCCCCGGCGGCCGGCCGCAAGGCCCGCGGCGAACGTGCTGAGGGGCGCGGCGGGGCGGGTGACATCGTTCGCGACGTCTCGCGCGAGATCGAGGATGAGCGCTACCGGCAGCTCATCGTTTCCGAGGTGCAGGGCATCGCGGAGCGAGGCCGCCCAGGCATCGAGGGCCTCGGGCGGCAGTGTGCGGGATGACTCGGCCATGACGGCTCCTTGGCGCTGGGGCTGCCCGGCGATGCGCCGGGCCCTGATCAGATCCTGCCACGTGTCGACATCGGCGGCGACGCCCCAGGGCGCGCGCACGGTCGCGATCTCGAGCTCCGCGAGCAGGGCGCGCATCGAGGCGCCGGCCCCAGCATCCGGAACGCGTTCTGCCGCGTCGCGGAGCGACGCGGTGCGGTACAGGCCGGTCAGCCACTGCGGGCGGCCGCCGTCGTCGGTGAGGCACAGCCCGTCGGCGAGCGGCGCGATCGCCGCGGTCTCGAACAGGCACGAGACCGCCTCGCCGACCCGGGGGAGGTCGGTCGAGAGCACGAGCACCGTCGCCGTGTCGACGTGCGGCAGCGCCGCGATCACCGCCGCGACCGGGCCGCCGAACGGCGGATCCTCCCGCACCCAGCGCACGGCCGCCTCATCGATCAGCGGCGGACCCACGACGACGACGGGCGAGCACCCGGCGGCGGTGACGGCATCCACGCTCCCGCGCAGGAGTCCGATGCCGCCCACCGTCAACAGGGGCTTCGGGGCCCCGCCCAGCCGGCTCGCACGACCGCCGGCGAGGATGATCGCCCCGACCGGGACCGCCCCGACCCCGATGGCGCCGCCGGGCTCCGTCATGAGCCGTGGCGCACCCACGAGCCCGAGCGGCCGCCCTCCTTGGCGATCAGGCGCACGTTCTCGATCTCGACGGACTTGTCGATGCCCTTGACCATGTCGATGATCGCGAGGGCCGCGATGCTGACGGCCGTGAGGGCCTCCATCTCTACCCCGGTGCGATCGGCGGTGCGGACGGTGGCCTCGATCGCGACCCCCTCATCCTCGAGACGCAGGTCGACGGAGGCGCCGTGCACGCCGATCACGTGAGCGAGCGGCAGCAGCTCGGCGCACTTCTTCGCGCCCTGGATGCCGGCGATGCGAGCGACCGCGAGCACGTCGCCCTTGGGCACCGTGCCGTCGCGGAGCGAGGCCACGACATCCGCCCCGCACCGCACGAAGCCGCGCGCCGTCGCGGCGCGCACCGTCGGCTGCTTCGCGGTGACATCGACCATTCGCGCGTTGCCCGCGTCATCGAGGTGAGTGAAGCTCATGAGACAAGCATGACATCGACGAGATCGCCCGCGGCGACCGCATCGACGCCAGCCGGGACGATCGCGTACGCCTCCGCGCGCCCGAGCCCGCCCGCCAGGTGCGAGCCCGAGCCGCCGCCCGTCGCCGGTCGCACGGTCCACCGCGCCGGGTCGGTGCGATCGATGACCGCGGGCAGGTACTGGCGGCGACCGGGGGGCGTGCGCCAGGACACGGCGGCGCCCAGCCGGATGACGGGACGGTGGATGTCGGTGCGTCCCTGCATGGCCAGCAGGGCGGGGCGCACGAAGACCTCGAACGACACGGCGGCGCTCACCGGGTTGCCCGGAAGGCCGAACAGGAGCGCCCCACCCGGAACGTGGCCGAAACCCTGCGGCTTGCCCGGCTGCATCGCGACCTTGACGAAGCCCATCTCCCCGCCGGGACCGAGTGTGCCCTTGACGACTTCGTAGGCGCCGGCGCTCACCCCACCGGAGAACACGATGACGTCGGCGCCGACGTCGTCGGCGTGCGCGAGAACAGCGCGAAGCGCATCGGACTCATCGGGCACGCTGCGGCGCAGCACGACGCCCGCGCCCGCCTCCTCGGCCAGTCCGGCGAGCAGTTCCGAGTTCGACTCCGGGATCTGGCCGCGCAGGAGGGGTGATCCCGCGGCGGCGAGCTCGGAGCCGGTCGAGACGATCGCGACGCGGGGCGTGCGCGCGACGGCGAGATGCGAAACGCCGGCCGCGGCCGCGGCGGCCGCCTGCAGGGGGCCGACGAGGGTGCCGGCGGGGAGGAGCACATCGCCCTCTCGGGCGTCCTCGCCGCGGCGGCGGATGTGGGCGCCCGCGGCCCGCGGCGCCCGGACGACCGAGATGACGCCGAGGGAGTCCTCGAGTCCGCCGACGGTGTCCTCGAACGGCACGACGGCGTCGGCCGCGGCCGGCACGGGGGAGCCCGTCATGATGCGGGCGGCCTCGCCGGGGCCGAGCGGGGGGTCGAGGTCGGTTCCCGCGGGGAGGTCGGCGACGACCCTGAGCGGCGCGGGGGCATCGGCGGCAGCATCCGCCACATCGACGAAGCGCACCGCGAAGCCGTCCATCGCGGAGTTGTCGAAGACGGGGATGTCGACGGCCGCGCGCAGCGGGGACGAGAGGGTGCGCCCGCGCGCACCGGGCACCGGGATCGTCTCCGCCTCGAGCTGCCGCACGGCGCCGAGGATGCTGCGAAGATGCTCTTCGACCGTGAGGAGCTCGCTCATGCGGGGTGATCCGCAAGCGAGCGCTGGGCCTGCGGGGCCGGGAACGCTCGCCAGGCGACCATGCCGCCAGCCAGAACCGTCGCGGGGATGCCGGCGGCGACGAGGGCTTCGGCCGCGCGACGCGCTCGCACGCCGACTTCGCACACCATCACGATGGGCCCGTCTGCCGAGCGTCCGGCCGCGGGGGGGACGGCGGCAGCCGGGTCGGCCAGCAGGGCGGCCAGCGGCACGGGGATGACGCCCGGCATCGCTCCGGCGGCGACCTCAGCGGGCTCGCGGACGTCCAGGAGCACGGGCGGGCGATCCGACGCCAGCGCTTCGACCACGTGCGCAACCGAAACCGAGGAGACCGCGGGAGCCGGAGGGCGCGCGGCGGCGCGAATCCCGCTGCCGCGGAGCGGAACCTCGCTCTGCCGGGAGCGGAGGGCGTCGATCACCAGCACCCGGCCGAGCAGAGGCTC
>NZ_DATMIO010000172.1:0-10942 GCF_035554235.1 Microbacterium sp. | reverse complement strand
AGGCCGTGCTCCTCGGTGGAGGCGACGATGCGTGCCATGGTCTCGACGACGACGACCGGGTAGTCCCCGACGCTCGTCTCGCCCGACAGCATGACCGCGTCGGCGCCGTCGAGCACGGCGTTGGCGACGTCGCTCGTCTCGGCGCGGGTCGGGACCGGGTTCTCGATCATCGACTCGAGCATCTGCGTCGCCACGATGACGGGCTTCGCCATGCGGCGGCACAGCTCCACCGCGCGCTTCTGCACGATCGGCACCGCCTCGAGCGGCAGCTCGACGCCCAGGTCGCCACGGGCGACCATGATGCCGTCGAACGCGTCGATGATCTCTTCGAGGTTGTCGACGGCCTGCGGCTTCTCGATCTTGGCGATGACGGGCACGTGGCGTCCCTCTTCGGCCATGATGACGTGCACGCGCTGCACGTCCTTCGCGCTGCGCACGAACGACAGAGCGATGAGGTCGGCGCCGATGCGCAGGCCCCAGCGGAGGTCGGCCTCGTCCTTCTCCGACAGGGCGGGGACGTTGACCGCGACACCAGGGAGGTTGATGCCCTTGTTGTTGGAGACGGGGCCTGCGACGATGACTTTCGTCGTGACGACGGGTCCCTCGACAGCGGTCACCTCGACGCGTACCTTGCCGTCGTCGATGAGCAGGAAGTCTCCGGGCTTGACATCGAGGGGAAGGCCCTTGAACGTCGTCGAGACGATGTCCTTCGTGCCCTCGATGTCTTCGGTGGTGATCTTGAAGATGTCACCCGCCGCAAGCTCGTGCGGGCCCGCGGCGAACTTGCCGAGACGGATCTTGGGGCCCTGCAGGTCGACGAGTACGGCGACGGCCCGGCCCGCATCATCCGCCGCACGGCGCACGTTGGCAAAACTCGCCTCGTGCACGGTGTAGTCCCCGTGGCTGAGGTTCATACGGGCGACGTCGACGCCCGCATCGATGATGGCGCGAACCATCTCGTACGTCGACGTTGCCGGCCCTAAGGTGGCGACGATTTTGGCGCGTCTCATGCGTGTGTGTGCTCCGAGTCGTTGGGGTTGGGGGGATGGGAAAAGCCGTCGCAAGCCTACGCGGGCTGCAGACCGATCGCGAGATCGGTGGGGCGCACCGGCGAGGGCAGGGAGGTCTCGCCCATCAGGAAGGCATCGACGCTCGCAGCCGCAGCGCGGCCTTCCGCGATCGCCCACACGATCAGCGATTGACCGCGGCCGGCGTCGCCGGCGACGAAGACCCCCGACACGGATGTCTCGTACGTGTCATCGCGCTCGACGTTTCCTCGCCCCGTGAACTGCGGGGTGAGCTGGTCTTCGAGTTCGGTGCGCTCGGGACCCGTGAAGCCCATCGCGATGAGCACCAGGTCGGCCGGAATCTCGCGCTCCGTGCCACTCCTGGGGACGCGCTTCCCGTCGACGAACTCTGTCTCGGCGACGCGCAGCGCTCGCACCTCGCCGGCGCCGTTCGAGAGGAACTCGACGGTCGAGGCGAGGTAGACCCGCTCACCGCCCTCTTCGTGAGCGGAGCTGATCTCGAAGAGGGTCGGATCCATCGGCCAGGGCTGGTGGTCGGGGCGTGCGTGCGCCGGCTGCTTGCCGATTGCGAGGTTGGTCACGCTGAGAGCGCCCTGGCGGTGTGCGGTGCCGATGCAGTCGGCGCCGGTGTCGCCGCCGCCGATGACGATCACGTGCTTGCCCTCGGCCGAGATCTGGTTCGGAACCTGATCCCCCGCGACGGCCTTGTTCGACTCGACGAGGTACTCCATCGCGAAGTGCACGCCGGCGAGATCACGACCCGGGATCGGAAGCTCGCGCGGGATGGTGGCCCCGGTGGCGATGACCACCGCGTCGTACCGGCCGCGCAGCTCGGCCCACGTGATGTCGACGCCGATCGTGACGCCCGCACGGAAGCGGGTGCCCTCGTCGCGCATCTGCCGCAGGCGGGCCTCGAGGTGCTTCTTCTCCATCTTGAAGTCCGGGATGCCGTAGCGGAGGAGCCCGCCGATCCGGTCGTCGCGCTCGTAGACGGCCACGGTGTGGCCCGCGCGCGTCAGCTGCTGGGCTGCGGCGAGGCCGGCGGGTCCGGAGCCGACGACCGCGACGGTCTTGCCCGTCAGGCGGGCCGGGGGCTCCGGCTCGACCCATCCGCTCGAGAACGCCTCGTCGATGATCGAGACCTCGATCTGCTTGATCGTGACGGCCGGCTGGTTGATGCCCAGCACGCACGCGCTCTCACAAGGGGCGGGACACAGGCGCCCCGTGAATTCGGGGAAGTTGTTCGTGGCATGCAGGCGCTCGATCGCCGAACGGCCCTCGCCGCGCCAGGTCAGGTCATTCCACTCGGGAATGAGGTTGCCGAGGGGGCAGCCCTTGTGGCAGAACGGGATGCCGCAGTCCATGCAGCGCCCGGCCTGCCGGCGCAGCACGGCGGAATCGCCCGGTTCGTAGACCTCTTTCCAGTCCATGATGCGGACGGGCACGGGGCGGCGGGCCGGCAGCTCGCGTTCGGTCGTCTTGAGGAAGCCCTTCGGGTCAGCCACCGGTCACCTCCAGGATGCGGGTCCAGACGACGTCGCCGTCGGGGTCGAGCCCCTCGGCCACGGCCTCTTGACGGGTCTGCAGCACGGCCGCGTAGTCACGGGGCAGCACGCGGACGAAGTTCAGCGATTCGGCCTCGAAGTTCTCGAGCAGCGAACCCGCGAGGGCGGAGCCGGTCTCGGCCCTGTGCTGCTCGAGCAGGTCGCGAAGGATCTCGACATCGCCGGCGCCGAGCTCGAGAAGCTCCAGCTCACCGGAGGCCAGCGCCTCGCGGTTCACCAGTGCCCTGTCGAGCTTGTAGATGTACGCGCTGCCGCCGCTCATGCCGGCGCCGAGGTTGCGTCCGGTGCGACCGAGGATGACGGCGAGCCCACCCGTCATGTACTCGAGTGCGTGGTCGCCGACGCCCTCGACGACAGCCGTGGCGCCGGAATTGCGCACGAAGAAACGCTCGCCGACAACGCCGCTCAGGAACATCGTCCCCTGCGTGGCGCCGTAGCCGATGACGTTTCCGGCGATGACGTTCTCCGAGGCCGCGAAGGTCGCGCCGCGCGGCGGGCGGATCACGATCTGACCGCCGGAGAGGCCCTTGCCGACGTAGTCGTTGGAGTCGCCCTCCAGGCGGAGCGTGATGCCGGCGGGCATGAACGCTCCGAACGACTGTCCCGCCGACCCGGTCAGGTTGACGACGATCGACCCCGATGGCAGTCCGTTCTCGCCGTGCGCCTTGGTCACGCGGTTGCCGAGCATGGTCCCGACCGCTCGTGCGGTGTTTCGCACGGGCAGGTCGAGAACGATCTGCCCGCCGCGCGCGATCACGTCCTGCGCACGCTCGATCAGCTGGACATCGAAGTGTTCGTCGAGCTCGTGGTCCTGACCGCGGAAATTGCGGCGCGGCTCGTCCTCGGCGAAGTCAGGGCCCTCGAGGATCGGCGTCAGATCGAGACCGACCGCCTTCCAGTGCTCGACGGCGCCGTTCACATCGAGCAGCTCCTGGTGACCGATGGCCTCATCCAGTGACCGGAAGCCCAGCTCGGCGAGGTACTCGCGCACCTCTTCGGCGATGAACTCCATGAAGTTGACGACGAACTCGGGCTTGCCGGTGAACCGCTCGCGGAGCACCGGGTTCTGCGTCGCGACGCCGACGGGGCACGTGTCGAGATGGCAGACACGCATCATGACGCAGCCGCTCACGACGAGCGGCGCCGTGGCGAAGCCGAACTCCTCTGCTCCGAGCAGCGCCCCGATGATGACGTCGCGGCCGGTCTTGAGCTGGCCGTCCACCTGCACGACAACCCGATCGCGCATGCCGTTCAGCATGAGCGTCTGCTGGGTCTCGGCGAGGCCGAGCTCCCACGGAGTGCCCGCGTGCTTGAGCGAGTTGAGCGGGCTCGCGCCCGTTCCGCCGTCGTGGCCGGAAACCAGGATGACGTCGCTGAGCGCCTTCGCGACGCCCGCGGCGACCGCCCCGATGCCCGACTGGCTGACGAGCTTCGTGTGGATGCGCGCCTCGGGGTTCGAGCGCTTCAGGTCGAAGATGAGCTGCTTGAGGTCTTCGATCGAGTAGATGTCGTGGTGCGGCGGGGGCGAGATGAGCCCGACACCGGCCGTCGCGTGCCGCGTCCGGGCCACCCATGGGTACACCTTGGTCGGGGGCAGTTGGCCGCCCTCCCCCGGCTTGGCGCCCTGGGCGAGCTTGATCTGGATGTCGTCGGCCTTGGTGAGATAGAGGCTCGTCACGCCGAACCGGCCAGATGCGACCTGCTTGATGGCGCTCCGGCGGTCCTCGCTCAGCAGGCGGTCGACATCCTCGCCGCCCTCGCCCGTGTTGGACTTCGCGCCGATCGAGTTCATGGCGATCGCGAGCGTCTCGTGGGCCTCCTGCGAGATCGAGCCGTAGCTCATCGCGCCCGTGGAGAACCGCTTCACGATCGCCGAGACGGGCTCGACGTCATCGAGCGGCACCGGCTTGCGTGCGCCGGAGCGGAGCCGGAACAGCCCGCGGAGCGTCTTCAGCTCCTGCGCCTGGTCATCGACGAGCTGTGTGTACTGGCGGAAGATGTCGTACCGGCGCGACCGCGTCGCGTGCTGCAGACGGAACACCGTGTCGGGGTTGAAGAGGTGGGGCGATCCGTCGCGCCGCCACTGGTACTCGCCGCCGGTCCACAGGCGCTCGTGCGCCCGCGCCGCGCCGTCCTCGGGGTAGGCGTAGGCGTGCCGCGCAGCGTTCTCCGCCGCGATCACATCGATGTCGACGCCGCCCAGCTTCGACTCAGTGCCGGTGAAGTACCGCGCGACGAAGTCCTCTGAGAGTCCGACGGCCTCGAACACCTGGGCGCCCGCGTACGAGGAGACCGTCGAGATGCCCATCTTGGACATGATCTTCAGAACGCCCTTGCCGAGCGCGTAGATCAGGTTCTTCACGGCCTTCTCGGGCGTGACGCCGGTGATGTAGCCGGCACGAACGAGGTATTCGACCGTCTCCATCGCGAGGTACGGGTTGACCGCCGAGGCGCCGTATCCGATCAGGGTCGCCACGTGATGCACTTCGCGCACGTCGCCCGCCTCGACCACGAGGCCGACCTTCATGCGGGTCTCGTTGCGGATGAGGTGGTGGTGCACGGCGGCCACCATGAGCAGCGACGGGATCGGCGCGAGGTCCTTGTTCGAGTCCCGGTCGGAGAGCACGATGAGCTCCGCGCCGTCCTCGATCGCCTGGTCGGCCTCGCGGCACATCTGGGCGATGCGCTTCTCCATGCCCTTGCGACCGGCCTCGACGCGGTAGAGGCCGCGGATCGTCACCGAGCTGCGGCCGGGCAGGGCCGTGTCGATGTGCTGGATCTTGGCCAGCTCGTCGTTGTCGATCACCGGGAAGTCCAGGGTCACCGTGCGCGCGTGCTCGGGACTCCACTCCAGGAGGTTGCGTTCGGGACCGAGCCCGAGCTTGAGGCTCGTGACGACCTCCTCGCGGATCGAGTCCAGCGGCGGGTTCGTGACCTGTGCGAACTGCTGCGTGAAGTAGTCGAAGAGCAGGCGCGGACGCTCGCTCAGCACGGCGATGGGTGTGTCGCTGCCCATTGCGCCGAGCGGCTCGGCACCAGTCTGGCCCATGGGCATGAGGAGGATGCGCACCTCCTCCTCGGTGTAGCCGAAGGTGCGCTGACGACGCGTGATCGAGGCGATCGGATGCACGATGTGCTCGCGATCGGGGAGGTCGGCCAGGCGCACGGAGCCCTTGTCGAGCCACTCCTGCCACGGCTCGAGCGAGGCGAGCTCGGCTTTGATCTCGTCGTCCTCGACGATGCGGCCCGCGGCCGTGTCGACGAGGAACATGCGTCCGGGGCGCAGGCGCCCGCGGCGCTTGATGCGCTCCGGGGCGAAATCGAGAACGCCGGTCTCGCTGCCGATCACGATCAGTCCGTCGGTGGTCTCGGTCCAGCGCCCGGGGCGGAGGCCATTGCGATCGAGGGTCGCGCCGACGAGCGTGCCGTCGGTGAAGATCAGAGCGGCCGGGCCGTCCCACGGCTCCATCTGCACGGAGTGGAAGTCGTAGAAAGCGCGCAGCTTCGGGTCGATGTCGGTCTGCTTCTCGTACGCTTCCGGCACCATCATCATGATCGCGTGGGGAAGGCTGCGGCCCGTGAGCGTGAGCAGCTCGAGCACCTCGTCGAACGACGCCGAGTCGCTGGCACCCTCGGTGCAGATCGGCAGGAGGGGACGGATGTCGCCGAGCAGCTCGGACTCCAGCTGCGACTGGCGAGCCCGCATCCAGTTGCGGTTGCCGTTGACCGTGTTGATCTCGCCGTTGTGGGCGAGCATGCGCAGGGGCTGCGCGAGCGGCCACGACGGGAACGTGTTCGTCGAGTAGCGCGAGTGCACGACGGCGAGCTCGGAGGCGAACCGCTCGTCCTGCAGGTCGGGGTAGAACGGTTCGAGCTGGAGGGTGGTGACCATGCCCTTGTAGCCGAGCGTCCGCGATGAGAGCGAGACGAAATAGGCGTCGAGCTCGGTGCGCGCGCGCTTGCGAAGGCGGAACACGCGGCGGTCGAGCGCGATTCCCGACAGCGCCGGCTCATCGCCGGCGGCGGGCCGGGAGACGAAGATCTGCTCGAACACGGGACGGGCCGCGAAGGCCAGCTTGCCGAGGTTCTCGTCTTCGGTCGGAACCTCGCGCCAGCCGAGCACGAGAAGGTTCTCCGACGCGGCGATGTGCTCGATGCCGCGCTTCTGCGCGTCGCGTGCCTCGTCGTCGCGGGGCAGGAAGATCATGCCCGCCGCATACTCGCCGACCGGGGGCAGCTCGAAGTCGACGACCGCACGCAGGAACGCGTCGGGCATCTGGGTGAGGATGCCCGCACCATCGCCGGTGCCGGCGTCGGACCCGATGGCACCACGGTGCTCGAGGTTGCGAAGCGCCGTCAGTGCCAGATCGATGATGTCGTGCCCGGGCTCGCCTCGGAGCGTGGCGACCATCGCCAGGCCACAGGCATCCTTTTCGAAGGCAGGGTTGTACATGCCCTGCTTGGGGGGGAATGCGCCGAGGGCGCCGTGACGGGGGCTCGATGCCATGTCAACCGTCCTCACGTTGGAACTCAAATGGGACGACGTCGGCCCTCTGCGGAGTGCAGTACGAGAAAGAGGCTCGCTTACTCAGCGGTGACCTTGCTTGCGGGGGTGACGGTGCTTGTGGCTGTGTCTGTGTCTGTGCTTGTGGCGAGCCCGACCTCTGCTGCGGGCGGCTCGCTCACGTCGACGAAGTCGTCGGCTCCCTGCGATTGTACAGCGCCCTCGGGCGCCCACGCTCGGCCGGGCATGTAGGGAGAAGGCTCCAGGCCCGGGTGGCGGCGCTTCTGCACGATCATGATCACGATCCCGATGATCACGCCGAGGATCGCCGCCCACACGTTCGTCCGGAGGCCGAGGTAGATCTCGCTGGGATCGATCCGGATGGACTCCCATACGATGCGACCCGCGCTGTACCAGATCAGGTAGAGACCGAAGAGACGGCCCCACTGCAGCACGAACCGGCGACCCGCCCAGAGCAGCACGGCCGCACCCAGCAGGTTCCAGATGACCTCGTAGAGGAACGTCGGGTGAAACAGCGTGCCCTCGGGCAGTCCGGGCGGGAACGCGGGGTTGTTCGCGTCGATCTCGAGGCCCCACGGAAGGTCGGTGGGCAGGCCGTAGAGCTCCTGGTTGAACCAGTTGCCGAAGCGTCCCAGCGCCTGCGCGATGAGGAGGCCGGGCGCGAGCGCGTCGGCGAAGGTCCAGAAGCGGATGCCGGTCCACCGGCATCCGAGCAACGCTCCGACGGCGCCGCCGATGAGGGCGCCGTAGATGGCGATCCCGCCCTCCCAGATGCGGAAGATCGCCCAGATGTCGGTGCCCTCGCCGAAGTAGAACCCGGGGTGGGTCGCGACATGGAAGATGCGGGCGCCGACGATCGCGATCGGAACCGCGAGGAGGGCGATGTCGATGACGACCCACGGCTCCGCCCCGCGCTTGGTCAGCCGGGAGTTCGTCAGCAGGACCGCGACGATGATTCCCGCGATGATGCACAGCGCGTAGAAGTGGATGCGCAGCGGTCCGAGGTCGATGTAGCTCACCGAAGGGCTCGGGATGCTGGCGGCGACGCTCGTGAGGGCGTGCGGGAGCGCGAAAGTCATGGGTGCGAGTTTACTTGCCGGGGCTCGGTCTAGCTGCCGGGGATCGGCTCGGTGCGCCGGGTGCCGGCGGCGAGGGCACGGGTCGCCTCGCCGAGCCCTCCGAGCCCGCCGTCGCGCAGCGCGCGGACGAGCGCCGTGCCGACGATCGCGCCGTCGGCGTACTCCAGCACGCGGGCGACCTGCTCGGCGTTCGAGATGCCGATGCCGACGCATGCCCGTACGGCACCGTGCGACCGCATCCGGGCGACGAGCGTGCGGGCTGCGGCATCCAGCTGCGCTCGTTCGCCCGTGATGCCCATCGTCGAGACGGTGTAGACGAAGCCGGTCGAGTTCTGGATGACGAGCTCGAGTCGCTCGTCCGATGATGTGGGCGCGGCGAGGAAGACCCGGTCAAGGCCCACGCGGCGGCTCGCCGCGATCCACTCCCCCGCGGACTCCGGCGTGATGTCGGGTGTGATCAGCCCGGCGCCGCCTGCGGCGGCGAGGTCGTCGGCGTAGCGGTCGATTCCGTACTGCAGCACGGGGTTCCAGTACGTCATGACGAGCACGGGCACATCGACCCGGCTCGTGATCTCGCGGAGGGCGGTGAAGAGATCGCGCGTGCGGAACCCCGCCGCGAGGGCGGCTTGCGTCGCCTCCTGGATGAGGACGCCGTCCATCACCGGGTCGCTGTAGGGCGGCCCCAGCTCGAGGATGTCGGCGCCGTTCTCGGCGAGCGTCACGGCCGCCTCGATGCTCGTCCGAAGGTCCGGGTAGCCGACCGGCAGGTACCCGATGAGGGCCCCACGGCCGTCGGCCTCGGCGGCGGCGAGCGCCTGTTCGATGCGGCTCACGCGTTGTCCCGGTCGTAAAGGTCGAAGTACCGCGCGGCGGTGTCCATGTCTTTGTCGCCACGACCCGAGAGGCAGACGGCGATGATCGCGTCGCTGCCGAGTTCTCGCCCGAGGCGGAGGGCACCCGCCAGCGCGTGGGCGGATTCGATGGCCGGGATGATGCCCTCGGTGCGTGAGAGCAGGCGGAGCGCCTGCATGGCCTCGTCGTCCGTTGCGGGAATGTACTCGGCGCGCCCGATCGCCGAGAGCCACGCGTGCTCGGGGCCGACGCCGGGATAGTCGAGCCCCGCCGAGATCGAGTGCGACTCGATGGTCTGGCCGTCCTCGTCCTGCAGCACGAAGGTCTTCGCGCCGTGCAGCACGCCCGCGCGTCCGCGTTCGATGGATGCCGCGTGCCGCTCGGTGTCGACGCCGTCGCCGGCCGCCTCCACGCCGTAGAGCTTCACGTCGGCGTCGTCGAGGAACGCGTCGAACATGCCGATGGCGTTCGAGCCGCCGCCGACGCACGCGACGACGGCGTCGGGCAGGCGCCCGAGCGCGTCGAGCAGCTGCGCCCTGGCCTCTTCGCCGATGACCTTCTGGAAGTCGCGCACCATCGCGGGGAACGGATGCGGCCCGGCGGCCGTGCCGAAGATGTAGTTGGTCGTCTCGACGCTCGCGACCCAGTCGCGGTAGGCATCGTTGATGGCGTCCTTGAGCGTGCGCGAGCCGGTCTTGACGGGGATGACCTCCGCGCCGAGCAGGCGCATCCGCGCGACGTTCAGGGCCTGCCGCTCGGTGTCGACCTCGCCCATGTAGATCGTGCACTCGAACCCGAAGAGGGCCGCTGCCGTCGCGGTGGCGACACCGTGCTGTCCCGCGCCGGTTTCGGCGATGACGCGCGTCTTGCCGAGTTTCCTGGTGAGCAGGGCCTGGCCGAGCACGTTGTTGATCTTGTGCGAACCGGTGTGGTTGAGGTCCTCTCGCTTGAGGAAGATGCGGGCACCTCCCGCGTGCTCCGCGAAGCGCGGCACCTCGGTCATGATCGAGGGCCGGCCGGCGTAGGAGCGCAGCAACTCGGCGAATTCGGCCTGGAACGCGTCATCCGCCATCGCGGCCTCGTAGGCCGCGGCCAGCTCGTCGATCGCGGCGATGAGCGATTCGGGCATGTACCGGCCGCCGAAGTCGCCGAAGAACGGCCCGGTGGCCTCGCGCAGGCTCACTTCGCTCCCCTCCGCTCGCTCAGGGCATCGCCGACGGGCGCCGCCAGGAAAGCGCGGAGGGTGGCGACGGGGTCACCGGTCACGAGGGCCTCCCCGACGAGGACGACATCGGCGCCCGCGCGCCGATAGTGGGCGACGTCGTCCGGGTGGAGGACCGCGGACTCGGCAATCTTGATCGCGTCGGCCGGGATGGCATCGGCGAGGCGGCCGAAGAGGTCGCGGTCGAGCTCGAAGGTGGAGAGGTCGCGGGCGTTCACTCCCACCAGCCGCGCCCCGAGGTCGGCGGCACGGGCGACCTCGTCGGCCGAGTGCGTCTCGACGAGGGGCGTCATCCCGAGCTGCAGGGTGAGTGCGTGCAGCTCTTCGAGCAGCGGCTGCTCGAGGGCGGCGACGATCAGCAGCACGAGGTCGGCGCCGGCGGCCCGGGCCTCGAGCACCTGGTACGGGGTGGCGATGAAGTCTTTTCGCAGCACGGGAAGCGAGACCGCCCCGTGCACGGCGACCAGGTCTTCGAGACTGCCCTTGAAGCGCCGCCCCTCGGTCAGCACGCTGATCGCCGAAGCGCCGCCGCGCTCGTAGAGACCGGCCTGCAGCGCGGGATCGGGGATGCTCGCCAGGTCGCCGCGCGAGGGGCTCGCCCGCTTCACCTCGGCGATGATCTTGACGCGTTCACCGGGCGCAAGCGCAGCCATGGCATCGCGAGCGGCCGG